>NZ_JACHNO010000002.1:0-423534 GCF_014199025.1 Xanthomonas sp. CFBP 8152
CACCGTCGCGGGACCTTACGCGGCATGGATGCCGCGTAAGAGCCTACAGGGACGTACTTGCGGCGTGTCCTGCGATGGTGGGCGGGCAAGGGCCCTGCAACCAAGCGGCAGATCATCCGCTCTGCAACTGATCCGCCTGCACCGTTCCATCAACCCAATGCAACCGGTCCCCCAGTCTTGAAGCAGCTGGCAGTACATCGCGAGCAAACAGGTAACGGCCGTGCCCGCCCGCGGTGGGCATGCAATGTGGCGCTTGCTCTGACGAGCACACATGGCGAGCACAGATGGATTTGCAGCCCACCCAAGTCGCGTGCACCGTGACAGCGCTTGCGGTGGAACCCGACGCGCTCTAGCCTGCGTCGGACTTCACCGCAAGGACCATCTGTGAATCCTCGTTTGTTGTGGCTGGCACTGGCCGTGGCCACCGGCACCCTGTCACTGTCGGCCTGCCGTCAGGACGCGGCAGCACCCGCCAAGCCTACTGCCACCAAAACTGCGCCGGAGGAAAGCGCCGACCAATTCGTCGCACGCATCAGCGCCGAGTACAAGGCCGCGTATCCGGAACTCACCGCCGCGCAGTGGTTGTCTTCGACCTATATCAACGGCGATTCGCAGCTGCTGGCCGCCAAAGCCAACGAGCGCTCGCTGACACAACTGGACCGCTGGATCGCACAATCCAAGCAGTATGCAGGCACCCCGATGTCGGCCGACAGCGCGCGTGCATTGCAACTGCTGAAATTGATGAGCGCCCTGCCCGCCCCACGCGACCCGGCCAAGCTGGCAGAGCTCACCCGGATCGCCGCCAAGATGGAAGGCGATTATGGTGCGGCCAGTTATTGCGTGGGCGATGGCGAACAACGCCGCTGCCGCCAGCTTGGCGAGCTGGAACACGTGCTGGCCAGTAGCCGCGATTACGCCGAACAGCTGGATGCCTGGCAGGGCTGGCATGGCACCGCAATCCCGATGCGCAAGGACTACCAGCGGTTTGTCGAGCTCGCCAACGAGGGCGCGCGCGGGTTGGGCTTTGCCGATGTCGGCGTGCTGTGGCGCAGTGGTTACGACATGCCGCCAGCGCAACTGGCCAGCGAAACCGACCGTCTCTGGGAGCAGGTCAAGCCGCTGTACGCACAACTGCAGTGCTATGCGCGCGGCAAGCTCGATACGCAATACGGCAAGGACAGGGGCGAACTCGCCGGTGGCATGTTGCCCGCGCATCTGATGGGCAATATGTGGCAGCAGGACTGGAGCAATCTGTGGGACCTGCTGCAGCCGTACCCGGGTGCGGGCGATCTGGACATCACCGCGGCGCTGGAAAAACAATACCAGGGCAACCTGAGTGCGGTGCTGGCACGCAATACCGGCACAGACGGCGGCAGCGGCGCCCGCTTCCAGGCCGAGCGCGAAGCGCAGCTGCGTACCGCAAAACAGATGACCGAGCGTGCGCAGGATTTCTACACCTCGCTCGGCATGCCCAAGCTTCCCGACACCTATTGGCAGCGTTCGCAGTTCATCAAACCGCTGGACCGCGACGTGGTCTGCCACGCCAGCGCGTGGGACATGAACATGGGCGGCGAAGCGACGCAGAACATCGGTGCGGACGTGCGCACCAAGATGTGCATCAAGCCGACCGAAGAGGATTTCACCACCATCTATCACGAGCTTGGGCACATCTATTACGACCTGGCTTACAACCCGCTGCCGCCCCTGTTTCAGAACGGTGCCAACGATGGCTTCCACGAAGCGATCGGCGACACCATCGTGCTGGCGATGACGCCCAAGTATCTACAGTCGATCGGCATGGTGGGCGAACAGCAAACCAGCCGCGAGGCGCTGATCAATTCCCAGATGCGCATGGCGCTGAGCAAGGTCGCCTTTCTGCCGTTCGGCCTGATGATCGACCGCTGGCGCTGGGGCGTGTTCGACGGGTCGATCCCCCCCGAGCATTACAACCAGGCCTGGTGGGAACTGAAAGCCAGGTACCAGGGCGTGGCACCGGCGAGCCCACGCGGCGAAGAGTTCTTCGATGCCGGCGCCAAGTACCATGTGCCCGGCAACACGCCGTACACCCGGTATTTTCTCGCGCACATCCTGCAGTTCCAGTTCTACAAGGGCCTGTGCGAAGCCGCCGGCCATCAGGGCCCCTTGTACGAGTGCAGTTTCTACGGCAACAAGGACGCCGGGCAGAAGTTCTGGTCGATGCTGCAACGTGGTTCCAGCCAACCCTGGCAGACCACGCTGAAGGAACTCACCGGCAACGACCGCCTGGATGCCGGCCCGATGCTGGACTACTTCGCACCGATGAGCGAGTGGCTGAAGCAACAGAACCAGGGGAAATTGTGCGGCTGGCAGGCAAGCGCACCCGCGGCCACCAGCACTACGCCTGTGCCTGCCGCAACGCACTGACGCACGCGCTTCTCGCGGCATGCGGCGGCCGTCACCCTGGCCGCCGCATAACGTTGATTTGATAAACGCATAAAACGCCGGCGATATACTGCGCGCCCGCTGCACCGGCGCAGCATGCAGGACGCATCCAATGAACAACGCCTCCACCGGCCCGGACCCGCGCGACGTAGACCGCGACAAGCAGTTCATCGACGACGCAAACGACCGCGCATTCGACCCGATCTACAGCAGCAAGCGCAGCGACTACGCGCTGGAAGTGGGTGGCAGCAACATCGAGCTCAGCCCCGAAGATCAGACGGTCAAGTATTCCCATACCAGCCAGCACAGCAGCGGCAGTCCGACGCAGCCGCTGGGCGAGAACAGCCTGCGCAGCAGCCGCTCGCTCGGCCTGGGCAAGCTCAGCGACGCCGAGGCGAAGACCACCACCTTCAACCTCGAGGCCGATGCCAACACCGGCCAGCAGCAACGCCTGCAGACCAGGCTCGGCGACAGCAAACTGAGCATCGAGGCCAGCACCAGTGCCGGGCAGCGCATGCGGTACGCCCTGACGCTGCCCGGTGCCGACCAGCCTGCAGAGGCGGCCACCCGCGTCAATCCGCTGCAGCCGGAAAGCCTGCCGATCGGCGCGCGCGCGGTGATGGACGCTCAGACCTACACTCAGCGCGACGCCTCGGCGAGTCTGCAACACCTCACCATGCAGAGCGAGATCACCGAAGCCAGCGGCCGCAGCTACCTGATCGAGCGGGTGGACGAGCGCCACGTGCGTGTGGTGACCGGGCCCAACGCAGCCATCGAGGCGGTGAACGCCGTTGGCCTGAAGGCGGGACCGGCGCAGGCCCTGCTCGGGCGCGCCGACGCCCTGGGCCAGTCGCGTGTAGAAAGCGCGCAGTTCGACCTGGCCGATCCGCGTGCGCGCGCAGCCATGGGCGCGTTCATGCGCGAGGGCAAGATGGCACCGGGCGTGCCCGGCGTCGATGAACTGCAGACGCTGGAGCGGGTCGACTTCAGCTCGCAGCAGCGTCTGCAGCTGGAATTGGGCCCGCTCAGCGCCGATGTGGCCGGCAACCGCAACCAGGGCAGCCAGGTGCGCATCAGCACACCGGGCCAGGACGGCTACACCGTGGTGCAGCAGCTGCAATACGGCGACAATGTGCCGCTGACGATCGTGCGCCAGTACGACGGCAACGACACCGAACGCGTGCAGGAACGCAGCTACCGCTTCGAGATCGATGGCGATGTTGCCGCGCCGGGGCTGCTGCAACGCCTGAGCGGGCGCAACGAGGCCAGCGAGGAAAAGGCGATTGCACAGAATCTCAACAGCGCGCTGAGCGGCGACATGGCGGGCACCGGTGCGATCGTGCCAGGGCAGAAGACCACGCTGGCCTTCAGCGAGGCGCAGATGCAGGCGCTGCTGCAGCAGACCCAGGCCGGGGTGGAAGCCGGCAGGATCGGCGGCAGCGCGCTGACGGCGCTGGTCGGCGACCGCAACGCCGCGCCGCAGTCACCCGAACGCTTCGCGATCGCGATGGCCCGCAATGTGGGCGGCGAGCCGTATGCATTCGTCGAGCGGCTGCAGCGCATCGCCGACGGCGCCGATGGAACATACGACGGCCAGTTGCAGCGCATCGATGCCGAGGTACTTCCGCGCCAGGCGGGTACGGCAAGCGCGGCTTCGGACCTGCGCAATCCGGCCAGTCCGGACCATGCGCTGCTGAGCCAATGCACCGCAGCCGTGGAACAACTGGAAGCCGCGCGCGGCCGCGTACCCGATGCGGACAGCGAGCGCCTGGCAGCCGGCGCGCTGGTGGCCGCACGCGAGCACGGGCTGCAGCGTGTCGATCACGTGGTGCTCGGCCGCGACCCGGCGCAGGGCTTCGTGGTCCAGGGAGCGCTGGATTCGCCGGCGCACCTGCGCGGACCCTTCGATGCCCGGGCCGCGCAGCAGACGCCGGTGGACAACAGCCTGCAGCGCGCGCAGGCACTGGGTGCCCAGCAGGAGCGCAACGCCGCCGCGCAGGAACAGGCGCAGCAGCAGGACGTCCAGCGACAGGCGCCGGCGCGCTGATCCAGCGCAGCATTGGCCAATGCTGCGATGAGCGCTGGCGCACTTCGGTCTCCAACACCGCCCATCGACGTTGAATGGGCAGTGTCCGAGCCGGCGTCGCTGACACCGCGGCGTGTACGCCTCAGTTGGTACGCGCGGGCACCAGCTTCTGCGCGAACTCGATCCGGAACGCCTCGAAATCCCTGCCGTCGGCGGCCGCCTCGGCATGCGCCGCGTCCTTGAGTGCGTCCGAATAGGTCAGCCGTACCGGCGTGCCCTGGAGTTCGTGCAGCTCGGCCGCGCGCATGATCAGGGCCAGCACCTGGGCGGCACTGGTGCTCTCGCCGGCGATGCGGCCGTCCATGCCCAGCACCCATTCGCCGTCGCGGCGGACGATGCCGGCCAGCAGCGTGCGCTGCTGGTCGCGCAGTTCGGCATGCGGCTCGATCGGCGAGACCGGCGCGGGATTGGCGGCGGCCTGGTTGCGCTGGCGCTCGGCGGCGCGCTTGCGGGCATCGCGGCGCAGCTTGGAATCGGTGGACATGCAGGCTCCTGTGAGGTCAGAGATGGTCGGCCGGCTCCAGAGGCACTGCCTCTTCGGCCTGGCGGCGGCGCAGACGGCGGCCGCTGCGGCGTTCCCAACGCCAGAATAGCCAGCCCAGCAGGAAAAAACCGGTCATGCCGATCGCCAGATGGCGCGGGTGTTCACTCAGCAGCGGCGACAGCACCCCGGCCACCAGCGTATTGGTCATCAGCTGGGTGAAGGCCTGCAGCGAGGAGGCCAGGCCGCGCTGATGCGGATACATGTCCAGTACGGCCAGCGCCAGGATCGGGAAGATCAGCGCCATGCCCAAGCCGGCCAGGAAGATCGGCAGCACCGCCCAGGGCAGGGCGATCTGCGCCGCCGTCATGGTGTAGCCCAGATTCGCCAGCGCCGCCACGCCGCAGCAGATGAAGCCGATGCGGATCTGCCGCACCGGCTCCATGCTGCCGGCCATGCGCCCGGACAGGAACGAGCCCAGGGTCATGCCGCCGATGGTGGGAATGAACAGCCAGGCGAAGTCGCCCTCGCCCAGGTGCAGGTGGCGCATGATCAGCACCGGCGCCGAGGCGATGTACAGGAAGATGCCGGCGAAGTTGAACGCACCGGCCGCGGCCAGCCGCTGGAAACGCGGGTTGAAGCCGATCCGCACGTAGTCGTGCATCAGGCGGCGCAGCTGCAGCGGCGTGCGCGCCTCCGGCGGATGGGTCTCCGGCAGCCAGGTCAGCGTAGCGATCAGCAACACCAGCCCGAATGCCACCAGAAACCAGAAGATCAGCGGCCAGCCGGCACCGCTGAGCAGGATCCAGCCGCCGATGATCGGCGCGATCGCCGGGGCGATGCCGAAGATCATCGACACCTGGCTCATCAGCCGTTGCGCGTCCGCGCCGTGGAACAGGTCGCGGATCACCGCCCGCCCGACGATCATGCCCACCCCGGCCGACAGGCCCTGCAATGCGCGGAACGCCAGCAGGGTGGACAGATCCTGCGACAGCGCGCAGCCCACCGAGCCGACGATGAACAGCACCAGCCCGCCCAGGATCACCCGCTTGCGGCCCCAGGCATCGGACAACGGGCCGTGCGCGATGCTCATCAGCCCGTAGGCGAGCAGATAGACGCTGATGGTCTGCTGGATCGCCACCTCGTCCACCGCCAGGCTGCGGCTGAGCCGCGAGAACGCCGGGAAGATGGTGTCGATGGAAAACGGGCCGAACATCGCCAACCCGGCGAGCAGCAGCGCCATGCGACGGGTGGAAGGCGTGGTGGGGGGCATGCAGGGATCCGAAACGTGGTGCATCGGGGGGACGCACGCCGGCGCTGGCCTGGGGGCAGCGTCGGGATGAGCACAGGGGCGTCGATGATAGGCGCTCGCCGTTGCAAGGTTAAGCAACCCCGGTGACTGCGCCCGCCTGCCACCGCTCCTGGGGCCCCCCGCAGGCTATAATCGGCCGGCAACATGGTGGGAGAAGCGGCACTGCCGCTGCCGAAGGCGCAACAGCCCGTAATCGCTCAGGCCCGATACCATCCGCAGTACAACTCTGGAGAGACCGGCCGATGCCGGCGCCGAAGGGGCACGGAACGCAGGCAGGCCCCAGCGCCATGCCGCGTTCTTAAACTCTCAGGCAAAAGGACAGAGGGGCGCGAGGAAGACTGTCGCTGCGACAGGAGGTGATGCGCTGCGCGCGTCACGCCGGTCCGGTGGCGGTCGACCATTCGTCTGCCCTCTGCCCCGGATGCCCGCCATGTCCCAGACCACGTCCTGCTTGCGCGACCTCGAACATCACAGCGCGTTCGTCGAACGCCATATCGGCCCCAATGACGCAGAAATCGCACAGATGCTGGAGGTGGTCGGTCACGCCTCGCTGGATGCGATGACCGATGCGATCGTGCCCGGCAACATCAAGTCGCCAGCGGCGCTGGCGCTGCCGGAGGCGATCACCGAAGAAGAGGCGCTGGCCAAGATCCGCGCCATCGCCAGCAGGAACCAGGTGCAGCGCAGCTTTATCGGCCAGGGCTATTACGGGACCCATACGCCGAAGGTGATCCTGCGCAATATCCTGGAAAACCCGGCCTGGTACACCGCCTACACCCCCTACCAGGCGGAAATCTCGCAGGGCCGGATGGAAGCGCTGATCAACTTCCAGACCCTGTGCGCCGACCTCACCGGCATGCAGATCGCCAATGCCTCGCTGCTGGATGAGGCCACTGCCGCGGCCGAAGCGATGACGCTGGCCAAGCGCTCGGCCAAGTCGAAGTCGGACACCTTCTTCGTGCACGACGCGGTGCACCCGCAGACGCTGGAACTGCTGCGCACCCGCGCCGAGCCGCTGGGCATCGTGCTGCGCGTCGGCACGCCGGAAGAAGCCTTGCAGGCCGAGTGCTTCGGCGTGCTGCTGCAGTATCCGGACAGCTTCGGGCACATCGGCGATCACGCCGCGCTGGCCGATGCCGTGCACGCGCGCGGCGGCCTGGTCGCGGTGGCCACCGACCTGCTGGCACTGACCCTGATCGCCGCGCCCGGCGAATGGGGCGCCGATATCGTGGTCGGCAACTCGCAGCGCTTTGGCGTGCCGTTCGGCTTCGGTGGCCCGCATGCGGCCTTCATGGCCTGCCGCGATGCCTACAAGCGCTCGATGCCGGGCCGGTTGATCGGCGTGTCGATCGATGCCGCCGGCAACCCGGCGTACCGCCTCACCTTGCAGACGCGCGAACAACACATCCGCCGCGAGAAGGCCACCTCCAACATCTGCACCGCGCAGGTGCTACTGGCGGTGATGGCCTCGATGTACGCGGTCTACCACGGCCCCGAGGGCCTGACCCGCATCGCACGCCGCACGCATCGCCTTGCTGCGATCCTGGCCGCCGCCCTGCGCGGTGCCGGCGTCACTGTGGGGGAGCATTTCTTCGACACCCTGCATGTCAAGGCGATCGATGCCGACGCCATCCACGCCAAGGCCCGCGCGGCCGGCATCAACCTGCGCGCGATCGACAGCGAAGCGGTCGGCATCAGCCTGGATGAAACCAGCACGCGTGCCGATGTGGTCGCACTGGCCGCGCTGTTCGGTGCGCAGGCAGACGTGGACGCGCTCGATGCGGCCACTGCCGACGCGTTGCCGCACGGCCTGCTGCGCAGCAGCGCGTTCCTGACCCACCCGGTATTCAACACCCACCACAGCGAGCACGAACTGCTGCGCTACATGCGCTCGCTGGCCGACAAGGACCTGGCGATGGATCGCACCATGATCCCGCTGGGCAGCTGCACGATGAAGCTCAACGCCACCGCCGAAATGATCCCGGTGACCTGGCCCGAGTTCGGCGCGATCCACCCGCTGGCCCCGGCCGAGCAGTCGGCCGGTTACGCGCAGCTGATCGAGGAACTGGAAGCGATGCTGGTCGAATGCACCGGCTACGATGCGGTGAGCCTGCAGCCCAACTCCGGCGCGCAGGGCGAGTACGCCGGCCTGCTGGCGATCCGCGCCTATCACCGCGCGCGTGGTGAAGCGCATCGCGACATCTGCCTGATTCCCGAATCCGCCCACGGCACCAACCCGGCCTCGGCGCAGATGTGCGGCATGACCGTGGTCGTGACCAAATGCGATGCCAACGGCAATGTCGACGTCGACGACATCCGCGCCAAGGCGGAAAAGTACTCCGAGCGTCTGGCCGCGTTGATGATCACCTACCCGTCCACCCACGGCGTGTTCGAAGAGGATGTGGTGGCGATCTGCGAAGCCGTGCACGCGCATGGCGGCCAGGTCTACACCGACGGCGCCAACATGAATGCCCTGGTCGGCGTGGCCAAGCCCGGCAAGTGGGGCTCGGACGTGTCGCACTTGAACCTGCACAAGACCTTCTGCATTCCGCATGGCGGCGGCGGCCCGGGTGTGGGCCCGTGTGCGGTGAAGTCGCATCTGGCGCCATACCTGCCTCGTGCCGGCATCCATGCCGGCGAAGGTCAAACTGCCACCATCCATGACGGCGGACTCAACTCCGAAAGCGGGAGTGGACACTCCTCGCGCATCGGCGGCATGGTCAGCGCGGCGGCCTACGGCTCGGCCTCGATCCTGCCGATCAGCTGGATGTACGTGACCATGATGGGCAGTGGCGGTCTGCGCAAGGCGACCCAGGTGGCGTTGCTCAATGCCAACTACATCGCCAAGCGCCTCAGCTCTCATTACAAGACGCTGTACACCGGCCGTAACGGCTTGGTGGCGCACGAGTGCATCCTCGACGTCCGTCCGCTGGAAAAGGCCAGCGGCATCGGCGCCGAAGACATCGCCAAGCGCCTGATCGACTTCGGCTTCCACGCGCCGACGCTGAGCTTCCCGGTCGCCGGCACCTTGATGGTGGAGCCGACCGAAAGCGAATCGCAGCACGAACTGGACCGCTTCATCGACGCGATGATCCAGATCCGCGAAGAAATCCGCGCCATCGAAGACGGCCGCCTGGACCGCGACGACAACCCGCTCAAGCACGCCCCGCATACCGCCACCCAGGTGTCGGCCAGCGAGTGGACCCATGCCTACCCGCGCGAACTGGCCGCCTTCCCGCTGCCGGGCCTCAAGCAGCAGAAGTACTGGCCGCCGGTGGCGCGCGTGGACAACGTCTACGGCGACAAGAACGTGATGTGCGCCTGCATCCCGGTAGACGCGTACAAGGACGACGTGGAGGCGTAAGCGCCACCACCAGGTAAAAAAGCGAAACCCAGCCGGTCACACGGCTGGGTTTTTTGTTGCCGTGCCGGGAGGGGCCGGCGCTTCTGCCAACATAGGTTTTGCGTTTGTCACAGCCGGGGCGATGGGCGGCGCTTCATGGGCAGCGGTGAAAAATTGCCCTCCGGCGCGTGCTGCGCTCATCGCAGCATCGCACTCGACCAGGCGATAGCGATGCCATCTGCGCCTCGCCGGTGGATGCATCGACAGTTCCGGCAGGACAACTGCGCCGGAAGCTGCACATGCGCCGCAGGAAGCGATACCCGCTCACTCCCCAGCGATGCGTGTACCCGGCCATCGCATGCGGGTGCCTGCCAACCACACGTTTTCCTGCCCTACACGTGCGAAAGAGATGATGACCGACGTCCTCACGCACATGGCAGACCTGCGCATGCTTCAACTGAAACACATCGGCATCCTCCTGCTGGCGGCTTGCACGCTGACCGCCTGCGCGCCACGCCGCCCTGGCGAGGTGCCGGCACTGGTGCATGCGGCCGATGCGCAGGCCGAGGTGGTGCAGACCGATGCCGGTGCAATCCGCGGTGTTGCCGGCGCGCAGGGGCGGGTGTTTTTGGGCGTGCCGTTCGCCGCGCCGCCGGTGGGCGCTTTGCGCTTTCGCGCGCCGCAGGCGGCGCCAGCCTGGACGGGAGTCCGCGCTGCCACCCAGGCCGGGCCGGCGTGCCTGCCGCGTTATCGCTTCGGGCAGAAGCAGGTCTCCGAGGATTGCCTCACCCTCAACGTCTATGCGCCGCCCGGCCCCGCGCCGGCGCATCCGCGCGCAGTGATGGTGTGGATCTACGGTGGCGCGCTGGAGCTGGGCAGCAATGTCGACTACGACCTGAGTGCGTTGGCGGCACGGCAGAACGTCATCGTGGTGGCGCCCAATTATCGGCTGGGGGTGTTCGGTTTCTTTGCGCATCCGGCGCTGCGCGGCGAAGGCGAAGGCGCGTATGCCTTGCAGGATCAGCAGGCTGCGTTGCGCTGGGTCAGGCGCAATATCGCCGCCTTCGGTGGCGATGCGCACAACGTCACCGTGTTCGGCGAATCGGCCGGTGCCTGGAGCATCTGCTATCAACTCGCCTCCCCGGGCGCGGCCGGTCTGTTCCAACGCGCAATCCTGCAAAGCGGCAGTTGCCTGGCCAGCGATTCCAGCCTGCCGCGCGCCGAGGCCGAGCGCGGCGGTGCGCGCATGGCGCAGACGCTTGGCTGCGAGCGCGCAAGCGATGTTGCCGCATGCCTGCGCGCACTGCCTGCCGACACCGTGGCCGACGCCAAACCGCAGCGACGTGGTTTGACCGGCAGCGACGCGTGGGCGCCGATGTCCGGCGGCGAGGTCTTGCCGTTGCCGCCCGCCGAGGTGATCGGCAACCTGCAACATGCGCAGGTACCGGTGCTGATCGGCACCAACCG
Source organism: Xanthomonas sp. CFBP 8152 (assembly GCF_014199025.1). Taxonomy (NCBI): domain Bacteria; kingdom Pseudomonadati; phylum Pseudomonadota; class Gammaproteobacteria; order Lysobacterales; family Lysobacteraceae; genus Xanthomonas; species Xanthomonas sp. CFBP 8152. The sequence continues at coordinate 11,111 of NZ_JACHNO010000002.1, forward strand.
CAACGAAGGGCGGCTGTTTGCGCAGTTGCTGTCCTACATCGGCAAGCTCAACCTGCGCAGCGGCTATGAGGCGCGCCTCAAGCGCATGCATGCCGACCCCACAGGGATCTTGGCGCGCTACGCGGACGTTGCCGCGCAATCGCGCTGGGATGCATTCGCCGACATCGTCACCGATGGCGGATTCGCCTGCCCGACACGTCGACTGGGCCAGGCCTTGCGTACCCACGCGCCGGTGTATGCGTACGAATTCGACGACCCGCAGGCGCCATACGGCCTGTTGCGCCTGCCGCTCTCGCATCCGTTGGGCGCGTATCACGCATCCGAGCTGGTGTACCTGTTTCAGCGCCCGTGGGTGCTCAGTGGCAAACCGACGTTCACTCCGGCGCAGCAGGCCTTCGCCGACACGCTGCAGGATTACTGGGGCGCATTTGCCCGCACCGGCGACCCCAATGGGGCTGGCCGTCCGCAGTGGCCGCGCTTCGATGGCGACGCTCCGTTGACGCTGTCGCCCGGCAGGATCGGCGCAACGCCCGACTTCGCGCAGCGGCATCGCTGCGCGTTCTGGGATGCACAGGCAACGCTAACGCTGCCGCACGCGGCAGCAACGCCGGCACAGTCACCCTCGCATTGATCGCATCGTCCAGGAGCCACCCATGTCCGTCCCCACCTCATCCCCCTGCCCCACGGTACGCCTGCGCAACGGGCGCAGCGTGCCGGCACTCGGGCTCGGCTCGTGGAATCTGGGCCAGGGGCGACACGCGCCGCAGCAGGAGATCGAGGCGCTGCAGACAGGCCAGCAATTGGGCATGCGCTTGATCGACACTGCCGAGATGTATGGCAATGGCCGGTCCGAGCAACTGATCGGCCAGGCCATGGATGACGTGCAGCGGCCTTATCTGGTATCGAAGGTCCTGCCGAGCAATGCCAGCGCGCGCGGCATCGCGCGTGCCTGCGAGGCCAGCCTGCAGCGGCTTGGCGTGCGCACACTGGATCTGTATCTGTTGCACTGGCGCGGCGGCAGCGATCTGCGCGAAGTGGTCGATGCCTTCGAGGCCCTGCGCGATGCCGGCAAGATCCGCGACTGGGGCGTGTCGAACTTCGATGTGGACGATCTGCAGGACCTGTGGCGCATCGATGGCGGGCAACACTGCCTGGTCAATCAGGTGCTGTATCACGCCGGTAGCCGTGGCATCGAGTTCGACCTGCTGCCATGGTGCGCGCAGCACCAGGTGACGGTGATGGCGTACTCGCCGCTGGGCAGCCGCGCATTGCTGGATCATCCGGTGCTGCACGCGATCGGCGAGCGACGCGGCGTGGCCGCCACTGCCGTGGCACTGGCGTGGGCGATCCGCAGCGGCCAGGTCATTGCCATTCCCGAATCGGGAACGCCTGCGCACGTGCGCGCGAATGCAGCGGCGTGCACGCTGCAACTGGAGGCGCAGGACCTTGCCGAACTGGACCGTGCGTTTCCGCCCCCGACCCGCAAGCAGCCGCTGGATCTACTGTAGTCAGCCGGCAACGGTTGCGTTCGCTGCTTGAGATGCAGACCTTGCGTCAGTGCATTGCGTGACAGACGCATCAGGCAGCCGCGACCCAGCGCAAGTTTCTGGCGGTATGTGAGTATTCGTTCGCATGCAGACACGCGTACTTAACAGCGCCACTCCCAGGCTCGGCGGACCAGCCCGCATTTTCAAGCCCGCCAGAGTGGAGTCCCATGCCCAAGTCCCCCAGCAAGTCCGCGCAACTTCCGTCCACCGCTGCCGCCAGCGCAACTCCCGACACGTTGCGCGGTGCGGGCGATGAACTGCATCAGAAGGCCGGCGGCACGCATCCGCAGCTGACCACCAACCAGGGCATTCCGGTTGGCGACAACCAGAATTCGCTGCGCGCCACGCCGCGCGGGCCGACGCTGCTGGAAGACTTCATCCTGCGCGAGAAGATCACCCACTTCGATCACGAGCGCATCCCCGAGCGCATCGTGCATGCGCGCGGAAGCGCGGCGCATGGCTATTTCGAGCTGACCAAGTCCTTGAGCCAGTACACCACCGCCAAGATCTTCACCGAAGTCGGCGAAAAGACCCCGCTGTTCACGCGCTTTTCCACCGTCGCCGGTGGCGCCGGCTCGGTGGACACGCCGCGCGACGTGCGCGGGTTTGCGGTGAAGTTCTACACCAAGGAAGGCAACTGGGATCTGGTGGGCAACAACATCCCGGTGTTCTTCATCCAGGACGCGATGAAGTTCCCCGACCTGATCCACGCGGTGAAGATGGAACCGGACCGCGGTTTCCCGCAGGCCGCCAGTGCGCACGACACCTTCTGGGATTTCATCTCGCTGAGCCCCGAATCGATGCACATGATCATGTGGGCGATGAGCGACCGCACCATTCCGCGCTCGCTGCGCATGATCGAAGGCTTCGGCATTCACAGCTTCCGTTTCCTCAATGGAAATGGCGACAGCACCTTCGTTAAGTTCCATTGGCGCCCCAAGCTCGGCCTGCAGTCCACGATCTGGGACGAGGCAGTGAAGATCGCCGGCGCCGATCAGGACTTCCATCGCCGCGATCTGTTCGAATCGATCCAAAGCGGCGACTTCCCCGAGTGGGAACTGGGCGTGCAGCTGTTCACCGAAGCGCAAGCCGATGCATTCCCGTTCGACCACCTGGATTCGACCAAGGTCATTCCCGAAGAACTGGTGCCGTTGCAGATCGTCGGCCGCATGGTGCTGGACCGCTGGCCGGACAACTTCTTTGCAGAGACCGAACAGGTGGCGTATTGCCCCGCCAACATCGTGCCGGGTATCGACTTCAGCAACGATCCGCTGCTGCAGGGCCGCCTGTTCTCGTATCTGGATACGCAGCTGAGCCGCCTGGGTGGACCGAACTTCCACCAGATCCCGGTCAATGCGCCCAAGTGCCCGTTCGCCAACAATCAGCGCGACGGCCATATGCAGATGGGCGTGCCCAAGGGCCGTGTCGCGTACGAGCCCAGCTCGCTGCAGGCCGATGCACCGCGTGAGGCGCTGCCTGGATTCCCCAGCCACGCAACACCGGCCGAAGATGGTGCCAAGGGCCGCGTGCGCGCAGAAAGCTTTGCCGATCACTATAGCCAGGCACGCATGTTCTTCCGCAGCCAGACCGCACCGGAACAGGCGCATATGGCATCGGCGCTGGTGTTCGAGTTGTCCAAGGTGGAAACCGCGCACGTGCGCGAAGCCATCGTCGGCCACCTGCGTCACATCGACCCGACGCTGGCGCAGCGCGTGGCCGATGGAATGGGCATGACCACGTTGCCGCCTGCACCGCCGGCTGCGGTCGCGCCGACCGATATGCCGCTGTCGCCAGCCTTGCAGCTGATCGGCAAGATGAAGGACACCTTGCAGGGCCGCACGGTCGGCATCCTGATTCACGACGGCTCCGATGCAGCGACGATCAAGGCCGTGCGCAAGGCCGCCGAAGCTGCCGGCGCCGCGGTCAAGATCGTGGCGCCGAAGCTGGGCGGCGCCAAGCTCAGCGACGGCAAGCAACTGGCCGCCGATGGTCAGCTGGCCGGCACACCGTCGGTGGTGTTCGATGCGGTGGCGGTGGTGTTGTCGTCCGAGGCAGCCAAGGCGCTGACACGCGAATCGGCAGCGCTGGACTTCGTCAGCAATGCGTGGGCGCATCTGAAGGCGATCGCCTACGACGACGGCGCACAGCTGCTGCTCAAGGCAGGGAATGTCGGCAAGGACGCAGGCGTGATCGCGGCGGCAGATACCAACGCATTCATCACTGCCGCCAAGACCCGCCAGTGGGCACGCGAACCGAAGGTGCGCATGCTGGCGTAATCGCATCCGCATGGATTGCACAGGCCTGGGCGCGAACGACTTCTATGTCGTTCGCGCCCAAGTCGTTTATGCAGGCAGCACTTCATCGTCGATAGTGCAGCCAACGCATCCTCTGCGATGGCCAGCTTTCAACCCTTCTTTTAGCCGCACCTGATAAACGACGCTGCGATTTGGAATCCCGGCTGTCTTTACGTTGTTGCGCGGTCATGTCTTTGGGGTGTCGGTGCGCGGCTGGGTCGGTAGCAGAGCGGCGGGCTGCGACTCGGCTGGGAAGGCCCTTGCCGGGCCACCATCGCGGGACACGCCGCAAGTACGTCCGTGTAGGCTCTGGCGCGGCATCCATGCCGCTAAAGGTCCCGCGACGGTGAGCGGGCAAGGACCCGTCGAGAGGGTCGGTGCGCATGGTTGCAAGCAGGAACATGCGGTGCGCTGGGCGGATCACTCTGGGTCCAGGCAGCTTCTTAGAGCCTTCCCAATGCAAGCGGAGGCGCCAACAGGCTTTCAACACGCGACCTACCAACTTCTCTTCTGCCCAGGCTGAGCAACAAGCTTTCAAGAAAGCAGCCGACCAACTGTCTGGTGCGGTGCCCTCGCCGCTTGCGGGACCGTGTGGCGGCATGGATGCCGCCACCGAGCCTCCACGGACCGATTCACGGCGTGTCCCGCAAGCGGTGAGGGCGCCGCACACTCGACGACTAGACTTTTGACTGCATCTACCAGACGGGGATGCAACCCGGAATCCCGATGGATTCACCCAGTTCCCCGCAAGCACCGTGCTCGGCTAACTCAGCAGCTGAGCAGCCGTCTTGTCGGATGCGCTAAGCCGGTTCGACAGGAAACTGTGCCGCGTTCGCCAGCGCGCGGTATTCGCGTGGCGTCATGCCGGCCGCCAGCTTGAATTGCCGCGCAAAGGCGCTTTGATCGCTGAAACCGCAGGCATGCCCGATTTCGGTGAGGCTCTTGTTTCCGTGCAGCAGATGCATCGCCATCTGCAAACGCAGCTTGGCCAGCACCTGCTGCGGGGTCAGTTGGAACACCTTGCGGAACGAGCGTTGCAGCTTGGACATCGAAAAACCGGTGATCTCCACCAACGCCTGCATGCGCACGTTCTGCGCGTAATTGGCGTTGAGGTACGCCAGCGCGAGCCGCAATTTTTCGTACTGCGATTCGTGCCCGTCCTGCGGCCCCAGATCGCGCGAGATGCCGATGATGCCCTGCACCTTGCCGTCGACCAGCAGCGGACGTTTGCAGGTCAGGCACCAGCCCGGTTCGCGGTTGGCGAACAGATGCAGTTCCAGCAGGTTGTCGATCACTTCACCGGCCAGCACCTGCTCGTCCTGATTGGCGTAGTTGGTGCCCAGTCCGCTGGGATAGACCTCGGCAACGCGCTTGCCGATCAGTTCCTTGCGCGATTTCAGGCCCAGGCGCCGCAGCATGGTCTGGTTGACGTGGGTATAGCGGCCCTCGCGATCCTTGACGAAGAACAGCACGTCCGGCACCGCATCGAACAACGCTTCCAGATCGGCAGGATCGATGCTCTTCATGGAGGTCATGCAGGACTGGACTCGGGATCAGGAAAGACGCAGCTGGCGATGACACGCGCCACCGAGGCAGGCCGCAGCGCATGCAGCGCCATGATACGCCGCGCGTACCAGACGCCGGCGCACCGCGCTCAGCGCGGGGTGTCGGCCGCGTTGGACGCGGCCGGCGCAGCCTTGCTGTCCACCGCCGCTGCGGTGGGATTGCCGATGCGATCCAATGGCACCTGTTGCGCGCGCCACCCACTGACCACCGCCGCACCGGACTGCGAGCCGACCTGCACCTGCAGGCGCGCACTGCCACCGGGGGCGATGAACTCGATGGCGCAATCGCCGGCGGCCATGCAGCTGTCGGCGGCGAGCGGATCCACCAGCTGCCAGCCCTGCTCCATCACCGCATGCGCAAACGCGCGGTAGCCCATGCCGGCCTTCAGCGCTGCCGGCAGCGGCACCTCCGGATCGCTGGTCACCGCATCGGTGCCGACGGCGGCAGGCGCAGACACGGGCGCACGCGCGGGCACGACCGTGGGCCGCGATGCGGCATTCAGGGCAGGACTACAGACTAGGGCGAGCGCCCACAGTGAAGGGCGGAACAACGTGCGCATGCGGACGGCCTTGCGATCCTGGCAGGAGACTGGTGATGTTAAAGAATCGCTATTTTGACATGGCTTGGGTGCGCTGCGGCACTGCTGGCTCATGCTGACATTCAGCCAGATACGGTGCACCAGGCCATCTCGGCCTGCTGCAAGCGGACTCATCCTGTCAGGCTCGACGTGGCACCTGCGGACATCGCCTGACGGGCGAGGCGCGGCTGCGCATGCGTCGGGTTGTGCACCTGACTAACCCCCCTTGATGGCCGGCACGGCGCGGAGCCGCCATCTCCGCAAGCACATTGCATCATTGCGGTTTGATCGTGGAGTACCCGATGCTCGACACCACCTCTCCAGCCTATGCGGTCGGCCAGCTCTGGCGCTGCCGTGGGCGTACCGCGTCGGAGACGCCGCTGCTGCTGATCAACCAGATCGATGTGCATCCCCACGGCGGCCAGATCCTGCACGTGCGTATCAGCGACATCCAGGTACGTCACGCAGGATTGCCCGATGGGATTGTGGATGCGCTGCCGCACATCCCGGTGATCGCGCAGACCCTGGAGCGCAGCGCTGCCGAACACGTCGGCACTGCCGCGCCCAATCAGGATTACCTGCCGGGCTACGCGGAATGGAAGGCCGCGTTCGACGCCGGCAATGCCGGCGCGTTCGGCATCGCGGTGGCGGAGATCCTGCAGATCGTCGAAGGCCAGTTGGCCAAACGCGATCAGTTGCCGAACTGAGCAAACCGAACGAACGCCTTACAACCCGCATTGAAGGCTGAGTCCTAACGCGTCATCGCCGCACCAACCGGCACGCCGCTCCGGGCGGCGTGCCGGTCGCGACCTCACTGGCCGATATGCTGCTTCAGCCAGCTGTTGACGGTGTCGTGCCACAGCACGCTGTTGTCCGGCTTGAGCACCCAGTGGTTCTCGTCCGGGAAGTACAGGAACTTGGAGTCGATGCCCTTGCGCTGCAGCGCGGTGAACGCGGCCAGGCCCTGTTCGACCGGGATGCGGAAATCCTGCTGGCCGTGGATGACCAGCATCGGCACCTTCCACTTGTCAACGTGCAGCACCGGGTTGAACTTCTCGTAGCCGGCCGGGTTCTGCCAGGGCGTGCCGCCGTTTTCCCATTCACTGAACCACAGTTCCTCGGTGGCGTAGCCCATGGTGCGGTTGTCGAACACGCCGTCGTGGTCGACCAGGCACTTCCATGGCTGATTCCAGTTGCCCGCCATCCAATAGACCATGTAGCCGCCATAGCTGGCGCCCAGCGCGCAGGCCTTGTCGCCGTTGAGGAAGCCGTACTGCTTCTGCGCGGCGGTCCAGCCCTTCTGCAGATCTTCCAGCGGGCGGTCGCCCCAATGCTGGCTGATCGCGTCGGTGAATTCCTGGCCGTAGCCGGTGGAGCCATGGAAGTCGATCATCACCACCGCGTAGCCCTGCCCGGCATAGGTCTGCGGATTCCAGCGGTTGCTCCAGCCGTTGCCGAAGCTGCCCTGCGGCCCGCCGTGGATCAGGAATGCCACCGGGTAGGTCTTGCCTTGCTGGTAGTTGTACGGCTTGACCACATAGCCGTGCACGGTGTCGTTGTTCCAGCCCTTGAACTGGAACTGCTCGTAGTCGCCGAACTGCACCTCCGGCAGCAACTCGCCGGCGCTCTGGGTGATCGCACGCAGGCCCTGGCCCTGCACATCGCTGACAAAGACCTGGTCGCCGCTCTTGAGCGAGTTGCGGGTGAACGCCAGCGTGTTGCCGGCCAGGGCCGGCGCATGCACGCTGCCCTCGCCCACCAGCTTGGTCGCCTGGCCGCTGGCGATGTCGATCTTGAACAACGGATGCTCGCCGAGGTCGTCGGCGCTGGTGTAGAGGCTGGCGCCATCGGCGCTCAAGACGATCTCACCGGCCGAGCGGTCCCACCTGGGGGCGATCTCGCGGCTCTTGCCGCTGGCCACGTCCATCGCCATCAGGCCGAAGCGGTCGGCTTCGAAACCGGGGCGCTTCATCGCGCGGTAGTACAGCGTCTTGCCGTCGCTGCTGAACACCGGGCCGGCATCCCAGGCCGGGTTGGCCGCCGTCAGATTGACTGGCGCGGCCTTGCCGGCCGCATCCAGGCGGTACAGATCGAAGTTGGTCTGCCACGGCTCGTCGTTGCCGGTGGATTTGGCGCCGGCGGTTGCCTGCTTGCCGGCCTCGGGTCCGTGCGGCTGCGGCACGCGCACGCTGGCGACCACACTGCCGCCGTCGGGCGACCAGGCGTAGTCGTCGTTGCCGCCGAACGGCTTGGAGGGCGCATCGCCGGCCAGCGTGGCGCTGATCGCCGAAGCACCGATCACGGCCTTGCCGCCGGCAGCCGGCAGGTCGGCGACGAACAAGGTATTGCGGCGGCCATCGTTCCAGGTATCCCAATGCCGCACGAACAACTGGTCGTAGACCACGCCGCTGGCCTTGGCGTCCTTGACGCTGGCGAGTTTCGTTTTGGTGCAACCCAGGTCCGAACCGCAGTCCTGGAACACGCCGGCACTGAAGGCGATGCGCTTGCCGTCGGGCGAAAGCTTGTAGCTGTCCACATCCACCGCAAACGCGGTCAATTGCTGCGGCGTGCCGCTGGCCAGCGATTGCGCGTACAGCTGCTGGGTGCCGGATTTACTGCTGAGGAAGTACACCGTCTTGCCGTCCGGCGACAGCGCCGGGCTGTTGACGTTCCAGCCTTCGGGAGTGAGCCGCCTGGGCGGCGCCGCATCGCGGGTACGCAGATTGCGCATCCACAGGCCGGTGGCCGGCTTGCCGTTGCTGCTCTTGGCCTGGCGCTTGGCGAACACCAGCACGCTGCCGTCGGGGCTGAGCGTGGGCGAAGACACCCGGTCCAGCGCAACCATGTCGCGCACATCGAATCCGCGCGCAGCGGCGAGACTTGGCAAGGCGGTCAACAGACACAGGGGCAGCACGGCGTAACGAAGCTTCATCGAGAGTTCCCGCAACGGCAAAACGTCGATGGTAGGCGTTGCTGTGGCGAGCGTGCAAAGGCTTGCGGTTGGGTCTGCCTGTATGGCTGCGTGTGGATGCCGGGCAGCTGGCAAAAGCGCGCCTCGCCACGGCGTGGGATGTCAGCTGTGCTGCATCGAGGCAACTCTTGCGGCCGCAGCGGCGTGCCATCTGCCACAGCGCTTGGTGCAACTGCACCGCAGATGCACGCGTGTAGTCGTCAAGCGCAGCGCGTGCGGCGCGGCGTGCAGGCTGAGCGGTGCCGGTCACCTGGCACCGCTCAGCCTGCAGCATCGCTGCCACACCGCAATGCATGTCGCAGTGCCCAACCCGCTTAACGCGTCAGAAGCGGTGCGACATCCCCACATACACCTGCGCGTCCGGGGTGCGGTCGTTGAGGCCGAAGTTGGCGCCCACGTCCAGCTGCAGCAGCGGATTGAGCAGATACGCAGCGGCGATGTCGGCCGAATACTGTTCGAGGGTCTGCGCCGGGTCGCGGTTGATCGAGGACCACACTTCCACCGCCATCGACAGCTTGGCGGTGAGCGGATGCCCCAGGTTGATCGCATTGATCAGCGCGACATGCTTGCCGCTGCCATCGCTGTCGGCCAACCAATCCACCTCGGGCCCGAAGGTCAGCGAGAAACTATTGGGCAGCGCGAAGTTGATCGGCAATGCGACACCGCCTTCCCACTCGTCGTTGCCCAGGCCGGTGCGCGCGGTCGGCGCCTTGACGAACGGCAGCAACGCCACGCTGGCGGTATCGCTTTCGTAGAAACGCGCCTTCATGCGCAGAAAGATGTCGCCGCCGCCGCTCAGGCTGCTGCGTGCGCCGGTGGCGCGGTCGGTGGTCTTGACCTGCAGCTGCGGGGCCCAGTTGAGCTGCAGATCGATGCGGTCGCTGACGCCGTATTTGAGCGTGGGGTTGGTGAAGTACGAGGTTTCGACGCGGGTGGCGGGCTGGCTGTCGCGGGTGTAGCTGCCGATGTCGGTTTCCAGCTGCCAGGCGCCGGCAGGCACGGTACAGGTGGAATTGGCCTTGGTCGGGCGATCGGTACACAGCGCCGCGTCGGTGGCCTCCTGTGCCTGCGCCTGCAGCGCAAGGCTGCACAGCACCCCGGCCAGGGCGATGTTCAACAAGGGGGAGCGTTGTGTGCGGGTGGGGCGGTGGGAGATAGCGGTCGGCATTGCAGTGGTTTCCATGGCAAGACGCTGGACAGGTCGCGTGGACGCTCAGCGTTGGGGAGGGGGAATGCGCGTGGATGTCGAACGACTGCATGGCCGCCTGAGGGGCGGCGTGTTGCCTGTCGATCTTATAGGCGTCGGCAGGTCCGAAGATGCCGCCGATGACAAAAGCGACCTCAACGGCGCACCAATGTCGCATAACGTGATGTAGGTCGCTTTTCCACACCCATCGTTTCGTGGGGGGTTTACGCGCCGCAAAGACGTGCGTCGTGGCGCGTCATCGGGATCGATCAAGGCATGTGGGTAGCCGTCGTGCACCATCGTTGCGGGAGACGGCACGATACGGAGCAGCGACATAAAGTCGCTATGCACGACGCCTGTATGGGCGTAAAGCCTGCGCAAAGGCATCGCGATGGCGCAGACGCGATGGCCTGCGTGTCGCCCGCTGCCCGCGGGAGCAGCATACGCTTGATGCGTCGGCGACTTGCAGCTGTGCTCGCCGCGTTCGACATCAGGGCCGTATTCGCACGGCGCCTGCTGCGATGCACTCAGAACAACGGCAATCCGGTCGTACACACCAACAAAAAACGGACACGCATCCAGTGATGCGTGTCCGTCCAGATCCGGCATGCAGGGGTATGCCTTATCGAAGCGTTGCCCTCAGGCGGTCTGTTCGCCGCGCTTGCCGACGCGGTACAGCAGCCAGCCGACCAGGACGAGGATCGCCAGGCCGAACCATTGATTGAGCTGAAAACCTCCAGGCAATGCCAGCACATTCTTGTTATTAGTGATCACGATCGGCAGCGCAATGCCAATACCCATCAATGCCTCGCCGGTGATCAGGCCGGCGGCGAACAGCACGCCCGGGCGGTGCACGCGGTCACGGCCATCTTCGTCATCGGCGCGGATCTTGTGGAAGCGCTCCACCAGATGCGCGATCAGGCCGCCGATGAAGATCGGCACCATCAGCTCCAGCGGCAGATAGATACCGATCGCTGCCGCCAGCACCGGCACGCGGAAGCGCTTGCCGGTTATCTTCAGCCACTCATCCACAGCGATGATCACCGCACCCACACCTGCACCGATAGCGATGATGGCCCATGGCAACTGACCCCCAAACAATCCTTTTGCCACCGACGCCATCAGCATCGCCTGCGGCGCCGGCAGTGTCTTGGAGCCAATACCGTAAGCCTCAGCAAGTAAATTGAGCACGGGCGCCATGATCAGCGCGCACGAGAAAGCGCCAATAGCCAGCATCAATTGCTGCTTCCAGGGTGTCGCCCCAACCAGATAACCGGTCTTGAGATCCTGCAGATTGTCGCCGCCCACCGCCGCCGCGCAGCACACCACCGCGCCGATCATGATCGCCGCCACCGCGCCCAACGGCGCCGCGCCGATGCCCACCGGCACCAGACCGTCCTTGCCGAGCAGCAGCACCAGCACCGCCGAGGCGAACAGGATGGTGGAAATGGTGATACCGGACACCGGGTTGTTGGACGAACCGATCAAGCCGGCCAGATAGCCGGACACCGACACGAACAGAAAGCCGGCCAGAATCATGATGATGGTCATCGGGATCGATACGTGCCATTGCTGCACGATTGCCTGATACAGGCCCAGCAGCGGCAAGGTGCACAGCACCAGCGCCACCAGCATCCACTTCATCGGCAGGTCGCGTTCGGTCTCGGCGACCACACCGCCACCGCTCTTGCGCGCGGCGGCAAAGCCGCTCTTGACGCCGGACAACAGCGACTTGCGCAGCGAGAACAGCGTCCACACGCCGCCGATCAGCATCGCGCCAACACCCAGGTAACGGATCTTCTCGCCCCAGATCCCGAACGCCGCATCGGCCGCCGGCGCACCGACCAGGCTCTGCGCCAATGCCGGGTCGCTACCCATGAAGAACTGCTGGTAGAGCGGAATGGCGACATGCCAGGACAGGATCGACCCGGACAGCACCACGATGCCGACATTCAGGCCGACGATGTAGCCCACGCCCAGCAGCGCCGGCGACAGGTTGGTGCCCAGATAGCCGACCAGACGGCTGCTGCCCAGATACGTGGCCTGCGCCCAGGTGTCCGGGATCACCCGCAGGCCGCTGGCCGCACCCAGCTTGACCAGCGCGCCGATCGCAGCGGACATCGCCAGGATCTTCAGGCCCGGGCCGGGGTTTTCGCCGGCCTTGAGCACCTCGGCCGCCGCCTTGCCTTCGGGAAAGGGCAGCGGATCTTCGACGATCATCGAACGCCGCAACGGCACCGAGAACAGCACCCCGAGCAACCCGCCCATGCCGGCGATACCGAGCACCCACCAGTACTTGAAGTCCGGCCAATAGCCCATGATCACCAACGCGGGGATGGTGAAGATGACCCCGGCTGCGATCGACGAACCGGCAGAGGCACCGGTCTGGACGATGTTGTTTTCCAGAATGGTGCCGCCGCCGAGCAGGCGCAGCACGCCCATCGAGACGACCGCGGCAGGAATGGCGGTGGCGATGGTCAGACCGGCGAACAGGCCCAGATAGGCGTTGGCGGCCGAAAGTACCACCGCCAGCACGATGGCCAGCACGACGGCGCGGAAGGTGAGCTGGCGCGGCTGCGCGTCATGGCTCATGGGCAGTTCCCCTGTGGCAAAAAATCCGGACCACGCTAGCGCCTATGCGGGTTTCCGTCCAGCTGCGCCGCGGCGTGACAGTGTGCCTGCTGTGGCGGCCGGCAGTGCATTGCGCTGTGCCAACCGGGGTGACAAGCGCGCGCCAGCGGCGGCTTCGCGCATGCGGATCGCAAGCGCATGAGGTCGCACAGCGTGGAGCTGGCCGACACTACTGCGTGGCATGCACACCAGCGGCACATGGCGTCAGGGCGTGGCCATGCGGTTTCCGGCTCGTCGACCGACGGAGCGGCCATGAGCGAGGCGCGACGTGGCCGCTAGGTAACGACGAGCGAGCGGCTCGTCGTCACGTGCCGCCCGCTCGCACCGGTGTGGCCGCCGGCTGCCCGTGCTGGCTTACGGCCAGCGCTGGCGAAGGGCCGCGCCCGTGATGGCCGACCAGTCTGCAGCGGCAGCGGCGGACACGCATCGCCGCACATCGCGGCGGCCATGATCGCCGGACGTTGCCGTCTTTGCTGCACGCCAGGGATCTGCTGCCGGCGACGGTGCGTCAGCGGCTGCGCCGACGCTGGCGGCAGCGTCGCAGCTGTTGGATCAATGCAGCAGTTCGGCAAATGCGCGGTCGGCCTCGATCACGTCCGGCAATGCGGCGAACAAGGTCTCCAGATCCACCGTGTCCATCAGCGGACCGCGCACCGCGTCCAAGGCCGCCGGCGTGGCACCGCCATGCGCGTGCAGCGCATCGGAGACCTGCACCGCCTGCGCAACCACCAGCGGCATACGCGCACCGTCCGGCGCGGCGGCCGGGCGGACCTGATAGGCGATCGCTTCCTGGATGACGACAGGCAACTGCCAGCGACGCACCAGCTCGGCGCCGACTTCCGGGTAACCGAACCCCAACTGCAGGGTTTCTTCGGCGGCATGGCCGGCCGACGAGGCGTCGTGATTGAGGCGGCTGGCGTAATCCGGAGCGCCGGACTGGATCAGCAGCTCGCCGATGTTGTGCATCATGCCGCAGGTGAATGCGGTTTCCGGATCCAGGCCGTGCTGGCGCGCCAGCAGGCGGCAGATGCCGGCCACCTCGAAACTGTGCCGCCAGAACGCCTTCAGATCGAACCCCGGCACGGCACGGAACACCCCGGTCATCGCCGAGGCCAGCACAAGGGTGCGCAGCGTGTTGAAGCCCAGCCGCATGGCCGCGTCTTCCACGCTGGTGGAATCGCGCAGGCCGCGGAAGCGCGCCGAGTTGGCCAACCGCAGCACCTTGGCCGCGATCACCGGATCGCGCTCGATCGTGTGCGCCAACGCATCGATATTGGTCTCCGGATCGTCGAACCGGGCAATCAGGTCCTGCGCCACCTCGGGCACCGTGGGCAAGGTGTGCAACTGGTCGAACAATGCCTCCAACTTCATGATCGCCTCGCGGGTGAAGGTAGCCGGCGCGGCCGCGCCGGCCTGCATGGTGTAGCACAGACCGGCCGAATGACGATAACCCGTCACGGCCGCTCTTCACCCGGGCTTTGCGTCATCGCCTTGCGGCAGGCTGCTCCGTCGGGCGCGTAGCGACGGTCATCATGGACAGCGCGGTCGACAAGATTCCGATATGCGTGCGCCGACGCCACTCGTTGGGTTTTAGTTGGCCTTGGCACCACCCAGGAACCTGGCCAGAAACGCCAGCACCTGCGTATAGAACGCACGCCGATGCGGCTCGGCATAGAAACCGTGGCCTTCGGTGCCGTAGTGCCAACTGTCGAAGATCTCGAACGGGCCGCCATGCGGCATCACCGCCATCGGCAGGTTCTTTCCCGTGCCGGTGCGCGGCAGCGAGAGGTCGCCATGCAACGGCACACCATCGCGCGCCTGCAGCGCGATGGGCTGTACGGTCGCGGTGCGCTCGGGATCGAACCAGTTGCGCCGGCCGATCACATGCTGGGCCTTTTTCTCCTGCGTATCGAACACATATGCCAAGCCCGGTGCCTCGGGCACCATAGCCCACCGGCAACTCGACACCGGTGCCATCGGCATTGATGGCGTACGGCTCGCCGCTCGGCAACGGTTTGTCGAGCAAACCGTGCTTCTGTGCAATGGAGATCAATACACGCGCATCGCTGACCCAGGCAAAGTCGCTCGCATCCGTGTTCGTATCCAGCACAAAGATCGCGCCCCTGCTACTGAGCACGCAATTCAACGGCAATCGCAGACCAGACAACGTTTCAATGAAAATCCCGCGAGGGCAGCTGCATGTCGCCGAGCAGGTCGCTGAGGTCGTGCAGATCGCCGGCGATCAGATGCTCCACCCCGTCCACGCGCTCCCAGCGGCCGCGTACGGCCAGCAGGCGCGATTCCAGCAGTGCGCGGCGGCGACGCAGCGCCAGGTGCGACCAGACGATGACGTTGATCATGCCGTGTTCGTCTTCCAGGGTGACGAAGATGGTGCCCTTGGCCGTGGCCGGGCGCTGGCGCTGGGTGACCAGGCCGGCGACATGCACGCCGCTGCCGTGACTGCGGCCTTGCAGCTCACGCAGGCCGAGGATGCGCCGCTGCCGCATCTGCGGGCGCAGCAGCGCCATCGGATGCTGGCGCAGACTCAGACCGACCGAGCGATAGTCGGCCAGGATTTCTTCGCCCGCGCGCGGCGCTTCAAATTCCACCGGGCGCTCCTGCGGACTACCCGGCAGCAGCGGCCGACGCGCTTCCACGCCGGCCATCGCCCAGCGCGCGGCGTTGCGGTTGCCCACCATGCCCTGCAAGGCGCCGGCTTCGGCCAGTGCCAGCCGCGCCTTTTCGTCGAGTGCAGCGCGCAGGCACAGATCGCCGATATCGGCGAAGGCCCGCTGCGCGCGTGCGGCCACAATGCGATTGGCCACCACTTCCGATAAGCCAGCGACCTGCCGCATGCCCAGACGGATCGCCGGTTGTTCGCCAGGGTCTTCGTCGCTGCGCCAGGGCCGGCCACCGACCAGCGTGTTGTCCCAGACGCTGTGCAACACATCCACCGGCAGCACCTCCACGCGCGCGCGCTCGGAACTGCCGCGGCGTGCGTCCTGCACGATCTGGCTGGCCGAGTAGAAGCCCATCGGCTGCGCATTGAGCAGCCCGCAGGCGAAGGCCGCCGGCTCGTGCCGTTTGAGCCAGCAGCTGGCGTAGACAAGCTTGGCGAACGAGGCGGCATGGCTTTGCGGGAAGCCGTAGGAGCCGAAGCCCTTGATCTGCTCGAAGATCTGGTCGATGAATTCCGGCGAGTAGTCGCGGGCGGCCATGAGCTGGCGAATCCGCACACGGTGCGGCTCCATATCGCCGCCGCGTCGCCAGGCCGCCATCGAGCGACGCAGCTGATCAGCCTCGCTATCGGTATAGCCGGCATGGATCACCAGTTCCATCACCTGCTCCTGAAACAGCGGAATGCCCAGCGTGCGACCGAGAATGGCTTCCACGCCGGACGAGGGGAAACTGACCGGCTCGTAGCCCTGCCGCCGCCGCAGATACGGGTGCACCATGTCGCCCTGGATCGGCCCCGGGCGCACGATCGCCACTTCGATCACAAGATCGTAGAACTCCCGGGGCTTGAGCCGCGGCAACATCGCCATCTGCGCGCGCGATTCGATCTGGAATACGCCCACGGTATCGGCGCGCTGGATCATCTTGTAGGTGGGCGCATCCTCGCCCGGCAGCGTGGCGATGCTGTAGTCGCGCCCACGATGCCTGCGCACCAGGTCCAGGGTCTTGCGGATGCAGGTCAACATGCCCAGTGCCAGGCAATCGACCTTGAGCAGCTTCATGGTTTCCAGATCGTCCTTGTCCCACTGGATGATGGTGCGGTCGGCCATCGCCGCGTTTTCCACCGGCACCAGCATCGACAGCGGTTCATCCGAAATCACGAAGCCGCCGACATGCTGCGACAGATGACGCGGGTGATCGCGCAGGTGCTCGGTGACTGCCAGAATCTTGTTGATCAGCGGATTGGCCAGATCGAACCCGGCCTCTTCGATGCGCTGTTCCATCGGGGCATCGCCATTGCCCCAGCCGTAGCAATTGGCCAGCAACGCGATCTGGTCCGGCGGCAGGCCGAACGCCTTGGCCACATCGCGCACGGCGCTCTTGCCCCGATAGCAGATCACCGTCGCCGCCAGTGCCGCGCGTTCGCGGCCGTATTTGCTGTAGACGTATTGCAGCACTTCCTCACGGCGCTCGTGCTCGAAGTCCACATCGATATCCGGCGGCTCGTCGCGTTCCCTGGATAAGAATCGCGCCATCAACAGACGGGTTTCGCCGGGATTGACCGCAGTGATGCCCAGTGCATAACACACCGCCGAATTGGCCGATGAGCCACGGCCCTGGCACAGGATGTGCTTCAAGCGCGCAAAGCGCACCACATCCTGCACGGTGAGGAAAAACGCCTCGTATCCCTTGTAGGCGATCAACTCCAGCTCGCTGTCGATCTGCGCCACTACCTGGGCCGGCGCCCCGTTGGACCAACGCTCACGCATCCCCTCTTCAGTGAGCTGTCGCAGATAACTCGCCGGCGTATGCCCTTCCGGCACCAGTTCGCGTGGATAGGTGTATTCAAGCCTGGAGATATCGAAGCTGCAGCGCTGCGCCAGGTCCACCGTGGCCTGCAATAGCGCGTCCGGGTAGATGTTGCCCAAGGCACGCCGCGTGCGCAGATGGCGCTCGCCGTTGCGGAACAGGTGCGCGCCGCACTCGGCCAACGGCAAGCCGTGGCGGATGGCGGTCAGGGTGTCCTGCACGATGCGCTCGCGCCGCTGCGCCATATGCACATCGCCGCTGGCCAGTGCGCTCATGCCCAGTTGCTGCGCCAGCAGCTGCAGGGCAAGCAACCGCGCCGCATCGTCCTGCTCGCGATGCAGTTCCACCGCCAGGAATGCACGCTCGCCGAAGACCTGCTGCAACCAGGCGCCCTGCTCGGCCTGCGGCTGCGCACCGGGCAACCACACCGCGAACACGCCGGGTTCCACAGCGCCAAACTGCGCCTCCACCTCGGCACGCCCGAGCCGATACGCACCCTTGCTTGCCGCACGCCGCGCAGTGGTGATCAGTGCGCACAACTGCGGATAGCCGTGCGCGTTTTCCACCAGCAGGACGAAGCGGGTGCCATCGACCAGGGCGAATTCGCTGCCGACGATCAGGCGCACACCGGTGGCGCGCGAGGCTTCCAGGCCACGCACGATGCCGGCCAGCGAGCATTCGTCGGTGATCGCCAGGGCGCTGTAGCCGCAGTGTTGCGCGCGCATGAACAATTGTTCGGCACTGGAGGCGCCACGCAGGAACGAGAAGTCCGACAGGCAGTGCAGCTCGGCATAGGCGGGCAGCCCATCGGCAACCATGGCATGGGCGATGTCGTCGTTTGCCGCGCGCAACCGTGCGGCGACCGTCCAGGCGCGCGGCATGCGCCCACCGGGCGTATCGCGGTCCACACCATCGACCGCGTCATCCCAGCTCATGCGCGCACCCTTTCAACATTGCGCTGCCACCACACAGGCGCTGCAGATCGACGCGTTGCGGTTGCTTCTTCGCTGCGTGGCATCGCACGCGTACGGCACCGCTGCGACGACCGGCCCGGCAGGCAACGCTGCGATGCTGCAACGGAGTGCGCCGGATCATGCGAACCACCCGTGCAGCATCCAGCCATCGACACGGCCTGGCGCGGCAAACACCCAGGCCTGGCGTCCGCGTGCGGTTTCCACCACGTAGTAATCGCGGCGTGCCTCGTCGTCGTCCCACCAGCCGCTTTCCAGCCGCTCCGGGCCGGAGATGATGCGCAGCTGCGTCTCGTGCAGGGGCATCGGCTGCGGCAACAGCCAGGTCGGGCGCGGCGGACGCGGCGGCGCATGGGTTTCGCGCACCGCATCGCCGATGACGCGCCGCCAGGCACGTTCCGGGCGCGGGTCGTCGGCCGGCAGCACGCGATACACCGCCTCATCGCCGAGCCGCGCACGCAGGCGCTCGCGCAATTGCGGCCACTCCACCGATTGCTGCGCACGTTGATCGAACAGATCGCGCATGGCCGGCACGAACGGCGGCAGCTGCCGCGCCAGCAGGCGCATCGCCACCACCGGGCGCGGGATATCCACCCGCTCCAGCCGGTTGCGCGCTAGCTCGAACAACAACGTCGGCGCGCGCTCCGGGGTCAGCAGGCCGATCTCGACATCGGTGGCGCCTTGTTCGTGTTCCAGCCGCAGCAGGAACCGTTGCACGCCACCATCGCGGATGGACAGGTAGGTGCACAGGTCGCCGATCAGGCGCCGCAGCGGGAACAGCAGCGCCGGATGCATTTCCACCTCGTAGCCGAGTTCCACGCGCTGGTCGAAGTGGTCCGGTGGCGCGTAGCACTCCAGGGGATCGTCGACCTGGCCGTAGAGGCGGTCCAGATGCTCGAGCAGGCCCGCACCGAACCGCCGGCGCAGCCCATCGCGCGGCAACGCGCGCACCGCCGCCAGCGTGCGCACGCCCATGTGCTGCAGGTGCTCGCCGGCATCGCCCGGCAACGCGGCGCGGCGCACCGGCACCTTGTCCAGCGTGCTGTGCAAGGCCGGCAACTGCGTCACCACCATGCCATCGCGCAAACCGGCCAGCACGCGCGCGGCGCGCGGCGTAGGTGCCAGTGCGAGCCGGTGCCGGAAGCCCAAGGCCTGCAGTTCATCGCGTAGGCGGCGCTCGAAACGCGGCCACGGGCCGAACAATCGAAAACTGGCACCGGCCTCCAGCACGATGGCGCGCGACCATTGCTGGCTCACCAGCGAGCTGTGCCGGTACGCCCACGCCGCAAGAAACCGCTGCGTGCGCGCCTCAGCCTGCGCCTCGTAATCGATGGTGCGTACATGGGACATCAGCGCATGCGCCGCCGACAGCCGCATGCCGGCTTTCAGACCGGCAGCGGCGGCCGCTGCATTGACCGAATGCAGGCTGCGCAACTGCGCCGGCCCTTCCACCAACACCAGCGGTGCCAGCGGTTCCTCCAGACGCCGAAGGACGGCGTCCAGCGCCAGCTGCGGCAGCAAGATGCAGGCCCACAACATGCGCGCGCCTCAATGCGCCAGCCGCAACGGCTGCGACGGAACCTGCCCGCCGCGGCACTTGCGCACTTGCCAGGCATCGCGCTCCGGCAGGAATTCCAGCCGCAGCGCGGCCGGCGATGCGTTGACCGCATGCTTGCGATCGCGCAACGCGAACGCGCAGCAGTTGCCGCTGTCGGCGGCGACCTGCAGCCGCCGCAATGCGCGCGCATCGCCGGTCTGCGGCCAGCCCAGCACCGCCGCGCATGCGCCACTGCGCAGGCATTGTTCGAACGCCCACAAGGCATCGCGCGGCTCGGCCTGCACCACTTCCAGATGTTCCAGCACCACCCCGCCCGCCTGCCAGGCCGGCGCGTAGGGAATGAACGGCGGCGCCACCAGCACCACCCGGTTGTTGGCGCCGGTCATGCGCGCCAGCGTGGGCAACAGCAAGGCGATCTCGCCCACGCCGTGCGCGGGCAGCAGCAACTCGGTCAGTGCCCGCCGCGGCCAGCCGCCATCGGGCAGCAGCGCATCCAGTGCCGCATGCCCGGTGGATTCGCCGCCATGGGCGATGGCGGTGCCATGTCCCGCGCGCCATACCGTGCGCGCGGCCAGCAGGGCGTCCAGCGGCAGAGCGACTGCCGCGTTGCCGTCCTGCCTGATGCGCGCGGGCTCCTGGCTCATTTCAACCCTGCCGGATCAGACCGCAGTACAGTCCTTCGATCGCGAAGTCGGCATCGGCCGCCACCACGATCGGCGCATGCGCGCGGTTGCGCGGCAACAGGCGGATGCGTTCGGCACCGCGCTCCAGCCGCTTGATGGTGATTTCGCCATCCACCCGCGCCACCACGATCTGCCCATCGCGCGCCTCGCTGCTGCGATGCACGCCGACCAGATCGCCGTCCAGGATGCCGTCGTCGATCATCGAGTCGCCTTGCACCTGCAGCAGATAGTCCGGGCGCAACGCAAATAGCGCGCGGTCCAGCCACAGCTGCCGGTCCAGGCCGATATCCGCCCCGATCGGCACACCGGCCGCCACCCGCCCCAGCACCGGCAAGGCCAGCAACGCATCGCGCGCGGCGCCGCCCGGCATGCGGATGCCCCGCTTCTGATTGGGCAGCAGCTCGATCAACCCGGCCTCGGCCAGCGCCTGCACATGCTTCTGTGCGGCATTGCGCGAGGCGAACCCGAACGCCTGCGCAATCTCGGCCAGGCTGGGCGACACCCCCGCGCGGGCTTGCTCCTGCAGGAAAGCCAGCACGGCCTGACGCTTGGGGGAGAGAGGTTCCATGGGAGTGCAACGGCCGGCCGGGACAAGGTGTACATTTGTACACCCCTTGGTCGCAGCAGGCGAGATCGGCGCATGCAGGTTGCTGAGCCGCTTCAGCCAGGACGGGCTTGCGCTCTGCCGGATACCAAGTTGTTACCTAACGAAGGGGTCGGCCATGAAGCTCAAGATCGCCTCCATCGGCACTTCCGCTGGCGTCATCCTGCCCAAGGAACTGCTTGTCCCTGGGCAAGGGCGACGAACTGTATGCGCTTGAGATGCCCGACGGCATCAAGCTGACCGCGTTCGACCCGACCCTGGCAGCGCAGATGGCTGTGGCCGAGCAGGTGATGCGCGAGGACCGTCAGGTGCTGAACAAGCTGGGCAGATGAACACCCGCATGGTCGTGTGGATCACGCATGGACTTGCCTTGAGCGTCAATTGAGCAAACACGGCGGTGTTGCCGGCGTGCGCGACGAGGCATTGCTGGACTCGACACTGGCCCGTCCGCAACAGCTGTTCTCCTATGGCGATCCCCTGCCGGACCTGGTCCAGTTGACCGCAAGCCTTGCCTATGGGCTGGCACACCATCGCCCGTTCGTGGATGGCAACAAGCACACTACCCATGTGTGCTATCGCGTATTTCTGATGCTCAACGATGCCAAGCTCATGGCGTCGCAGGAACAAAAATACGTCGCCCTGATGGGATTGGCCGGTGGCGTGTGGGGCGAGGCCGACTTTTCCTTATGGCTGCGCCCACGTGTGCGCTTGCACGGGCAAGGTCATCTGCCCTCCGAGCTTGACGGCTGACGCCCCGTGCGTGCATTCGAATATGCCGCACGCGTTGGAGCTTGCGTCTTGCTTGTTGCATTTAACCGGTCTGTTTACGCGTCCTGGCTGCTTTCTTGGCAGCCTGTTTGCGTACTGCCGGGCCCTTGGTCTTGGCTGCCTTTTTTGCAGCCGCCGAACGATTGCCGGACGTGCGTTTTTCTGCCGCCTGCTTGCCCTGGGCCGACAATGCCTGCTTGCCGACGGTCGTCCTGGCGGTGGTCTTCTTGCTCGCCGTTTTCAGGGCTTTCTTGGCGCCTGCCGAGCGCGTGGGCGACGTCGGCGTGCCGTTCTTGGCTGCCGCCGTGTCCTGGGCAGCTTTGTTTTTGGTGGCTTTGGATGCGGACCTGGACGGTGCGGCATCCACGCCGTCGCGGCGCGCCTTGGACAGGCCGATTGCGATCGCCTGCTTGGTGTTCTTGACGCCGTGTGCGCCCATGCGTACCTGGTCGATTTCTTCTTTGACGTATTCGCCGGCTTGCGTGCTTGCCGACTTTCCTTCGCGCTTGTCCTTGGCGGCCGCGCGGCGCGTACTGGCTTTTGGCATGAGACATCCCCAGGCGTGAGTGATGGCTGGATGTAGCAAGCCCGGCGTCAATGCACAGTGGTTGTGGTGCTCACAAAACGTTGAAGCGCCAGCGATGCCCGCCGATGCAGCCGGCACTGCGTCGGCACCTGCACACGCGGCGATGCACACGACAACGCCGGCTTATGACGCACCGGCCGGCAACGGTTCTGCTTGCGCATCGTATGCAGGCGGATGATAGAAGTTCACCGTCTTCAACGGGGTGGTACCGGTGTTGCGGATCTCGTGCGTTTGACCACACTCGATCACAATCAAGCTGCCGGCCTGCAACGGATGCGTGCGTCCATCCACCACGGCAGTGCCGCTGCCGTCGACCACATACACCCATTGATCAGAACCGCGGTGACGGTTGTCCGGCCCACCTTCGCCATCGCCAGGAGCAATCACCATTTCGGCCGCCTGCACCTGGCGCACCGAAAACAGCACCTTGAACGCGTCAGTCAACGTCAGCTGTGCGCTTTGCATGCGGCATCTCCTGATGAACTGCGGCGATGCTGACCGCGCATGCGTCAACGCGTTGGCAACATGCCTACCGGCTGCGGCAATACCAGGTCCAGACCTGCCCGGGCAGGTGCGCCTGCAGCGGCAGATCCAGTGCAAGGTAGCCATCGAGGACATCGCGCAGCGCGCGTTGCGCTGCTGTCGTTGCCACCAGACCATCCAGTTCGTCCTGGCTCAACTGCACCGCCGACCAGTCGTAGAGCCGATCGATCCGCTGCGCCATCGCCGCCTGCAGCCAATCGCGCAGCACGAACACGCGATACCCGCGCGCCTGCAAGTCCTCCACCGCCAGCTGCAGTGCACCGCTCGCCCCACGGAACCACTCGGTATGTCCACCGGCTATCGCCCGGATCGCCATAGGCGCCGGTGCGTTGTGCGCAAGCAGCGGGCGACGTAGTTGCAGCTCCAGATCGCGCGCATCGCGCTCGCGTTCGGTTTCCACCAGCAGCCCACGCTCCAGATCGAAAAAATCGAACCAGCGCGGATGCAGGCTGCCGATGCGTCCCAACGGATCGCGCGAAAAACCGATCTTGCAATGGTCTTCCCACTGGCACGGAAACACATAGGTAAAACAGCGGCCATCGGTCGCCACGGGTGTGGTGCTGCGCCGCGCACTCATCGCCGGCCTGCACGTGCACGCGTCGGCACCGCGGCTTGCCCCGTCTCCGGCGCCTGCTCCCAACCGAACACACTGCGCCCGCCGTAACGGTGCGACCCAGCGCGCTCCTGCGCGATGTAGTCCTCAACCGTTGGGCCCTGCGCGGTGGCCTCGAGCCGGCGTGCCTGCGCATCCAGCCGCGCAATCGCCTGTAGCCGTTCCTCGTTGCCCAACCTGGCCTGCTGCATCGCATGCTTGAGCACACCGATAGTGTGGTCGAGCACACGGGTCGGCACCGGAAACGGATGCCGGTCCTTGCCGCCATGGGCTAGCGAAAAGCGCGCCGGGTCGCTGAAACGGCAGGGCGTGCCATGCACCACTTCGGCCACCATCGCCAGCGAGCGCAACGTGCGTGCGCCGACGCCTGGCACCTGCAGCAATGCGGTGAAATCCGTCGGGCCTGCCTCTGCTGCCGCAGCCAGACTCGCGTGCAATCGCCGTGCAATCACGTTCTCGCTGCGCACCTCATGGTGATCGGGCATGGACAGATGCGGCGGCTGCGCCGGGTCCCAGGCATGGCCGGCAAACAGATCGCCGGTCACCGGCACTTGCACCGCGAGCGGCGCAGGTGCTGCCGCATCGGCGATGCGCTGCCATTGCCGGGCCAGTTGATCCGGCGCGGTGGTGCGCAACAACGCCACCTGCGCCTCACGCGAGGCCGCGGCGCGATGGTCGGCAAGATTGACGATATTGCCTTGGTGCCGGCCGTCGATTGCCGCATGCGGCGCATCGACAAAACTGCTCAACCCTTCGGAAAGCCAATGATAACGGCGCGCCTGCTTGCGCTCACCATGCATGCCCTGCTGCACCACCACCCAGCGCCCGTCATCGCTGACGATGAAGCCATGCAGATACAGGTCAAAGCCATCCTGCACCGCAGCGCTATCCACCTTGGCCACCAGGCGGCTGGCCTGCGCCAAGGCGGCGCCATCCAGCCCGACCGCATCGCCCACTGCCAACAACTCGGCAGGCGTGGCGCGCGAGTGCCGGCCGCGCCCGCCACACACATGGATGCCAAGCTCGCCCGCCAATGGCGTCAATCCGCGCTTGAGCGCGCCGATCACACTGGTGGTGATGCCGGACGAATGCCAGTCCATCCCCATCACCGCACCAAACGATTGAAACCAGAACGGGTGTGCAAGGCGCCGCAACAATTCGTCGCGCCCGTAGCTGTGCACGATCGCCTCGCACATCACCGTGCCCAAGCGTGTCATCCGCTCGCCCAGCCACTGCGGGACGCGCCCGCCGTGCAGCGGAAGATCTGCACTGCCGCCGCGCTGGCTCATTGCTGCCACTGCTTGTTCATACGGTAAGGATAGCGGCGCGGTGTCGCAGCAGCTGGGACGCACGCACAGCAGCATGCAGGGGTATCTGAGGAGTTCAGCTCGAGGCGTCAGGGTGTACTGCGCGTGACGCCTGCCCGTACGTGCAGGCGTGCAACCACCACAGTGCCGCAGCTGGACTGCGATCAGGCTGCCATCTAGGCACATGCATCACGCATGCGGTCACTCCGCGTTGACCACATCGCCGTCAAGGTGGTGGCCCTCCTCCCAGCCATCGCCACGGGGTTCGCATGAATGCCACGCCCGCCACTGCCACTCATCTGGCGCCGGCCACCGCCACTGCTGCGCCGACCTACCCGGTCAACCTGCGCATCAATGGTCAGCCTTACCAATTGCAGCTCGAAGCCTGGGTCAGCCTGCTCGATCTATTGCGCGACCGGCTCGACCTCACCGGCACCAAGAAAGGCTGCGACCACGGCCAATGCGGCGCCTGCACGGTGCTGGTCGATGGACGCCGCATCAACAGCTGCCTGACGCTTGCCGTCATGCAGGACGGCGCCGAGATCACCACCGTCGAAGGCCTGGCCGAGGGCGAACAGCTGCATCCGCTGCAGCGTGCCTTCATCGAGAACGATGCCTTCCAGTGCGGATATTGCACGCCCGGGCAGTTGTGCTCGGCAGTGGGCCTGATCACTGAAGGCAAGGCGCACGACCGCGACCAGGTGCGCGAATTGATGAGCGGCAATCTGTGCCGCTGCGGTGCCTATCCGCAGATCACCGATGCGGTGATGCAGGTCATGGGCAAGCCCGCCGACAGCAGCCAGAGCGCCGCCACGCCGTGGACGCCAGGGACGGTGCCGGCATGATCCCGCTCACCTATACGCGCGCGGACAGCGTCGATGCGGCGTTGACTGCCCTGTCGGTGCACGGCAGCGACCCGCACCCGGTACCTGCCGAAGCGCCGGTGCGCCTGATCGCCGGCGGCACCAATCTCACCGACCTGATGAAATTGCAGTTGATGCGGCCGGGCAGCCTGGTCGATATCAATCGCCTGCCGCTGGACGGCATCAGCGCGCTTGCCGAAGGTGGCCTGCGCCTGGGCGCGCTCGCACGCAATGCCGACACCGCCTACCACCCGGATGTGGAGACGCGTTACCCCTTGCTGAGTGCGGCGATCCTGGCCGGCGCCTCGCCGCAGATCCGCAACATGGCCAGCAATGGCGGCAACCTGCTGCAGCGCACGCGCTGCCTGTATTTTTACGACCACGCCACCCCGTGCAACAAGCGTGCGCCTGGGACCGGCTGCTCGGCGATCGGCGGGCTCACCACCTACAACGCCATCCTCGGCACCAGCGCGCAGTGCATTGCCACGCACCCGTCGGACATGTGCGTCGCACTGGCCGCACTGGACGCGGTGGTGCACGTGCAAGGCCCCAACGGCGAGCGCGACATCCCCTTCGCGCAGTTCCACCGCCTGCCCGGCGAGCACCCGGAGCTGGACAGCACCCTGGCTCCGGACGAGTTGATCGTGCATATCGATCTGCCCGATGCGCAGCGCTTCGTCGCGCACAGCGCCTACCTGAAAATCCGCGAGCGCCTGTCGTATGCCTTCGCGCTGGTATCGGTGGCGGCGGCGCTGGACCTGGCCGAGGACGGCAGCATCGGCGAGGTGCGCGTGGCCCTGGGCGGCGTGGCGCACAAGCCCTGGCGCAATCCCGACGCCGAAGCGCAGCTGGTGGGCAAAGCTGCCACGACCGAGAGCTTCGGCAACCTGGCCGATGCCTTGCTGCAGGGTGCGCAACCGCAAGGCAACAACGCCTTCAAGCTGCCGCTGGCACGCCGCGCGATCGTGCGTGCCCTGGACGTTGCCCGCGCGGGCACCATCGACAACCGCGGGCGAACCAGCGCGCTGGAGGAAGCGCCATGAACGCACGCAGCACCGATATATCCAACAACGACCTGAGCCCGCCGGTTGCCGACAGCGGCACCGGCTATCGCCCCACCGGCACCGGCGTCACCCGCATCGACGGGCGCGCCAAGGTCACCGGCCAGGCGCGTTATGCCGCCGAATGGCCGGTCGCGGATCTGGCCTACGGCGTGGTGGTCAACAGCAGCATCGCCAAGGGCGAGATCGTCGCCTTCCATCTCGCTGCCGCGCGTGCGGTGCCCGGCGTGCTGGAGATCGTCACCCATGAAAACCGCCCGCATATGCGCGGCATGGACGTGTTCTACAAGGACATGACCGCACCTGCCGGCTCGCCGTTCCGGCCCCTGTACGACAACAAGATCCTGTACAGCGGCCAGCCGATCGCCCTGGTGGTGGCCGACACCTTCGAAGCGGCGCGCCATGCGGCGCACTTGGTGGAGGTGGAACTGCTGCAGGACCCGCACGACACCAACCTGATGACCAACCTGGACCGTGCGCACAAACCCAAGGCCATGAAGGCCGGTTTCTCGCCGCCGCCCAAGGACAAGGGCGAGCCGGATACCGCCTTTGCCAATGCCGCTGTCCAGGTGCAGGCCGACTACTACGGCGGCGTGGAGCACCACAATCCGATGGAGTTGTTCGCCTCCACGGTGATCCGCGACGCCGATGGCCACTTCACCATCTACGACAAGACCCAGGGCTCGCAGAACAGCCGTTGGTACGTCTCGCATGTGTTCGGCCTGAGCAAGCGCAAGGTCACCGTGCGCAATCCGTACGTGGGTGGCGCCTTCGGCTCCGGGCTGCGCCCGCAGTATCAGTTGCCGCTGGCGGTGATGGCCTCGATCCTGCTGGACCGCTCGGTGCGCGTGGTGCTGACGCGGCAACAGATGTTCACCTTCGGCCATCGCCCGGAAACATTGCAACGGCTCAAGCTCGGCGCCGACCGCGACGGCAGCTTGCGCGCGATCTGGCACGAGGCCATCGCCGAAACCTCGCGCATCGAGGATTACGTCGAGGTGGTGGTCAACTGGAGCGGGCAGCTGTATGCCTGCGACAACGTGCATCTGGGCTACAACCTGGTGAGCCTGGACCAGTTCAGCCCGATGGACATGCGCGCACCCGGTGCCGCACATGGCATGCATGCGCTGGAAGTGGCGATGGACGAGCTGTCCTATGAGCTGGGCATGGATCCGCTGGCGCTGCGCCTGAAGAACTATGCCGAGGTCAACCCGGCCGACGACAAGCCCTACTCCACCAAGGCGCTGCGCGCGTGCTACCAGCAAGGTGCCGAACGCTTCGGCTGGGCGCAGCGTCCGCTGCAGCCGCGCGCGCGCAAGGAAGGCAACGAATGGGTCGGCTGGGGCATGGCCACCGGGCAATGGGATGCGATGCAGATGTTTGCACGCGCGCATGCCGTGCTGCACGCCGACGGCCGGCTGGTGGTGAGCAGCGCAGCCAGCGATATCGGCACCGGCACCTATACGGTGATGGCGATGATCGCGGCCGAAGCACTGGGCCTGCCACTGGAACAGGTCACCTTCCAGCTCGGCGATTCGTCCCTGCCGGTCGCGCCGATCGAAGGCGGTTCGTCGCATGTGACCACGGTGGGCTCGGCGGTGGATGGCGCGTGCGCGAAGCTGCGCGCGCGGCTGCTGCGCCTGGCGCAGGCATTGCCGAATTCGCGCTTTACCAAGGCCAAGCTGGACGAGGTGGTGTTTGCCGATGGCACGCTGGCCTTACGCGCCGATGCCGGTACCACCATTGCCCTGACCGAACTGTTGCGCGCCGCTCAGCTGGAACAGATCGAGGACAAGTTCCTGCTGCTGCCCAATGTACTCAAGCAACGCAAGTACACCCGCGCCACCCATGGCGCGGTGTTCGTGGAAGTGCGGGTTGACGACGAGCTGGGCACGGTGCGGGTCACCCGCGTGGTCAGCGCGGTTGCAGCCGGGCGCATCCTCAACCCGATCACCGCGCGCAGCCAGATCGTCGGCGGCGTGGTCTGGGGCATCGGCCAGGCGCTGCACGAACACACCCAGTCCGATCACCGCTTCGGCCGTTTCATGAATCACGATTTTGCGATGTATCACGTCTCGGCCAATGCCGACATCCACGACATCGATGTGATCTTCGCCGACGAGGACGACCGCATCGTCAGCAGCCTGGGCGCAAAAGGCGTGGGCGAAATCGGCCTGGTCGGTGTTTCGGCGGCGATCTGCAATGCGATCTTCCATGCCACCGGCAAGCGCATCCGCAGCACCCCGATGACGCCGGACAAGGTGATGGCGGACTGAGGCCTGCACTGCAGGTGCCCACGCCCCCTCAGGTAGAGCCATCTGCCTGAGGGCGGACGCGCCTGCAGTGTCTTGTCCTGCAGCGTCCGCGGTGACCGCTGGCGCAACAACCGGATCAGCCGCGTGTCGGTGGTGCCGAACCAGGGCAGACGCCACATCTGGCTGACTGGAGTATGGGTCTTTCGCAGGATCGAGCGGCAGCGGCACGCAAGCGGTGCCGCTGGCGTTGGACGCAGCGCGTCAACACACCATCACATGCGGTCAGGTGCGCGTGGCCGCCAGGAAATGCGCGCGGTCCTGCTGGGTGCGGCGGCGGATCTCCGCCAGTGCGTCGTTCTCGGTCGCTTCCAGCATGGATTCGAACAGGCGCTGGAAATGGTTGCGCATGGCCGTGCGTGCCGCCACCGGGTCGCGTTGCTGCAGGGCCTGCAGGATGGCGGTGTGTTCGTCCACGCGGGTGGCGCCGTCGTCGTGGCAGACCCGCGCGTATACCTCGCGCACGCGCGGCAATTCGTTGCGCATGCGCCAGATCAACTGCACGCAGTACGCCACTACCGGGTTGCCGCTGATACGCGCGATCGCCAGGTGGAAGGCGCGGTCGTACTCGGCAGCGGCCGCATCGCTGAGCCCTGGTGCGGACAGCGCCTGGATCATGCCGCCCAGTTCGTCCAGTTCCGCATCGGTGATGTGGCTGGCCGCCAATGCGGCCGCCTCCGCCTCGATCACCGCGCGCGCGGATGTCAGCTCGAACGCGCTGACATCCGGCAATGCGCCCTCGTCCGAGGCCAGGCGAGGCTTGACGTACACGCCCGAGCCGATCTTGATCACGATGCGGCCCTGCGCCTCAAGCGCGATCTCGGCCTCGCGCACGGTCACGCGGCTGACGCCGAAGCGCTCGGCCAACTCGCGCTCGCCCGGCAGGCGCGAGCCGACCGGGAATTCGCCCGTGTCGATCAGCGCGCGGATCTTGGCGGCAACGGAGTGGTACAGGCGGTTTTCGGACATCGGCGACTCAAACCCTCAGGGTGATCGGCCCGGCACGCGGGTGCCGGACAGGTGGCGCAGCGGAAGCGGCGCCGGTGGGCGACGCTAGAAGCGGTAGCGCACCCCCAAATAATAGCGTCGCCCGTAAGTGTTGTACTCACGGAAGCTGCCGGGCACCGGCATGTCGGAGATCCGCGGCTCGTTGGTCAGGTTGGAAGCCTCCAGCGACACCGACAGCTGCGCATTGACGCGGTAACTGGCGCGCAGGTCCAGGGTGCCGCTGTCGCGCACGTAGCGGTTCTGCGCCGGGGCGCCGACGAACTTCTGGAAATACTCGGAGCGGTACTTGTAGATGGCCTGCAGGTCGACCGCGCCGATGGCGTAATACAGCTGGCCGGAGAACACGTGCCGCGACAGGCCGAAGATATTGGCCGGCGCGACGATGCCGCCGCTCACCAGGCCGGTGGCCGGGTCGACCTGGTCGCCCAGGCGCAGATCCTGGGTCTTGTAGTTGGAATCGGCGTAGTTGTAGCTCAGCTTGACGCCCAGGCCGTCGAACGGCGCAGGCAGGTAGGAGAAGCGGTGGGTGCCGGTCAGCTCCAGCCCGGTGAGGTCGCTCTTTTGCCGGGTGGTGACGTCCTGCACCACCGGCACCACCACCGCCGTGCCGTCGATGACGAAGCGCTCGTCCACCACCGTGGGCACCGCGCCACCGGTGAACTGCTTGTAATACACCGCGGCGCTGAGCAGGGAGTCGGCATTGGGATACCACTCCAGCGACACGTCCGCATTGGACGACAGCAGCGGCTGCGTGCGCGGGTTGCCGGTGGCGGTGATGCTGCCGATTGCCTCGCCGACACTATTGAATTCGGTCCCCGGTTCCAGGATGAAGGTGCGTCCGGCAGACAGCGCCACCAGATCCGGGCGCGCCATGGCCCGGTACAGCCCGACGCGCAGCTGGGTCTGCTCGGTGAGGCCGATGTTGGCGTTGAAGCTGGGCAGGAACACGCGGTTGGACGCGCGCACCGTCTGCGCGGCGAAGCGTCCGGTTTCCACCAGCTGGATGGTGCCGTCGGGGTTGTCGATCACGTCCAGCTCGCCGCGCAATCCCACCGAGCTGACGTCGGTGCGCACCCAGCGCACGCCCAGGTTGCCATCCAACGGCAGCCCGAACAGCGTGCTGGCGAACTCGCCCATCACATACAGCGCGCGGGTCTTCTCCTCCACGTCGGCGTCGGCGGTGCCGCGCGGGTCGGCATTGCGGCCGGTGTCGTCCACGCCGGTGATGGCGGCAAACAGACAGCGGCTGTCGAAGGTGGCCCACTGCCGGATGGTGTTGCCGCTGGCGCTGGAGAGGAAATCCTCCTGCGGAAACGGTTGCCGGCAGGCCAGGTTGGCGGCGCGGATCGTGGCCGGATCGGTGACATTGCGCTCGACGCGGTCGTCCAGGTCGCGGTAGGTCGCCTCGGACAGGCGCACGCCGCCCTTGATGGAGGTGAGCAGCCCGCTTTCCGGGGTGAAGGCGCCATCGAAACGCCAGGCCCGGATGGTGTGCTCGCGGCGCAACTCGTCGCGGCGCGCACGCGCGGCGGCGCTGAAGTTGTCCGGGTTGTTCAGGTCGAACGCGGGATCGACCACGATCCCCGGCACGTCGCCGGCATAGGTATAGGTGTAGTCCACGCGTTGCCCGTTGATCCCGGGTACGCGGTTGCCGTTGATGTCGGTGGCATTGGAGCGCAGCCGCATCAGGCGGTCGATCTCGCTGCGCTCGGTGCGCGAATACGACACGTCGGTAGACAGCATCCAGGCCGCGTTCGGGCGCCATTCCACGCGTAGCCCGCCACCGCGGTATTGCTCGTCGCGCACCTTGTAGTCGGTGGAGGATTCCACCGTGCTGCTGCCGGTGTGGCCGAGCAAGGCGCCGTTGTCGCCCACCTGGCGGTTGTTGAGGTTGCGCAGGGTCTCGGAGAAGTTGAGCTCGGCGCGGTCTTCGGTCACGGTGCGCTGCGAGTCCTGGTAATCCAGGGCCACATCCAGGCCGTCGAAGGGCCGCCATTGCAGCGCGGCGAAGGCCGCGTCGCGTTGATCGTGCTCGCTGATCTGGCGGTACACCCGGCTGCCGGGCGCCAGGTAATACGGCGTCCCCGCCTGCACCTGCGCCGGGGTCACGGCGGTGCAGTTGCGGCTGGCGCCCACCACCTCGTTGGCGTTGCAGGCCGTCCAGGTGGAGCTGCTGCTCATCACCTCTTCCGGGTTGGTGCCTTCCAGCCGCTGCAGGCCGAGCGAGACCCCCAGCTTGCCGGCCCCGCGCAGATCGAACTGGTCCAGGTAGCTGACGGTGCCGCGCCAACCCACCCCATCGGCGTCGCGCAACTTGCTATCGCCATCGGCATAGGTCGCCCGCCCGTCCAGTTGTACGCGGCGCTTGCCGAATTCCAGCGGCCGCACGGTCTGCATGTTGACCGTGCCGGCGATGCCGCCTTCGACGAAGTCGGCGCGCTGGGTCTTGTAGATCGCCACGGTGTTGATGAGTTCGGAGGGGAACTGGTTGAAGTTCACCGAGCGGTCGCCGCTGCCGTTGCTGGCCTCGCGCCCGTTGAAGGTGGCCGAGCCCAGGAACGGGCCCAGGCCACGGATGGAAATCTCCGACGCGCCGCCTTTTTCGCGGTGCGTGGCCGCACCGGTGATGGTCTCGATCGCTTCGCCGATCGACAGCGCCGGCAGGTCGCCGATGTCTTCTGCCGACAGCACGTCGGCCACCACCGTCTGCTCGCGCTTGCTGTCGATGGACGACTGGATCGAGCTGCGGATGCCGGTGACCTTGACCTGGTCCAGCGTGGTGGGCGCTTGCTCCGGTGCCTGCTGGCCAGCACCGTTTTGCTGGGCCACGGCTGCCTGTGCACTTGCCAGCGCAAGCACGCTCAGTAGCGACCGGGCCAACGCATTACGGTTAATTGGTCTACGTGATTGGTTTAGTTCTAAACACCGCACAATTCCTCCTCCCAAAGGACGCTCGAGACCGAGCGTGGTGGAGACTCCACGCGGACTAACGCCAAGTCAATCATTTCTTTGATTTACCCGACCAACCGCATCACTAGGCCAGTTTTCGTAATTTTTTTGTGCATTCGCAGCATGACATCGAGCGATTCACAGGCTTCAATACAGACCAACTGGACTACTATTTTGGTTGACGATCCAGTCTGCACTGTTACCCTCGTCCATCACCGACGCGCCAGCGTCCAGGAGCATCCCGATGCGATCCCCCGTCTCCCTTGCCTGCCTGTTGCTGCTGTGCGCGCCCGCCTGGATCGGCTCGGCCCAGGCCACCTCTTACCTGGTGCACGACCAAAGCGAGTACGCCGTGGCGGCGGCGGCGCTGCGCGCCGGCGATCGCATCGTGCTGGCCGATGGGCAGTGGCGGGATTTCGCCATCGTGTTGCGCGGGCAAGGCACCGCCGAGCAGCCGATCACCCTCACCGCGCAAACGCCCGGCAAGGTGATCATCAGCGGCACCTCCGACCTGCAGATGGCCGGCACCTACCTGGTGGTATCGGACCTGGTGTTCCGCGACGGCCATAGCCCGGGCGATGCGGTGCTGTCGTACCGCATCTCCAGCAAGGAACGCGCGCGCCACAGCCGCATCACCGGGGTGGTGGTGGACGGCTTCAGCAAGCCCACCCGCAGCGATTCGGACAACTGGGTGGCGCTGTACGACAGCGACAACCGCTTCGACCACAACCAGCTGGTCGGCAAGACCAATGCCGGCCCCACCCTGGTGGTGGTGCGCGACGCCACCCAAGGCCTGGACAATCGCCATCGCATCGACCACAACTGGTTCGGGCCACGTCCCAACCTGGGCGCCAATGGCGGCGAGACGCTACGCATCGGCACCAGCAGCGATGCCGACAGCGCCTCCAACTCGGTGGTGGACAACAACTGGTTCGAGGGCTGCGACGGCGAGGTGGAGGTGGTCTCCAACAAGTCCGGCGGCAACACCTACCGTGGCAATGTGTTCAAGCAGTCGCGCGGCGCGCTGGTGCTGCGGCATGGCGATGGCAACCTGGTCGAGCGCAACGTGTTCTTCGGCGACGGCAAGGCCGACACCGGCGGCATCCGCGTGATCAACCGCAAGCAGACCGTGCGCCACAACTACCTGGAAAACCTGGCCGGCGATGGCTATTCGTCGGCGCTGAGCATCATGTACGGGGTGCCCAACTCGCCCGCCAACCGCTACGTGCAGGTGGACCAGGCGCGCATCGAGCGCAACACCTTCGTGACCGTCAACCAGCTGTTCTTCGGCGCCGGCATGGATGCCGAGCGCACCGCCGCGCCGATCAACAGCCGCTTTGCCGGCAACCTCATCGTGGCCGCGTCCGACCCGGTGCGCGTGCTGGGCGATCTGTCCGGCATTGCCTTCACCAGCAACCTGCAAAGCCCGCTGGCCTCCACCCGCCTGCCCGGCGGCGTCAACAGCCGCCAGGTGACGATGACCCGCGCCAGCACCGGCTTGCTGGTCGCCGACAACGCCACTGGCGTCGGTGCCGACCCGGCGCTGAGCTACATCGCGCGCACGCAGGTGGGCGTGAGCTGGTACCCCAAGCAGGCAGCGCCGGCAGTCACCGACAGCGGCCGCCGCACCCGCGTGCGGCCGGGGCAGTCCAGCCTGACCGACGCCGTGGCGCACGCCGGCCCCGGCGATCGCCTGCAACTGGACGCAGGGCGCTACCAGGTCGATGACATCCTCGACGTGGACCGGCCGCTGACGCTGGAAGGCCCGCAACGCGGCCGCGCGCGCATCCGCTTTTCGCAGCCGGCGCTGTTCCAGATCGCGCCCGGCGGCTCGCTCAACCTGGCCCGGCTCGAGATCGATGGCCGCGCCGCGCCCGCGCAGCCGGGCAATGCGGTGATCCGCACCGCACCCGGCAGCGCGGTGGCGCAGTACCAGCTCACGTTGCGCGACACCCACCTGCATCATCTGCACGCGCAACCCGGCTTCGATGTGATCGCACTCGGCAAGAGCAGCCTGGCCGACCATATCCTGCTGGACAGGTTGCTGGTCGAGGACGTCTCCGGCCGGGTGCTGTCCGCGCACGCCGAGACCGACGACCGTGGCACCTACAACGTCGAACGGGTGACGGTGCGGCAGTCGCAGTTCCACCGCGTCGCCGGGCCGGTGCTGGACCTGTATCGCGGTGGCCGCGACGAAAGCACCTTCGGCCCGGTGCTGCAGGTGAGCGACTCGCACTTCGCGCAGGTCGGCCGCCACGCAAGTGCGTCGTTGCGCCTGCACGGCGTGCAGCGCATTGCGCTGCGCAACAACCGCTTCGTCGACAGCGCCGCGATCCTGGCGCAGCGCACCACCGGCACGCCCCACCTCATCGCCAGCGGCAACCAGTTCGTCGGCACCCCGGCGCTGCATGCCGACGCAGCGGAGCCCCTGCTATGACCCGTTCCACCCGCCTGTTGCTGCTGGTCCTGGTCAGTGCCGGCAGCGCCCTGCCCTGCAGCGCCGCCCCGTCACCCGCAGCCGAACAAGCGGCGCAGCCGCAACCGCGCGCCACCGACGCCACGCCGGTGCTGGTCACCGCCCGGCAATGGCGCGAGATGGCCAGCGATGGCGCCAGGCTGCCGTTGTTCGCCCGCGAACAGGCACGCGCGCAAGCCAGCGTGCGCGCGGCGATGCGGGCCGGGGTGGACGTGCCGGTGCCCAGCGATCCCGGCGGCGGCGCCAGCCACGAGCAGCACAAACGCAACTACCAGGCCATCCAGGCGGCCGGCGCGCTGTACCGGCTCACCGGCGATCGCGCCTATGCCGACTATGCGCGCGACGTGCTGCTGGCCTACGCACGCCTGTATCCCACGCTGGGCGCTCACCCGGCCGGGCGCGGCCAGGTCCCGGGGCGGCTGTTCTGGCAATCCTTGAACGACTCGGTGTGGCTGGTCTACGCAAGCCAGGGCTACGACGCCATCCGCGACACGCTCAGCGCGCAGGACCGCGCCACCATCGACCGCGACGTGTTCGCGCGCATGGCGCAGTTCCTGTGCGACGAAAGCGCCGACAACTTCGACAAGATCCACAACCACGCCACCTGGGCGGTGGCCGCGGTCGGCATGACCGGCTACGTGCTGCGCGATCAGGTGCTGGTGGACAAGGCGCTGCGCGGCAGCAGGCGCGATGGCAAGGCCGGCTTCCTGGCGCAGGTGGACCAGCTGTTCTCGCCGGACGGCTACTACGCCGAAGGCCCGTACTACCAACGCTATGCCCTGGCGCCGTTCGTGCTGTTCGCCAATGCGATCGAGCGCAACCAGCCGCAGCAGCACATCTTCCAGCGTCGCGACGGCGTGCTGCTCAAGGCCGTAAACAGCCTGGTGCAGAGCAGCTACGGCGGCTATTTCTTCCCGATCAACGACGCCATCCTCGACAAGGGCCTGGACACCGAAGAACTGGTGGCCGGCATCGGCATCGCCTACGCGCAGACCCACGATCCGCAGCTGCTGTCCGTCGCACAACGCCAGCGCCGCGTCCTGCTCACGCCCGAAGGCCTGGCCGTGGCCAGCGCGCTCGCGCAGGACCGCGCCCAACCGTTCGCCTTCGGCAGCGTGTTGCTGCGCGATGGCGCACAGGGCGACCAGGGCGCGCTGGCGATCCTGCGCAGCGGCGGCGAAGACGGCCAGACGCTGGTGATGAAGAACACCTCGCAAGGCATGGGCCACGGCCATTTCGACAAGTTGCACTGGCTGTTCTACGACAACGGCCAGCGCGTGGTCACCGACTACGGCGCGGCGCGTTTCTTGAACGTGGAAGCCAAGGCCGGCGGCATCTATCTGCCGGAAAACACCAGCTGGGCCAAGCAGACCGTTGCGCACAACACGCTGGTGGTGAACGAGACCAGCCACTTCAACGGCGACTGGAAAGTGGGCGAGCAACACGCGCCGACGCAGCTGCTGTTCGCCAGCACTGCCGACACCCAGATCGTGTCGGCGCGCATGCAGCAGGCCTACGACGGAGTCACCTTCACCCGCACCCAGGCGCTGCTGTCGCACCCGGAGCTGCGCCTGCCGGTGGTGGTCGACCTGCTGCGCGTCAACGCCGGCGCTCCGGCACGTTACGACCTGCCGCTGCATTTCAACGGGCAGATCATGCAAGTCGGCTTCAAGGCAGAGCGCGCACTGACGCAACGCCCGGTACTGGGCAAGGCCAACGGCTATCAGCACCTGTGGGTGGACGCCTCCAGCGACGCCAGCACCGACACGCGCAGCCTGAGCTGGCTGCTCGCCGGCCGCTTCTACAGCTACCGCTTCGGCAGCAGCGCGCCTGCGCGTGCCTTGCTGGTGGAAAGCGGAGCCAACGACCCGAACTTCAACCTGCGCCGCGAACCGGCGCTGATCCAGCGTGTCGATGGGCAGGCCAATGTCAGCTTCTTCGGCGTGCTCGAACCGCATGGCGAATACAACGGCACCGCCGAGTACGTACGCGGTGCCAACAGCCGCATCCGCGCCATCGAGCGCGTGCGCGGCGACGATGCCGAGGTGATCGTGCTCACCCTGGTCGGCGGCCAGCGCATCGCGCTGGCGGTGGCCGACGACGCCGATGCACAACGCAGCCACCAGGTGCAGGCCGCCGGTCAGCACTACAGCTGGCGCGGCGGCTATGCGCGCTTCGATCGCACCGCAGGTGCGCAATGAGCAGCGTCTCCACCGGCGCCACCGGCACGCGGCCCGCGGGCAAGCGCTCGGCGGTGCGCTGGCTGATCGTGGCGCTGATCGCGGTGGCCACGGTGATCAACTACATTGACCGCAACGCGTTGGCGGTGATGTGGCCGGCAATCTCGCGCGACATCGGTGCCACCAAGGAAGACTACGCGCTGCTGGTCACCATCTTCATGCTGTTCTATGCCGCCGGGCAGTTCGTGTTCGGGCGGCTGTTCGACATCATCGGCACCCGGCTCGGCTTTGCCTTGTCCATCGCGGTGTGGTCGCTCTCCATCGCGCTGCATGCCCTCACCCATTCCATCATGGCGTTCTCGGTGGTGCGCGCACTGCTGGGCATCAGCGAAGCCGGCGCCTGGCCAGGCGCGGTCAAGGCCAATGCGGAATGGTTTCCCGCCCGAGAGCGTGCGTTGGCGCAGGGCATCTTCAATGCCGGCGCCTCCATCGGCGCGATCGTCTCGGCGCCGCTGATCGCGCTGCTGTTCCTGTCGTTCGGCTGGAAAGGCACGTTCGTGCTGATCGGCGTGCTGGGCATGCTCTGGTTGCTGCCGTGGCTGGTGATTTACCGCGCCGGGCCGGACCGGCATCCCTGGGTCGACGCGGCCGAGCGTGAGTTGATCCTGGATGTACCCGACGCCGGCAGCGCGCCGCCGCCGGCCTACCTGCCCACGCTGCGTCAGCTGATGTCGCACCGGCAAAGCTGGGGGATCGTGCTGGCGCGGTTCTTCCTGGACCCGATCTGGTGGCTGTTCGTGTCGTGGTTGCCGATCTACCTGGCCGAGACCTTCCACTTCGACATCAAGCAGATCGGCGCATTCGCCTGGGTGCCGTTCGTCGGCGCGATGCTGGGCAGCCTGTGCGGCGGCTGGCTGTCCGGGCGGCTGATCGCGGCCGGCTGGAGCGTGGACCGCGCGCGCAAATGGACCATCACCCTGGGCGGGGCCATCATGACGCCGGCGCTGCTCGGCGCCGTGCAGGCAGCCGACCCGCGCATGGCGGTGCTGACGATTGCCGCCGTGCTGTTCGGCTTCCAGATCGCCATCGGCAATATCCAGACCCTGCCCGGCGACCTGTTCGCCGGTAAATCGGTCGGCTCGCTGGCCGGCATCGGCGGCATGGCCGCGGTGGCCGGCACCTTGATCACCACCTGGCTGGTCCCGGTGATGACCGCAACCTCGTACGCACCGATGTTCATTCTGGTCGCCGCGCTGGTGCCGGCCTCGCTGGCCGCGCTGTGGCTGGTCACTGGCCGTATCCACCGACTCGACGCGGCGGGCACCTGAGCGTGCCCGCTGCCTACTCCGCTTTCCCCACACCAACAGGACACACCCGCATGCATTTCCACGACAAGGTCGCCATCGTCACCGGCGGTGGCCGCGATATCGGCCGCGCCATCTCGCTCAAGCTGGCTGCGGCCGGCGCCAAGGTCTGCATCAACTACGCCAACGACGACGCCAGCGCGCGCGATACGCTGGCGCAGCTGCAGGCCGCCGGCGGCCAGGGCATCCTGCACCGCGCCGACGTCACCGATGCCACCGCCGTGGCCGGCCTGCTGACCGCCACGCGCACCGCCTTCGGCCAGCACATCGATGTGCTGATCAACGTGGCCGGCGGCATGCTGGCGCGCAAGCCGCTGGCCGACATCGACGAGGCCTTCTTCCATCAGGTGATGGACCTCAACCTCAAATCGGTCTACCTGACCACCCAGGCGGTGGCGCCGCATATGCGCGAAGGCGGCGCGATCGTCAATTTCGCCTCGCTTGCCGGGCGCGATGGCGGTGGACCGGGTGCGGCCATCTACGCCACCGCCAAGGCGGCGGTAATGACCTTCTCGCGCGCGATGGCCAAGGAACTGGGCCCGCGCAGCATCCGCGTCAACGCCCTGTGCTGCGGCATGATCTCCACCCGCTTCCACGACGACTTCACCAAGCCGGAAGTGCGCGCCTTCGTCGCCAATGCCACCCCGCTACGACGCGAAGGCCGCCCCGACGAAGCCGCCGATGCGGCGTTGTACCTGGCATCGGATGCGGCCAGCTTCATCAATGGTGCCAACCTGGACGTCAACGGCGGCGTGTTCTTTTCCTGATCGACAAAGGAGTGCTGCATGCGCTGGCGATGGATGATGACTGCGACGCTGAGTGTGGTGCTGGCAGGCCCGGCCACGGCGCACCCCGCGCCACGCTGGGTGCCGGCCTGGATCGCCTCGGCAACGCCGGACCGGCTCGACGGCGGCGCCGACACGCCGCTGCAGTTTGCCGATGAAACGGTGCGCCAGGACATGCGCCTGGGCAGTGCGGCAGTGGCCCTGCGCGTGCGCATCAGCAACGAGCTGGGCACCGCACCGCTGACGGTCGCTGCGGGCACGGCGCGTCTGCTCGGCGGCGCCGGAGACGCGCAACCGCTGCGCTTCGACGGGCGCGCCAGCGTGACCGTGCCGCCCGGCGGCGTGCTGCTCAGCGACCCGGTGCCGCTGCGTGCACCGGCATTGGGCGATGTGGCGGTCAGCCTGTATTTCCCCACACCGGCGCGCCCGGCGGTACGCCGCACGGCGGTGCGGGTGGTCAAGGGCCAGGGAGAGGTACCGGACAGCAACGCGTTGGCGTATCGCCAGAACGTCATCTCGGCCCTTTACGTCCAACCGCCGCATCCACGCCAGACGGTGGTGGTGGCGCTGGGCGATTCGATCACCGAAGGCGCCACCGCCACACGCGGTGCCAATGGCGATTGGCCGGCCCTGCTGGCCAGGCGGCTGGAGCAGCGCTGCCCCGGCAGCGTGGTGGTGCTCAACGCCGGCATCAGCGGCAACAAGCTGCTCGACGACGGCCGCAGCCCCAGCGCGCTGGCGCGGCTGGATCGCGACGTGCTGGCGCTGCCCGGGGTGGACCGGGTGATCCTGTTCGAAGGCATCAACGACATCCGCCACAGCGGTCCGCCGGATGCAATTGCCGGCCGCAATGCCGCCGACATGGTGCTGGGATATCGCCAGATCGTGGCCCGGCTGCAGCAACACGGCATCGCCGTGATCGGCGCCACGCTGACCCCGTTCGGCAACTCCGACCGCTACGAACCGGTGGCGGCGGCCACACGCCAGACGCTCAACGGGTTCATCCGCGAGGGGCAGGCATTCGATGCGGTGATCGACTTCGACGCCGCGCTGCGCGACCCCGCCAGGCCGGAGTGGTTGCCTGCAGCGCTGACCCGCGACTTCCTGCATCCCAACGATGCCGGTTACCAGCGCATGGCCGAGTCGGTGGACCTGGCGTTGTTCTGCAAGGCCCGCTGAGCCGCCAGTCGGCGCGCACCGGCGCGCATGCGCCAGGCTGGCCGCCACAACGACGCGGCGGCACGTCCCGCGTGCACGCTGGCCTGCGCGCTAGCGTTTTTTCAGGATGCTGATCTCGCCGGAGGTTTCCAGGATCGCCATGTCGATATCGGCATCGTCGCGGCAATCGGCCTTGCGTTTTGCCACCTCGAAATCGGCATAGCTGACGTTGTGGCGAACCAGCTCCTTCCAGTAGATCTCGCCACCGCGCGCCAGCAGCGCGGGGGTGCCCTGCACCCAGGTATCGAGCCGCCGGCTGCGCGCGGTCGCCATGCCCACCAGCCAGTTCAACGCAAGCAGGGTGACGGCCAGGATCATGCCGCCCAGCAACGAAACGTCCTTGCCGATCAACGAGTTCTGCACCGCGGTTCCCAGCAGCACGATGAGCAGCACGTCGAACGGCGTGGACTGGCCTAGCGCGCGTTTGCCGGTCATGCGCGTCAGCAGCAGGACCACGGTATAGACCGCTACCGCACGCAGCACGAACTCCCACCATGGCATGCCAAGGTGCATCATTTCGTAGAAGCGCACGCGTGTTTGCACGTCCAGCATCGTGTGTCCTGACCGCCGTTGATTGATGGCGCACGCTAGTGCGGCAACGGTGAAGGCGTTGTGCTGTTGCCATCGTTGCCGAGACGGCCTGCTAGGCATCCATCGTGCACCGCATCACGGCTTTTGCCTGGCGATCCGTTAGCGTCTGGCCTGGACAGACGGGGATGGCGGGCATGGGGACAGGAATCACGCGTCGCGGGTTGCTGCTGGGCACCGCGTCGGCAGCCGTGTTGGCACAGGTGCCGGTGGGGGTTGCGCTGCCGCGCCGTGCGGCCGCGGCGCCCGCCTTCATCGATGCCTTGATCGCGCGCATGAGCACGGAGGAAAAGGCCGGGCAGCTGACGCTGTCCGGTTCGGCGCAGCAAACCGATGCGGCGGCGGCGGCCAACCCGATCAATACCGTGCCCACGGCCGAGGGCCAGCTTGCCGCCGCGCGTGCCGGGCGGGTGGGCGGCATTTTCAACGGCTCCAATGTGCTGTGGCATCAGCAACTGCAGCAGGCCGCGCTGCAGAGCCGGTTGAAGATTCCGCTGCTGTTTGCCGCCGATGTGATCCACGGGTTCACCACGGTGTTTCCGGTGCCGCTGGCCGAGGCCGCCAGCTTCGAGCCGGCGCTGGCGCAACGCACCGCGCGTGCGGCTGCACTGGAGGCCAGTGCGGTCGGCATCGACTGGACCTTCGCGCCGATGGTGGATATCGCACGCGATGCGCGCTGGGGGCGCGGCGTGGAAGGCAGCGGCGAAGACGTGCTGCTCGGCCGGCGTTTTGCGCAGGCACGCGTGCGCGGCTTCCAGGGCGAAGGCCTGGGTCATGCCGATGCACTTGCAGCCTGCCCCAAGCATTTCGCTGCCTACGGAGCCGCCGAGGCGGGGTTGGACTACAACACTGTCGACATCTCCGAGCGCAGCCTGCGCGAGGTCTACTTCCCGCCGTTCCAGGCTGCCTTCGATGCCGGCGCGGTGACCACGATGGCGGCCTTCAACGAGATCGCCGGCGTCCCTGCCACCGCCAATCGCTGGTTGCTGGGCGAGGT
This sequence comes from Xanthomonas sp. CFBP 8152, assembly GCF_014199025.1. Lineage (NCBI taxonomy): Bacteria > Pseudomonadati > Pseudomonadota > Gammaproteobacteria > Lysobacterales > Lysobacteraceae > Xanthomonas > Xanthomonas sp. CFBP 8152. The sequence continues at coordinate 53,802 of NZ_JACHNO010000002.1, forward strand.
GCTACGCGGCGAGTGGGACTACCGCGGCCTGGTGGTGTCCGACTACACCGGCGATCTGGAACTGATCGGGCACGGGTTTGCCAGCGATGCCCGCGAGGCGACCAGGCTGGCGTTTTTGGCCGGTGTGGACATCAGCATGCAGAGCGGGCTGTACCTGCAGCATCTGCCGGCGCTGGTGGCCGCCGGCGACGTGACGATGGCGCAACTGGATGCCTCGGTACGGCGCGTGCTGCAGTTCAAGGCCGAGCTTGGATTGTTCGACGATCCGTTCCTGCGCATCGTGCCGGCGCGCGCGCAGGCGCGGCAGCGGCGTCCGGACAGCTTGGCACTGGCACGCGAGGCGGCGCGCAAATCCATCGTGCTGCTCAAGAACGATGGCGAGCTGCTGCCACTGAAGACGCAGGGCCAACACATCGCGCTGATCGGGCCGATGGCACGCAACTGGACCGACACCGCCGGCCCATGGACCCTGTTCGGCGGCGACGACAGCGGCAACGACCTGGCCACCGCACTGCGCGCGCGGCTGGGCAACCCGGGCAGCCTGCAGGTGGTGGAAGGCTGCGACTTCGAACATAGCCTGCCCGGCGGCGTGCAGGCGGCCGTCATGGCAGCGGCGTCCGCGGATGTGGCGGTGCTGGCGATCGGCGAGCCGATGCGCTACTCCGGCGAAGCGCAGTCGCGCAGCGAGATCGTCATTCCCGCCGTGCAGCAATCGCTGCTGGCCGCGGTGGCAGCCACCGGCACGCCGGTGGTGGTGGTGCTCAGCAACGGCCGTGCGCTGGTGATCGATGGCCCGGTGCTCAAGGCACCGGCAATCCTGGTCGGCTGGTTCCTGGGCTCGGCATCGGGCGCCGCGTTGGCGGACATCCTGTTCGGCGCACACGGTCCGTCCGGTCGCTTGCCGGTGAGCTTTCCGTATGCATCCGGGCAAGTACCCTATAGCTATGCGCACAAGCCCAGCGGCCGTGCCGACCCGCGCCCGGATGCCTTGCAGCCGTTCAAGACCCGCTACCGTACCGCGCCCAATGCCGCGTTGTTTCCGTTCGGGCATGGCCTGACCTATGGCCGCATCGAGTACGGCGAGCTGCGCTTGAGCGATGCACGGATGGCGGCGACCGGTAGCCTGCGCATCAGCGCGCGCATCCACAACCGCGGCACGCGCGATGCCGAGGAAGTGGCGCAGCTCTACATCCGCGACCGCAGCGCCAGCATCACCCGCCCGGTGCGCGAGCTGAAGGACTTCCGCAAGCTGGCGGTGCCGGCAGGCGGCAGCGCGGTGGTGGAGTTCGTGCTGCGCCGTGAGGACCTGCTGTTTATCGGCCAGGCATTGAAGCCAACGGTAGAGCCTGGCGTATTCGATGTGTGGGTGGCGCCCTCTGCAGAGGCCGAGGGCGTGTCGGCGAGTTTCGAATTGATGGGCTGAGCGCCAGCCGCCATCGGGATGGCTCAGCGCAGGGGATGGATATGGGGCGTGTCTCGCTCACGCCGACGGCATCGCGCCCAGGGTGGCTCGGGCACATCTACATTGCGCTGACGCTCACGCTCTCGGTCGTCTTGAGAGGGGATTGGACGGTGCGTGTGCCCCGTTGTATAGCGGACGATCTGCGGGTTTTCTGCGGGGTCCTTGCCCGCCCACCATCGCAGGACACGCCGCAAGTACGTCCTTGTAGGCTCTTACGCGGCATCCATGCCGCGTAAGGTCCCGCGACGGTGGGCGGGCAAGGGCCAGTGGAGATGGTCGGTGTGCATGGTTGCAAGCAGTGCATGCCGTGCGACCGTGCGATGCGATGCAGTGCGGTCTGATCGGCGTTCTTCGATGCGAGCAACTCGCTGCCATGCCGACATCGATTCACTCGTCATCGAAGGCGCGTCTGGGCAACACGTTGACGTCATCGCTACACCCCTCGAAAGGGTTTGTGCGCCACTCTTATTTCCCGCGCAATACCTGCGCCAGGAACGGCGCAGTGCGGCTGCCACGCTGCCGCGCAACCGCATCCGGCGCACCCGCCGCCACGACAGCGCCACCCGCATCGCCCGCGCCCGGCCCCATGTCCAGCACCCAGTCGCTGCTGGCGGCCACGCGCATGTCGTGCTCGACCACGATCACCGTATTGCCGGCCTCCACCAGGCCTTGCAGCTGACGCATCAAGGTATCCACGTCGGCCGGATGCAGGCCGGTGGTCGGCTCGTCCAGCACGTACACGGTATCGCGCCGCTGCGCGCGTTGCAGCTCGGTCGCCAGCTTGATGCGCTGCGCCTCGCCACCGGACAGCTCGGTGGCCGGCTGGCCGAGCCGCAGATAGCCCAGTCCCACTTCGCGCAGTACCTGCAACGGGCGCAGCACGCTGGCGTCGTCGGCAAAGAAGCTGGCGGCCTGGTCCACGGTCATCGCCAGCACCTGCGCGATGTTGTGCCCACGCAGCGCGATCTCCAGGGTCTTGGCGTTGTAGCGCGCGCCGTGGCAGCTGGGGCATGGCGCGTACACGCTGGGCATGAACAGCAATTCCACATGCACCGAGCCCTCGCCCTCGCAGATGGCGCAACGGCCCTTGGCGACATTGAACGAGAACTGCCCCGGGTCGTAGCGGCGGCGGCGTGCGGCCGGTGTGGCCGCGAACAACTTGCGTACCGGATCGAACAGGCCGGTGTAGGTGGCCAAGTTCGAACGTGGCGTGCGGCCGATCGGTTTCTGGTCCACCCGCACCAGACGCCGCACCTGGTCGTGCCCGCCGACGATCGCCCCACCCAGCGGCACCTGCGTGCCACGCTCCAGCGGGTCCAGCGCTTCGTCTTCCTCTGCCTGGGTTTGTCCAAGATGGGCGGCCAGCAGTTCCACCAGTGCCTGGCTCACCAGCGACGACTTGCCCGAGCCGGACACACCGGTCACGGTGGTGAACACGCCCAGCGGCAGGTCCACATCCAGCTCGCGCACATTGTTGCGGGTAATGCCGCGCAGCTGCAGCCAACCGGTGGCCGCACGCGCGTGGCTGTGCACCTGCGGCGGGGTGCCGAACAGGTAACGGCGCGTGGACGAGGCCTCCACCTGCTCCAGTCCCGCGGGCGGGCCGCTGTACAGCACCTGCCCGCCGTGCACGCCGGCAGCCGGGCCGACGTCGACGATCCAGTCGGCGTGGCGGATCACATCCACCTCGTGTTCGACCACGAATACTGAATTGCCGGCGGCCTTGAGCTGATCCAGCGCGCCCAGCAAGGCCTGCGCATCGGCCGGATGCAGGCCCGCCGATGGCTCGTCCATCACATACACCACGCCGAACAACTGCGAGCGGATCTGCGTGGCCAGCCGTAGCCGTTGCAGCTCGCCCGGCGACAGCGTCGGCGTGCTGCGCTCCAGGCTGAGATAGCCCAGGCCCAGCGCCTGCACCACCTCGATCCGCGCGCGCAGGTCGGCGGCGATGCGTTGCGCGGCGATCGCCTGCTCGGGATGCGTGTCGGCCTGCCTGCGCTTGTCGTTGCGCTTGCCAGCGGCACCTTCCGCAGCCGGGCGCAGCAGGTCGGCCACCTCATCCAGCGGCCGTCGTGACAGCTCGCCGATGTCCAGGCCGGCGAAGGTCACCGACAGCGCCTCGCGCCGCAGCCGCTTGCCGTCGCACTGCGGGCACTGCGTGCTGATCAGGTACTGCGCCACGCGCTTTTTCATCTGCGCGCTCTGCGTGGTGGCAAAGGTGTGCAGCACATAGCGCCGCGCACTGGTGAAGGTGCCCATGTAGCTGGGCTCCTCCTTGCGGCGCAGCGCGCGCTTGGCCTCGTCCAGGCTGTAGCCGGCGTACACCGGCACCACCGGTTGCTCGTCGGTGTAGAGGATCCAGTCGCGGGTCTTCTTCGGCAGCTTGTGCCACGGCAGGTCGACGTCGTGGCCCAGCGTGGTGAGGATGTCGCGCTGGTTCTGGCCGTGCCAGGCACCGGGCCAGGCAGCAACCGCGCGATCGCGGATGCTCAGCGTGGGATCCAGCACCATGGTCGCCTCGGTCGCATCGTAGATGCGCCCCAGGCCATGGCAGGTGGGGCAGGCACCGGCCGGGGTATTGGGCGAAAAGCCATCGGCGTAGATGATGTCCTGCCCCGGCGGGTAGCTGCCGGCACGCGAATACAGCATGCGCAGGGAATTGGAGATGGTGGTGACGCTGCCCACCGACGAGCGCGCACTCGGCGCGCCACGCGCCTGCTGCAAGGCCACCGCCGGCGGCAGGCCTTCGATGGAATCCACTTCCGGCACGCCGACCTGGTCGATCAGGCGCCGCGCATACGGCGAGATCGAATCCAGGTAACGCCGCTGCGCTTCGGCAAACACAGTGCCGAACGCCAGCGACGACTTGCCCGAGCCGGACACCCCGGTGAACACCACCAGCGCATCGCGCGGGATGTCCACGTCCACGTTCTTGAGATTGTGCTCGCGTGCCCCGCGCACGCGCACCAGACCGGAGGACGACGAGATTGCGTTGGACATGACCACCAGACCGACGTTAGACACAACTAGGCTAGCGCGGGACGCATGCAGCCGATGTCGTCGTAGCTGCGTTCAGATGCAGTCGAGTGCTTCAGGTCAACAGCCTGGTCGGTCGAGGGCGCGGTGCCCTCACCGCTCGCGGGATATGCCGTAAACCCGTTCGTGGTGGCTCGGTGGCGGCATCCATGCCACCACACGGTCCCGCAAGCGGCAAGGACACAGCACCAGAAAGTGGGTCGGTCGCTTTGTGAAAAGCGGACCATCTCACCGGTTGCATTGGCTTGCTGATGCATGCCGCAACCACATAAGAGTTGAACGCGTTAAAGGCGCCTCTTGCAGTGCTTGCACCCTGCACACCGACCATCCCGACGGGTCCTTGCCCGCCCACCGTCGCGGGACCTTACGCGGCATGGATGCCGCGTAAGCGCCTACAAGGACGTACGTGCGGCGTGTCCTGCGATGGTGGGCGGGCAAGGGCCCTGCAGCCAACTCACAAACCAGCCGCTCTACAACGCGATCACCCCAGCGCGTGCGCCGGCACCGGCTGCTCGCCGGTCTCCGCCAGCGCCTGCATGCGCGCCACCACACCACTGAACAGCCGTGCAGTCGCCGCGCCACGCGTGCGGAAGATCTCCTCCAGCACGCCGTAGTACCACAACGTGCCGGCGCGCCCGGCGGTGAACACATTGAAGATGTCCTGGCCCACGGCCGGGTTTTGCAGGTCCTGCACGATGGTGCGCGCGTTGTAGAGCTTGTCGCAGCCGGACACCAGCAAGGCGCGCTCGGGCGTGTTGCGCAGGTGCTCCAGGTAGGCCAGCTTGCGCTCGCGCCAGTCGCGTTTGCGTGCGCTGGCGGTATTGTCCACCTCGGCCTTGTCTTCGGCGGTGGCATCGGTACATGCCATCACGATGTCAGCCACCGCATCGCCGAACTGCGCGCGGATCGACGCCTCATGACCGCCGCCGCAATCTTCCACCACATCGTGCAGCAGCCCGGCGATGGCCTGTTCTTCGTCGCCGCCGCATTCCAGCACCAGCGTGGACACACCCAGCAGATGGCTCAGATACGGAATCTGCGTGCCCTTGCGCACCTGCCCGGCATGGGCGATGCGCGCGTAATCCACGGCCAGGGCGTAACGTTCGGTGAGAGCGGTCATGGGGCATCCGATGCGAGCGATGACGCATTATCGCCGAGCCCCGTGGCGCGCCAGGTGAGGATGGCGCGAGCGCGCGTGTGCAGACTCAATGACGCACTGTTGCGGCCGATATGGCTAGGCTACCCCCACGCCGCACGATTGCTCAGCCATGCCCACGCTCCCCGTTTGCAACGCCTGCCGCGACGGCCAGGACTTTCCCACCGCCATCACCATGGCGTTCCAGCCGATCGTGGACGTGTCCACCCGCAGCGTCTACGCCGGCGAAGCGCTGGTGCGCGGCGTCAACGGCGAATCGGCCGGCAGCATCCTGGCCGCCGTGGATGAGCGCAACCGCTACGCCTTTGACCAGGCCTGCCGCATCAAGGCGATCGAATGTGCCGCGCAGATCGCGCTGCCGGCCTTATTGTCGATCAACTTCATGCCCAATGCGGTCTACAACCCCGAGCACTGCCTGCGCGCCACGCTCTCGGCCACCGCGCAGTACGGCTGGCCGCTGGACGCGATCATTTTCGAGGTCAGCGAACAGGAACACCTGGCCGAGCCGGCGCATCTGCTCGACATCATGCGCACCTACCAGGCGCGCGGCCTGAAGACCGCCATCGATGACTTCGGCGCCGGCTATTCCGGCCTCGGCCTGCTGGCCGACTTCCAGCCGGACCTGCTCAAGCTGGACATTGCCCTGGTGCGCGGCATCGACGCCGACCGCAGCCGCCAGGCCATCGTACGCCACGCCACCCGCATGTGCGAAGAACTCGGTATCGCCGTCATCGCCGAAGGCATCGAGCACCCCGACGAATACCGCACCCTGCGCGACATGGGCATCCACCTGCAGCAAGGCTATCTGTTTGCCCGCCCACAGATCGGCGTGCTGCCGCAGGTGCACTGGCCGGACTGAGAAGGCGCGTGCGCAAGAAGCAGGCAAACCGCACCCTCTTCAGCAGATGCGCAATCGCCCAACACACATAACCCGCACCCGAAGAAATCAAACAGCGCGCAAACCGCTTTTCCGAATCCCGAATCCCGAATCCCGAATCCCTATTCCCTATTCCCCAGCACTGGCAAGTTCCGATGCCGGCCCCGGGTTGGCCTGATGTGCCAGGTATTGATGGATCTGCGCGACGACCGCCGCGCCCTCGCCCACCGCTGCGGCCACGCGCTTGACCGAGCCGGCCCGCACATCGCCGATGGCGAACACGCCGGGGCGGTTGGTTTCCAGCGGCAGACAGGCCGGCACGCCATCGCCGCGCGTATTGCCGGTGACGACGAAGCCGCGCGCATCGGTCTGCACGCACTGCTGCAGCCAGCCGGTGTTGGGGTCGGCGCCGACGAACAGGAACAGATGCCGCAATTCCACCCGCGTGGTCTGCCCATCGGCGCGCGTGCGCAACACCGCCGCCTGCAGGCCGCGCTCCGGGTCGCCGTCCAGCGCGGCCACTTCGGTGCCGGTATGCAGCTGCACGTTCGGCAGCACGGCGATGCGGTCGATCAGATATTGCGACATCGACGCTTCCAGCCCTTCGCCGCGAATGATCAGGTGCAGCTGCTTCACCCGCGGTGCCAGAAACGCCACCGCCTGGCCGGCGGAATTGCCACCGCCCACCAGCGCCACCACGCCGCCCTCGCACAGCCGCGCTTCCACCGGCGAGGCCCAGTACGACACCCCATGGCCTTCGAAACGCTCCAGCCCGTCGATCTCCGGACGCCGGTAACGCGCCCCCGAGGCAACCACCACGGTGCTGGCCAGCAGCTGCTTGCCGTCGGCCAGATCCAACTTCAGCGCACCATCGTCGCGCCCGCATTCCAGCGTGCCGGCCTCGATCGGAATCGCCAGCTCGGCACCGAACTTCAGTGCCTGGTTGTAGGCGCGCCCGGCCAGCGCCTGGCCGGAAATGCCGGTCGGAAAACCCAGGTAGTTCTCGATCCGTGCCGAGGCGCCGGCCTGGCCGCCGATGGCGCGCTGGTCCAGCACCAGCACCGACAGGCCTTCGGAGGCCGCATACACCGCCGTCGCCAGGCCGGCCGGGCCGGCGCCGACGATGGCCACGTCGTAGCGCTTGTCCGGGTCGATGTCCGGCGTCATGCCCAGGCAGTGCGCCGCTTCGGCATCGCTGGGCTGGCGCAGCACCCGCCCGCTCGGGCACACCATCACCGGTAGTTCCTGTTCCTGGATGCCGAAGCGCTGCACCAACGCGCGGCCTTCCTCGTCGGAAGCATCGATCACCGTGTTCGGGTAACCGTTGCGGGTGAGAAAGCCCTGCAAACGGGTCAGATGCGGATCGTCCGGCTCGCCGATCAACACCGAGCCCGAGGCATCGCCTTCGATCAAGCCGACGCGGCGCAGGATCAACGCGCGCATCACCACCTCGCCCACTTCGGCCGAGCTGATCATCAGCGCGCGCAGGTGTGCGGTGTCGAACGGCAACGCCAGGCAGCCCTGCGGCCCGGCACGCCCGCCGGCCAGCGACGCGCGCCCGGCCAGCTGGCTGACCTCGCCGGTGAACTGGCCGGGCGTCTGCAAGGTGATCGGCTTTTCGTTGCCCAACCCGTCGCGCCGCACCACTTCGATGGTGCCTTCCAGCACCACCCACACCGGCGCATGCGCATCGCCCACGTCGAAGACGATCTCGCCCGCATCGAAACGCTGCGCCGGCCCGCTGGCAAACCGCCGCGTGATCGCCAATTGGCCCGAGTCCAGCTCGGGAAACATCTGATGGTGGCGGGTATCGGCCAGGGACATGGAATGGCGACGCTAAGGGGGGAGTACATGCAAGCATGGCCAGCCGTGAGGGTGATGGCAATCACCCGGATACGCCATGCCGGGCGCGACAGAGCGACCATGCGCAAGCGCCGCGCGAGCACACCGGTGCGGCGTGTATGCAGGCATGACGCGTCACGCGCGTGCACGTCGTGCCGTGCGCTCACTGGAAGCGGTCGGCACAATCAACCGCAACCGTACGGGCAGAACGTGGCCGACGTAGCTGCCGCGCTGGCGGCCAAACGAACACGGCCCTGGACCCGCACCTGGTACGCAGCACTCGAACGCTCCGGTTGCTCCTGTTACTGCTGTTGCTCGGTTTACTCCGCTTGCTCCGCAGCATGCACCACGTCTTGTCAGCCACGCTGCGGTTGTACCGGCTCCCAATGCGGCCCGTGCTGGCCGGCGGCCATGCGCTCGGCCGGGCGCACGCGGAACACCACGCTGATGCGCTCGCCCACCGCACGTGCGGTCTTGGCGATGCCGTGCTCGTGGCTCAGTTGCGAGGCATGGCTCATCGCCAGCAGGCTGCCGGGCGCCAGCTCCACACCGATCGCACGCGTGTTGCCGTCCTTTGCGCGCAGCTGCATCCGCCGCGTCGCGCCCAGCGACACCAAGGCGATCGGATACGGCGCCTGCAGCGTCTGCAGCTTGTCGTGATGCATCGCCACACTGTCGCGGCCATCGCGATACAGATTCAGGCCCACGGCGTTGTACGGCGCTGGCAATACGGCCTGCACGGCATCGAGCAGCGCCTGCAGCGGCAGCGCGGGCGGCAGCGGCGTATCCAGCCGATACGAGGCCAGCAGGCGCGGCACCTCCACCACACGGTCGTACATCTCGCGGCGCTGGCTGTGCCAGTCGGTGGCCTGGCGCAACGCGGCAAAGCATTGCTGCGCCACGGCAGGCGCCAGCAGCTGCGGCCAATAGCGCACGCCGCCTTGCGTATCGTGCAGCAGCTGCACGGGCGCGGTGGGAGTATCGAACAGATCCATCCCGGTGATATGCGGGCGGTTTGCGCGATTTCAGCAGCCTGCCGTTGCGATCTCCCGCAGACGAAGCGCTACGTTCGCACGCTATCTCGCAGCTGCTGGCATTGCGCTCGTTCCGTGTAGAAAGGCGACCGATCTGTGCACCCGCTGTCTCCTGCGCGCAACACCGGCAAACTCTCAAAGACAGGCGTACGCATCACCGCCGCCCGCCGCGCACCGGTTAGCGAGCTCAACGATGCAGGCATGGACCTCATGCGATCAGGCCCGACAGCTGTGCTACGGTCCGGCGCTGCATCCGCCTGGAACCGTTCGCATGCAGCATCGCTCAATCGCCTTGTCTCCCCTGCGTTGGCTGGCGCTGCTTGCCGCCTGCGTCAGCTTTGCCGGCAACGCGGCGCCACGTGGGGACGACGCGGGCTTCAGCGCGGTCGACCCGTTGATCGGCACCGGTGGCGAAGGCCACACCTATCCCGGCGCCACGCTGCCGTTCGGCATGGTGCAGCTGAGCCCGGACACGCAGATCAAGCCGCGCAAGCAGGCCTACGGCTGGGCCGCCGGTTACCGGCATGGCGACACCACGATTGTCGGCTTCTCGCACACGCACTTTTCCGGCTCCGGGCATTCGGACCTGGGCGATGTGCTGCTGATGCCGCAGACCGGCCAGGTCAGGCTCGAACGCGGCGATGCCGCCACACCGGGCAGCGGCTACACCGCGCAGTTCGACCATGCCAGCGAGCAGGCGCAACCCGGCTATTACGCGGTGACCTTGAAAGACCGCAACATCCGCGCCGAACTCACCGCCAGTGCGCGCGTGGGTGTGCATCGCTACACCTTCCCCAAGGGCACACCGGCACACGTGTTGGTGGACCTGCGCACCAGCCTGTACGACTACCCCGGCAAGGTGCAGTGGTCGCGGCTGCGCGTACGCGGCGATGGCACCGTGACCGGCTTCCGCGAAACACGCGGCTGGGCACCCGGCCGCCAGCTGTACTTCGCCATGCGTTTTTCCCGCCCGCTCACCGCCACGCAATTGCACGACACCGAGCAGGACATCCCGTACAAGGGCTTTCCGCCGCCGGGCGAGAAGAATCCCGCACAGCGTGCACAGATCGAAGGCCGGCAGCTGGTCGGCGTGTTCGACGTCGCCAACGATGGCACGCCGCTGGTGGTCAAGGTTGCGCTGTCGCCGGTCAGCGAGGCCGGTGCCATCGCCAATCTCGATGCGGAGGTGCCCGGTTTCGATTTCGACCGCGTGCGCGCCGATGCGCGCGCGCAGTGGACACAGGCGCTGGCGGCGATCGATGCGCAAGGCACGCCGCAACAACGCACCCAGCTCTACACCGCGCTGTATCACACCCTGCTCGGCCCCACCCTGTTCATGGACAGCGATGGCCAGTACCGCGGGCCGGACAACGCCGTGCATCAGGCACATGGCTGGACCAACTATTCCACCTTCTCGCTCTGGGATACCTACCGCGCGCTGCATCCGTTGCTGACCCTGGTGCAGCCGCCGCAACGCAGCAGCGACATGGTCAATTCGTTGCTCGCCTCGCGCCGCGAGAGCGCCTACGGCATCCTGCCCGTCTGGGCGTTCCACGGCCTGGAAACCTGGTGCATGATCGGCTACCATGCCGTGCCGGTGATCGCCGACGCCTACATGAAAGGCATCGGCGGCTTCGATGCCGAGCAAGCGCTCGATGCCATGGTCGCCAGCGCCAACTACGGCCCCTACGACGGCATCGCGCAGTACCGCGAGCTGGGCTACGTGCCCATCGACGAAGAAGGCGAAGCCGCCTCCAAGACGCTGGAATACGCCTTCGACGACTGGACCATCGCGCGCATGGCCGACAAGCTCGGCAAGCCCGCCATCGCCGCGGAATTCAGCAAGCGCGCCGGCAACTGGAAACACGCCTTCGACCCGGCCACCGGCTACATGCGCGCGCGCACCCGTGCGGGTGACTTCCGCGCGCCGTTCGACCCCTCGGCCAGCGGCTACGGCAGCGACTACACCGAAGGCAATGCCTGGCAATACTCCTGGTACGTGCCGCAGGATGTCGCAGGACTTGCCGCCGCACACGGCGGCGGCGACACGCTGCTCGCGCGCCTGGATGCGGTGTTCGATGCCAAGGTCGACCCCAAGGTGTTCGCGCATATGGAAGACATCACCGGCCTGATCGGCTGGTATGCGCACGGCAACGAGCCCAGCCACCATGTCGCCTATCTGTACGCCTACGCCGGCCAGCCCTGGCGCACCCAGGCGCGGCTGACCCAGATCATGGACACCCAGTATCACGCCGGCCCCGAAGGCCTGGCCGGCAACGACGACCTTGGCCAGATGTCGGCCTGGTACGTGTTCACCACGCTGGGCTTCTATCCGGTGGCACCGGGCAGCAACCAGTACATCCTCGGCCGCCCGTTCCTGCCGCGCGCCACGCTCAAGCTGCCCAATGGCAAGCGCTTCAGCGTGATTGCCGATGGCCTGAGCAAGGCGCGCAGCTACATCGGCAGCGTCACCCTCAACGGCCAGCCGCTGACCCGCGCCTACCTCACGCATGAAGAAATTCAGGCCGGCGGCGAATTGCGCTTCCGCATGCAGGCCACGCCGAACACGCAATGGGCCACCGATCCGGCGCAGCGGCCGTATTCCATGTCCACCAACGCGCTGAGTCAGTAGTGGATGCCCATGCGTAGCCCGCAGGCATCGCGTTCCACCACCGCCGGCAGGCTGCCGGCGGTACCTGCGGCAATGCGCTGCGCGCTCCAGCAGGCCACCAGGGCATCCAGCACATCGTCCGGCTTGGCCAGCGCACGCGGCACCCGCCCCAGCAACGCGGCCACCTGCCTGGCGCCATAGCGCCGGCCCAGCAAGGCGGCGCGCTGTTGATGGCCCGCAGTGCTCTTCTTGCCCGCCGCCAGGCCGTGCCCGCTGGCGAGCACGGCGAACGACACCTCCGGGTGCACCTCGAACACGCGCTCGGCCCACAACGGATCGGCGCGCAAGGCATCGTCCCAGGCGCGGATCTTCGACAGCAGCGCAAACGACTGCACGCCAAAGCCACGCTGCCCGTCGTGGTCCAGCACCCGATGCAACGCAGAAGCGTCCACCTGCGTGCTCGCATGCAGCATGCCGCGCAATGGCGCGGCAAAGATGCTGGATGCGCGGCGCCCACCAACAACGCGCCGCGCCTGCACATCCGCAGCGCGGGGCGCGTGCTCGCTCAAACCGATCGGAATATCCACAGCCAGCACAGCGATGCCGCGTAATGCGTTCGCCACCGCGGCGACGGTGGGGTAGCCGGCAAACTGCAATCCATCGTCGGCCTGCCACACCGCCAGCCAACCGCTACCGGCGCCATCGATCCCTACACACTGCATTGTTGTCCTCCCGGTCGTGGTCTGCAGGCACGGCGCCCGTAGCACCGCTCGCAGGTGATCGGCGTGGCGCGTTCACATCATGCACAACATTCGTTCACCCGCACGCATCGCCAGTGTTTCCAGACTGCTCTGCATCGGGCCGCAGCACGCTGCGCCCTTGCCATCCCCCAATGCAGGAGCCAGTGCATGTCCAGCACCAAGAACCAGTACGAAATGCAGAACCCGCTTACCCAGTTTCCGCAGCCCAAGTTCCCCGAGCAGACCCAGGAAGCACCGGGCACCGTCCATGCATTGCAGCCCAAGGCCGACCATGGCGAGCAGAGCTACCAGGGCTTCGGCCGCCTGAAGGGCCGCAAGGCGCTGATCACCGGTGCCGACTCGGGCATCGGCCGCGCCACTGCGATTGCCTACGCACGCGAAGGCGCCGACATCGTGCTGAACTACCTGCCGGAAGAAGAGCAGGACGCCGCGGAAGTGGTGAAGTTGATCCAGGCCGAAGGCCGCAAAGCCATCAGCATCCCGGGCGACTTGAAGGACGAAGCCTTCTGCAATGAACTGGTCGCACGCGCGGTCAAGGAGCTTGGCGGGCTGGACCTTTTGGTCAACATCGCCGGCAAGCAGACCGCGGTGAAAGACATCGCCGACATAACCACCGAGCAGTTCGACGCCACCTACAAGACCAACGTGTATGCGATGTTCTGGCTGTGCAAGGCGGCCATCCCGCACCTGCCGCCGGGCGCATCCATCATCAACACCGGCTCGATCCAGTCCTACCAGCCCTCGCCGACGCTGCTGGACTATGCGTCCACTAAGGCCGCCATCGTCAACTTCACCAAGGGCCTGGCCCAGCAGGTCGCCGAGAAGGGCATCCGCGTCAACGCAGTCGCCCCCGGCCCGGTATGGACCCCGCTGCAACCCAGCGGTGGCCAACCGCCGGAGAAGATTCCCGAGTTCGGCTCGGAAACCCCGCTCAAGCGTGCCGGTCAGCCGGTGGAGATGGCGCCGCTGTATGTGATCCTGGCCTCGCAGGAATCCAGCTACGTCACCGGCGAGGTCTTCGGCGCCACCGGCGGCCTGCTGCTGTCTTGAGCCGCCACCGGGTCTGCTTCCAACGCGATGCCACCGGTGCCTTGCCGATTGCCGCCTATGCGGCGATCGGTGACGGCCGCTCGGTGGCCCTGTCCGGTGCGGACGGCAGCATCGACTGGTGGTGCGTGCCGAAGATGGACGCACCGCCGTTGTTCGATCGCCTGCTCGATGCCAACGAGGGCGGCTACTTCGCGCTGACGCCACGTGGCCTGCAGCATGTGCAACGCCGCTATCGCGACGGCAGCAACATCCTCGAAACCACCTGCACCACCGACACCGGCATTGCGCGCCTGACCGAATCGCTCAACAGCGGCGAGGCCGGGCTGCTGCCGTGGTCCGAACTGGCCCGGCGCCTGGAAGGCATCGAAGGCGATGCGGTCTTCGATCTGCTCTACCGGCCCGGTACGCGTGCCGGGCAAGCCACGCCCTGGCAAAGCGACACCCCGAACGGGCGGGTGCATCACATCGGCCAATTGATGACCATGCTGCGCTTCGACAGCAACGCCGTGCAGGTCACGCACTGCGACGACCGTGGCGTGCAGGCCACGCTCACGGTGGGCGCGGGCGACACGCATGTGGTCGCCTTGCTGGCTGCCGAAGACGATGCCCTGCCCGTGCCGACGCTGGAGGACATCAACGGCCGTATCGATCGCAGCGACGCCGAGTGGCGGCAATGGAGCGGCAACCTGCGCTACGACAACGGCTACCGCGACGCGGTGATCCGCTCGGCGCTGGCACTCAAGTTCCTGTGGTTCTCGCCCACCGGCGCCATCGCCGCTGCGGTCACCACCTCGCTGCCCGAGCAGATCGGTGAGAACGGTAACTGGGACTACCGCTATGCCTGGGTGCGCGATGCGGCCTACACCACCAAGGCCTTCCTGCGCGTGGGCGCCCTGGCTGACGCCAAGGCCGCCTTCAGCTGGTTGATGCGCACCATCCGGCACCATCGCCCGGGGGTTCGTCCGTGCTACACCCTCGACGGCGCCCTGGTACCGGACGAGCGCGAGATCGACATCCCCGGTTACCGCAATACGCGCCCGGTGCGCGTGGGCAACACGGCCAGCACCCAGTTGCAGCTGTGTCTGTATGGCGACATCTTCGAAATGGCAGCGCGCTTTCTCGATGCCGGTCATATCCTCGACCGGGAAACCGCGCGCCAGCTGTTCGAGCTCGGCAACGAATGCGCCGACACCTGGATGCGCAAGGATGCCGGCTTCTGGGAACTGCAAACCCAAGAGCACTACACCATGTCGAAGGTGGAATGCTGGCTGGCGCTGCGCCGCGCCAGCGAGCTGGCCAGGGCCGGCCACCTCTCCGTCGCCATGTTGCCGCGCTGGGAACGCGAACAGGAACGCATCCTGGAGTGGATCGACGCACGGTGCTGGTCGCAGGCCAAGCAGGCATACACCTTCTATGCCGGCACCGAAGACCTGGACGCCAGCCTGTTGCTGGCTTCGCGCTTCGGCCTGGGCGGCCCGCGCCGCGAGCGCATGATCGCCACCCGCGATGCCATCCGCAAAGAGCTTGGCACCGGCGCGTTGGTGCATCGCTACAGCGGCATGCAGCACCGCGAAGGCGCGTTCATCGCCTGTGCGTTCTGGCTGGTGGAGTCCTACGGCCTGCTTGGCGAGCGTGCCGAGGCCAGGCGCCTGTTCGAGCAATTGCTGCACCAGCTGGGCAACGATGTCGGCCTGATGCCGGAGATGGTGGATGCCACTGACGGCCAGGCCCTGGGCAACCTGCCGCAAGGCCTGAGCCACCTCGCCTTGATCCACGCGGCGCTGGCCGTGGATGGCGATTAGCCGGCGTCGGGCATCACCGCTGCGCGTAACAACCCGGCATCTGCGAATGTGCCTTCTTTTTCCGCAAGGCTGGAGAAAGCGCAGCGCGGCTGAGGGTGCACGTCCTCACCCGCGCGCCCGACGCCACCGCTGGCGCTAGCGCGCCACCACCACTGTCTGAATGGCATGCGCCGGAATGTCCAGTTCGCTCGATGCCTCGCCCACGTACAGGTTGTAACGGATCGCCACATCGCTGGCATTCATCACCACCGTGGCCAGGCTGCCATCGGTGTTGAGAAAGGACGTCGTTGCCAGATTGCTGCGGCTGCTGGCCGCACTCACCCGCCGCGCACCGGGGCGGATGAACTTGGAAAAGTGGCCGATGTACCAATAGCTCGGCGTGTAGATCACCTCGCCGGTGCGCGTGTCGGCATGCACCGGCGCAAAGCAGTAATTGCCCACATGGTTCGGCCCGCCATTTTGATCGAGCAGGATGTTCCAGTCGGTCCAGCCCACCGCACCATGATTGAGATCGTTGATGATGGCGGTGCCATAGCGCTCGCCATTGGGCCAGTACTGCAGCTTTGCCGGGTCGAACTTTTCCACAGCCGCTTCGGTCAGCAGGAGCGGCTTGTCCGGGTACGCCTGCGCCACGGCTGCGACGTTCTCCACCATCGGCGCGAACCCGGCCCAGGTCTCGTACCAGTGGAAGCCCATGCCCCACGCGTATTTCGCCGCTTCCGGATCGTCGAAGATCACGTGCGCGCGGTGCAGCATCATGTCGCGGTTGTGGTCCCACACGATGATCTTGCGGTCGCCATAGCCGGCCTGCGCCATCGTCGGGCCGAGGTGGTTCTTCAGGAAGTCGCGCTCTTCCTCGGCGGAAAACACCATCGACTCCCAGGTCTGCACCGCCATCGGCTCGTTCTGCAGGCTGATGCCCCAGATCGGGATACCGGCTTTTTCGTAGGCCGCAATGAAGCGCGTGTAGTAGGTGGCCCAGGCCTGCGCATACGCGGGCAGCAACTTGCCGCCCTTGAGCATGTTGTTGCTGTCTTTCATGAAGGCCGGCGCGCTCCATGGGCTGGCGAAGGTCGTCAACTTGCCGCCGGCCGCCGCAATGGCCTGGCGCAGCATCGGGATGCGATAACGCTGATCGTGGCTGACCGAAAAGCTCTTCAGCGCCGCATCGCCGTCCTTGATATAGGTGTAGCTGCCACTGCTGAAATCCGAACTGTGGATGGTGGTGCGCGCCAGCGTATAGCCGATGCCTTTTTGCGGGTCGTAGTAGGCAGTGAGCAATGCGCGCTGCGCAGGCTTGGGCAGCTTGGCGAAGGTCTCGGCACTGGCATCGGTGATCGCCCCGCCGATGCCCAGCACCTCCTGGAAGCGCCGCTGCGGATTGACGAAGATGGAGTTCTCTTTCTCGGTCAACGCATGCCGGGCCCTGGGCACCTCGACAGTGCTGACACGCATCTGCTGCGTTGCGCCTTGGGCGGAGGTGTAGACGCGTAGTGCGCCGGCGGGTGCTACTGGTGCAGCAGCAGCATCCGCAGCTTCTACCGCTTTCGATGCGGGCGTGGATGCAGATGCCGTCGATGCCGGCACCGGAATCGGTGTTGCTGATGCTGTTGCTGTTGTTGCTGCAGATGCCAACACCGTCTCAGTCGCAGCACCCCAAACTCCCAGAACTCCCACCATCGACCACGCAATCACTCGCTTCACCGTGCACCCTCCCAGGTTGGTGACCAAGCCTAACCGACCAACGCGGCGCAACATCGCGCAACAAACGAGCGCAACCATGCACCCTTCCACCAATGGACACTCCCTTCTCCCCTCGGGAGAAGGTGGCCGAAGGACGGGATGAGGGTACGCCTGCCAAGAGTGCAACCTGCCCCCTGCAATCAAGGCAACAACATAAACCCCGTCTGGAAAGACAGCCCCACGCCATCAGCAAACGTACCCTCACCCCAACCCCTCTCCGCTGGCGAGGGGCTTTGGGTCTGCGCGCGGCATCACCGCGACGAGCGTCGATCAGCGGCGCGCCAACCGATCCAAAATCCCAGGCACTTCCAACCCAAGCTCCCGCGCCAAAAACCCCACCGGCCCGATCCGCTTGGCCAACTGCCTGCCCGCCGCCGCATGCACAAACACGCCCCATAACGCAGCGCCCAACGCATCGCAGCCGCGCGCGGCAAACCCGGCAATCAATCCCGCCAGGACATCGCCAGACCCGGAGGTGCCCAACCCGGATGCACCCCCGCGATGCATCCACAGCGCACCATCCGGCCCGGCAATAAAACTGTCCGCACCCTTGACGATCACCACGCTGCGCAGCTTCTGCGCAAACTTCAGCGCGTACGCGCCCGGCGCCGCTTCCACCGCCGCCTTGTCGTCGCCGGCCAGGGTGGCCATCTCGCCCGCATGCGGCGTCAGCACGAACGGCCGCCCGATCGGCGCCCGCAGGCCACGCGACAACGCGCCGGCATCCAGCACCAAGGTGCACACCGCCTGTTCGGCAGCGCGCCTGACCATCGCCGTGGTGGTGGCCGACGACGCCATCCCCGGCCCGATCACTGCCGCATCGCAGGCCGCCATCGCCCCGTCCAGCGCGCGGTGCCCACGCACGATCTCGCCCTGCCCGTTCTGCGCCAGCCCCAGCACCAGCGCCTCCGGCACCGCCAAGGCCATGCCCGGCGCCACACTGGCGGCGGTGGCAATCTGCAACTTGCCGGCACCGGTGCGCAGCGCCGCCTCGCCGGCCAGCTGCACCGCGCCCGGCACGCGCATCGAGCCACCCACGATCAACACGCGCCCACGCTGCTCCTTATCGCCCCCCGGGGCCGGCAACGGCATCGACCGCAAGGCCGCAGCGGTGAGCATGCGCATGCGCGGGGCGGCCATCAGCGTGCCCCGGCCGGGCGGTCGGACTCGGTGGTCACCGGCTCGTCGGCCAGCTCTGGCGGCACGAACTTGGTGCGCAGCAATTCCAGCGATTGCCCGTCGGCCGCAGCCGCATAGTCGGTGACGCCGCAATTGGGCACATCGCCCTCGCGGTCGATGCCCAGGATGGTGGCCTCGTCCATCCGCTCGATCAGGTAGCGGAAGCAATTGACGATCACCTGATGCCCCACGATCAGCACCCGCGCGCCCACATGGTTGCGCTGCAGGTCGCCCACCACCCCGCGCAGGCGGAAGATCACATCGCACCAGCTCTCGCCACCGGGCGGGCGAAAGTAGAACTTGCCCACCAGCTTGCGCTGCTCGGCCAGCTCCGGGAAGGTCGCAAGAATGCCGGCCGTGGTGTAGCGGTCGAGCACGCCGAATTCCTTCTCGCGCAAACGCTCGTCCACGCTGACCGACTCGGCCGGCTGCCCCAGCGCACGCGCCACCGCAGCGGCGGTCTGGCGCGCACGTATGTAGGTGGAACTCAGGATCAGCGTCGGGCGCTCCTGCTCGGGCAAGCCGGCCATCCACGCCCCCAGCGCCTCGGCCTGGCGCTCGCCAAGGTTCGACAACGGCACATCCGCATCGCGGTGCTCCAGGTCGATCAAGGCCGCCCCGTTGGACTCGGCCAGATCACGCGCCACATTGCCCGCGCTCTGCCCATGCCGCACCACCCACAACCGCGCCGGCCACTGCGCCGAGACACCGGCTACCGCACTGTTCTCACTCACATGCTTCTCCTGCACAACGTCGGCCTCACGTGTCGCACAGCCGCCGTGAAAACATGGTCGACCAGCGCATCCGTGACCGGCGTTTCAATACGCACGCGCATCCATGACTGATGGCACAGCAACAAGCGAACGCAACGGATGGGTAACGCCGCGCCGCTATACTGCAGCCCCCCACCAGCCCGCCGCCCATGTCCAACGTCCTGGTGCTGCGCACGGCAAAAGAGCGCGAAGAACTGCTGCTGGAAGAGGTGCTGGACGCCACCGAGCAATGCATCGACGCCATCGGCCTGGGCGCCACCAGTTTCGAATTGATCGCCGAGCGCGCAAGGGTCAGCTGCGGCAGCCTGCTGCAACGCTTCGAAGACAAGGACGCGCTGGTGCGCGCACTGCTGGAGCGCAACTACATGCGCGCCATCCGCCAGATGTGGCTGGTGGAACGCCCGGCCAACGTGCACGTGGTGGATTTCATCGCCGGCCTGCTCGAGGAATGGCTGCTGCAGGAAATCAACATCAAGCGCACCCGCATCGACCTGGAACTGCACCTGGCCACCCTGCGCGACCCGGTGCTGGCCGCCTTCATGCGCCGGCAGAGCGCATCGCTCATCGAACACCTCAGCGCCCTGCTCAAGCGCCTGCTGCGCGGCCACGCCGACCCGGCCAGCAGCGAACAGGAATTCCAGGCCCGCGTCTTCGCCGTCGCCGCCATGTGCGGCGGCCTGCACAGCGTGATGACCAGCGGCATGGAGCTCAACCGCATGCATCTGCAGTTGATTCTGCGCGAGAGTTTGTCGGGGATTTTAAAGTCTGCGCCTGTGTAGCGTCAGCCACTTTCCGCCTGGTCTTCCAGACTCGCCGGCCACTGCACCTGCTTCAGCGCATGGGTCATCTGATCGGCAAGCAGCTCCAGACAAAACGCCAGCTCGTCCATGCAGATGGCCGGCTGACGCAATTGCTCTTCGGCCTGCGTGCGTGGCTGCGCCAAACGCGCCAGAAAGCGCATGTGGTCGCGTAATTGCTGCAGGCGGTATTGCGCGCCTTCTGGCAGGTAGTAGCCCGGGTGTGGCTGCCCATCGCGTACAACGTCCGTCATGGCCTGCTCCTCATTCCATGGAATCAGCCCGCCCGCCGCAAGGCGACGGACGGGAAGTCGGGAGGCTCGAAACCGCGTGTAGCCGGCGGGCGTATTCCCCTTACGAGTGTTGTATTAGCCGCCCTCCCGACGCAGGCATCACGTCGGTTGCACCCACAAAAGTTGCAGGCACAAAAAACCCACCGGTTTGTCGGAGGTGGGTACCGCTACACGTAGAGTTTCGAGGCTCCGTGCAGAAAGATTGCTACCGAAAAATTTCTACGTCAAGCATGGATAACGAACGCCGCTGTGAGCTGGAAGACGCATCATTGGCCAGCGACAACGAGGTTTCCCCGTCGGAGCTCAACCGACTCGTTGCCATCAGCCCGTACCCCGCACACTGCAGATTCAATTGAACAAGAAAGCTGCCTGTGACTTCGTCACCGCACTGTTACCCGTCGGGACCAGTCCATTCTCGCGCATCCAACCAAGCCACTTAGCTAAGGTATCCGGTGCGAAGCGCTCCTTCGCCTCATGCCAGTTGCTGCGAAACTCGCTGATCAACCACTCGTCATTGGGATGAAGCCCCCCGGCAAGCGCGTCGTTCCAGACCGCGTACAGCGTTGCGACAGCCTCCAAATCTTCAGTCTTACGCCCCTCAAATAGCGCGATAAGACGATCCAACTCCTTCTGAGCAGAACCGAGTGCGGAAGCCGCTGTTTCGACAGAGCGACTGATGTTCGCCCCGATGTGATAGGAGACCTTTTCCTGCCCCGATTTGAGCACCTCGATCGAGGTCGAATACAGCCCTTCTTGAGCGGCACGCTCCTCCACTCTATAAATCGTCGTATCGAGCGGACCCGCAGCATGGCGACGATATCCATCCATCAAACCCAAGCCCAGATGGGAATCCGCCAAAAACAGCAACTTCATATGCGCAACACGCCCAAAGGTGCGTCGTGACGCGAGCTTTGAAATCAGGTAAGCACTGAAGTCAACAACCTCAGCCCTTGACTCCCTCCCACCATTCAGAGCTTGGCCAATCAACGCATTAGCCAAATTCCCATGCACTTGGCGGGCCTCGCCGAGGCGGGTTTTGAGTTGGTCGCAGAGCGCCATCAGTTGATCGACCTTGGCAACGATGCGGTGTTGTTCGGCAATTGGCGGAACCGCAATTGGCATTTTCAGAAGAATGCCGTGATTTAGATTCACCATGGTAGTACCCACGGCTGCGCCGGCCAGATAAGTGCGAACCGAATGGCACCGTAACAGAATCCAGACATAGGCCCTTGAAATTTCCGACGTAAATCGGAGAACGAAGCTTCCGGTTCCACAGAGCCAACCCTCCTCC
Source organism: Xanthomonas sp. CFBP 8152 (assembly GCF_014199025.1). Classification (NCBI taxonomy): domain Bacteria; kingdom Pseudomonadati; phylum Pseudomonadota; class Gammaproteobacteria; order Lysobacterales; family Lysobacteraceae; genus Xanthomonas; species Xanthomonas sp. CFBP 8152. Next base: position 75,512 of record NZ_JACHNO010000002.1, read on the forward strand.
GTTTCGGTGACCAGTGCCGCGCGCCCAACTTCACCACGTCGAGCCATAACAATGTCACCAGCCGATAGTCGGTATGAATCAAGGCTTTTAGCCATTTCGAGTGAAAGAGACACAGAACTATCAGCAACTATGCGCCCATCGATCATGTGAGATGGGTTCACCAAGGGAACCCCCCCATCTACATAGTCTGATTGATGTATCAACGATCCAAATGGACCAGTAGAAACATCCAATGCAAGTTCGACAAAGCGTTTCCACCTCCAGCCCAAAGGAAGCTCAAATGACATTTCGGACTCATCAATCTCAGCGAGCGGCTTCTGCTTCTTGAGCTTACCATCAGCCACCAAACTGGTCTTTTCCTCAGCAATACGCTTGAGCAACTCGCTCGCCAGCTCATCGCCAGGATCTTGCGGCACCAATTTCCCCATAACGGCCAGTTGCAGCAGGGTTTGCTTGAGGGCGTCGATGCTAGATTCAGTGGTGAAAAGGGTGTGGAAGTGCTCGGCCAGGCGCTGCCAGTTCTGCGCGAAGTCTTCGGCATCGCGGGCCTGTGTCAGGCTACCCAGCAGCGCCTGCACCAGTTGGGCGTGGGCGCTATCGGCATCGGCCTGCCGGGCTTCCAGACGGTCGCACAGGGCCATCAGCTCATCGACTTTGGCGACGATGCGGCGTTGTTCGGCGAGTGGCGGCAGTGGGCAGAGTGTTTCATTTGCTCTGGCTATAGTGAGCGTGTGTACTGTCGTACCCATGCTCTCAGCGTGAATTTTCTCTATCCATAGCGGAGAAACGAAGTACTTAATAAGATAGCCTGAATTATCCGCTATATGATTTTTGAAAATCAGGACGCTGGCATCCTTAAAGTAAAAACGATCTGTTTTCTGTACGCGGTATGGGACACCAATTGTCCCTACACCTGTCAGCATTATGTCTCCTACTTTCGGCGCTGACTCTCCTGTGGAAAGCTCTTGATATAGAGCCTCCGAAATAAATAATTCGTTTTCGACAAAACCATCTTTGGATAGCCGAACTATTTCCCGGGCACGGTAGAAAGGAATACCGCTAGTTTGCCAGTCTTTCTGGTGTACACGCGAACTAGACCCGACTAAACCCAACTCTCCAAGACGCGTCCACGCCCAGTTGGTAGGCACTTCAAACGGTGTCTCTTCTTCGCCAATCTCGGCAAGTGGCTTCTGCTTCTTGATCTTCCCCTCAGCCACCAACCGCGCTTTTTCCTCCGCAATCCGCTTCAGCAGCTCACTCGCCGGCTCATCATTCGGATCTTGCGGCACCAGCTTGCCACGCACCGCCAGCTCCAGAATCAGCTCGCGCAGCTTCTTGATACCATTGGGCGCGCCTGCCAGCAGCGGCAGATTGCGGGTAAGCAGCGTCGTCATACCCGGCGCTCCAGCGCTTCGGCCAGCACAGCCTTGAGCTGGTCACGCAACCCGTCAATCGCGCCTTGCAGGGCGGCATAGCCGCGCAGCAGCTCGTCCGGGTCGTGGCTGATCTGCTCGCCCACATGCGGGTTCTTGCTGTCGAGGTTCCAGTTGCGGCTTTGTAGCTCTTCGAAGCTGACCTTCCAGGCGAATTCATTTTCCTGGCGAGCAGCAAAGCCATCGGCCTCGCTGCCCCACCAGGCTTCCTCAACGGCGAACTCCTCGACGCGCATGGGCTTGGTCTTGGAGTAACTCTTGTACCCGGCCGGGTACTGGTGCTCGTAGAACCACACGTTCTTGGTGGGCGTGCCCTTGGTGAAGAACAGCAGGTTGGTCTTGATGCCGGTGTAGGGGTTGAACACGCCGTTGGGCAGGCGAACGATGGTGTGCAGGTTGCACTCGGTGAGCAGCTTTTCCTTGATACGGCTCTTGATGCCCTCACCGAAGAGAAAGCCATCGGGTAGCACCACGGCGGCGCGGCCACCGTCCTTGAGCAGGTGCATGATCAGCACCAGGAACAGGTCCGCGGTTTCACGGGTGCGGAAGGCGGCGGGGAAGTTGCTTTCGATGCCGTCTTCTTCCATGCCGCCAAACGGTGGATTGGCGACGATGCAGTCGACCCGCTCGCCCGGCCCCCAACTGATCAGCGGGCGCGCCAGGGTGTTGTCGTGCTTGATCTGGCTGGGCACCTCGATGCCGTGCAGCACCATGTTGGTGGTGGCCAGAAGGTGCGGCAGCGGCTTCTTCTCCACGCCGAAGATGCTGGCCTGCAGGATGGCCTCGTCCTCGGCGGTGCGCACATAGCGTTGGCGCTTGTGCTCGATGGCGCAGGTGAGGAAGCCGCCGGTGCCACAGGCAGGGTCCATCACCTTTTCATGCAGCTTGGGGTCGACCATGCGCACCATGAATTCGGTCACCGGGCGCGGCGTGTAGAACTCGCCTGCGTTGCCGGCGCTCTGCAGGTCGCGCAACAGCTGCTCGTACATGTCGCCGAACGCATGGCGCTCCTGCGCCTTGTTGAAGTCCACACCACTCTGGATCTTGTTGAGCACCTGGCGGATCAGCTGCCCGGACTTCATGTAGTTGTAGGCGTCCTGGAACACATCGCGCACGACAAAGCCCAGCGGCTTGCTGTGGCGCGGTGTCAGATCGCGCAGATCGGGAAACAGGTCAACATCGATGAAGCTTTTCAGCTCATCACCGGTGATCCCTTCCGGATCGGCCGCCCAGTTGCGCCAACGCAGCCGCTGCGGCAACGGCGAACGGTAGTCCTCGTGGATAAGCTCCCATTCCTGCTCACGGTCATCGAGGATTTTGAGGAACAACATCCACACCAGCTGGCCGATGCGCTGGGCGTCTCCGTCGACGCCGGAGTCCTTGCGCATGATGTCCTGGATGGATTTGATGGCACCGCTGATCGACATCGTGTTACCTGTTGAAGGATGCAAGTGCGTCCAGCCGCGTGAAGATCAACTCCTCGCGCTGGCGGTTGTTGTTGGAAGTAGCCTGAACGGCATAGTTGAAGTCGCGGTGGCGCAGGAGTTCGGCGATCCCCTGTGCGATATCCAACTGCAATGTCGTTGACGCCTGCGCGACCTCATCGCACAGGCTGGCGCGGCCATCCACGACATTGAGGATGTCCTCGACATCCCGGCTGGCCAATGGATCACGGTTGCCGCGCCCCCGGTAGGCCTCCAGCTTGGTGCCCAGAAAGTAGGCTGGAGCGACCACGCGGATCTTCACACCGGTCGGCAGTGCGTGATCGTACGCCTCACGCAGCGCATCGGCATACCAGCGATTGCTGAATCCGAGGACGGCAGCGTCATCAGGCATGAAATCGACGATCAGCTCGCTGGCATGTTGATCGCGCAAGCGGGTGCGGCAGACGACGTCGTCATTGGGCGAGGTGCGAAAGCCCTTACCGGCCAGTAACTGCTGCAGGCGGTACCAACTGCCCAAGCCCATGACGTGCACGATCAAGTCGACGTCTTCGGTAAAGCGAACAGCTTCCCGGCTTACCGAGTCTGTCATCAGCAGACCGGTGGTGCAGCCGCCAACGAAGGCGACTTCCGGCAGCAGATCCGGCCCAAGCGCTTCGGCCACGCGTGCCAGCATGTGCTGCTGGATATCCCAGTTTCCAGGCGTGCCCATTACGGCACCTCCCGCAGGTATTGGGTCAGCACACTGCCGGCAAGCGCCGACTCACGCTCACGCCCCAGCCGGATCGCGTCCACCAGCGCCAGCATGGCGTACAGCTTCGCATCGCGACGTACGGCACGCGGCACGCTCTTGTAGAGCGGCTCCACGCGCTGGCCCTGCTCGCTGCCGTAGCCGTCCTCCCAGACGTAGATGTGTTCGCCTGCGGACAACAGGCGATCGACCAGCACCGGCGCGGCGTGTGCCGTGGGAATGCCGCGGACGATCGGGCCCGGGCGCGCCGGGAACACATACTTCAGCCCATTCATCACAAAGCCCAGCAGGGCGCGCGTGTTGGCGCGCGGGATGCCGCTGCCGCGCTCGGCCACGACCAGCCCCACGTCGGCGCAACGCCGGAGCGCCTGACTGACTTCCGATTTGCTGATGCCGGTGGACTCCTCAAGGCCGCGCACGGAGAACGCGTCTTCGGCCAAGCCGCTCGCCCCCCCATCCTCCTGAGCCGCCGACATGGCCCAGCCGCGCCAGTCATCGGGAATGCCGAGCGCTGCTTTCTCGCCGCCTACAGGGACCGATTGCTGGCGCTCAAGGCTGACCAGCTTCAGCAAGAGCAGGATGTCTTGACTTTTCATGAGTAACGGAAAGGGCCCGTCCCATGTCCTGAAACAGAGGACAAGAATACTATGGAACGCAGGTCAGGCAACGTCCGCACTACTGTATAGCTGGCTTTCCAGGTCCAGGATGGCCCGCTGGTAATTCGTCTTGCCGCCAAAGGCCGCCACAAGTTCGACCGGTGCTCCAAGGGTACGAAACGGGTCAAGCTGCAGGATCCTGATGTCCTCGATGTGCTCCACCCCGGTGTCGGCGTACTTGTCCAACAAGCCTTCGAGTACCTGCCGCGCCTTGCCCTGATACCTGGCGAAGTAATTGCGCTTGCGCACACCCTCCGCCCGCTCCCTGCGCGACAGCGGCGGTTGATCAAAGGCCACGTGACAGATCAGATCGAACGGATCGAGCGACTGGCCGAGTTTCTTCTCGACCTCGCCGGCCAGCTCTTCCCATAACACGCCCTGTGTGGCCAGCTCATCGATGATGGCCTTCTTCTGCTGCGCATCGCTCCAGCGCCGCAAGAAGTCATCAAGCGATGCGAACTGGCGCAGGACGCGCTCACGGGTGTAATCGCGCAGCGACTCGGTGATGAGCTTGCCATCGGATCCGTAATACAGGACGCGCTCGGCCACGACCGATACCGGCAATTTGTCGATGACGTATTTGATGCGCTTCGGCCCACCTTCACCTCCGGTGGTGACGTCATCACCGCCATCTGGAGGATCGCCGACCACACCGCCGTCGCCACCCTCGCCGCCCCCGATCTCAGGCGGTACCGGACTGTCATTGGGCGAGGGGTTGTAGATCACCTCCGGGTCTCCGTCGAATGATGGATCAGCGAACAGTTCGGTTGCCTTCTTGAAATCCATGATGGTGAACCAGTACTTGCCGTAGTCCTCATTGATGCGCGTCCCGCGACCGATGATCTGCTTGAACTCGGTCATCGACCTGATGTGCTGGTCCAGCACGATGAGCTTGCAGGTTTGCGCGTCAACGCCGGTCGTCATCAGCTTGCTGGTGGTGGCGATGACGGGGTAGCGCATTTCCGGATTGATGAAATTGTCGAGCTCGGCCTTTCCCTCGTTGTCATCGCCGGTGATGCGCATGACGTACTTGCGATTTTCCGCAACACGCTGCTGATTGAGATTCACCAAGGCCTGGCGCATACGCTCGGCATGATCGATGTCGTCACAGAAAACAATGGTCTTCTGGAATGGACCGGTGGCAGTGAGGAATTCGGTGACTTTCTGCGCGACCAGATACGTCCGCGCTTCGACCACAAGCTGGCGATCCATATCCCGCAGGTTGTAGATACGATCTTCGATCAACTCGCCGTTCTTGTCGCGCATCCCTTTAGGTGGCCGCCAGCCCTGCAGATCGACATCGAAGTCGATGCGCACCACTTTGTACGGTGCCAGGAAGCCGTCATCAATGCCCTGCTTCAGCGTGTAGCTGTAGACGGGCTCTCCAAAGTAAGTACTGCTGGAGACTTCCTTGGTCTCCTTTGGCGTCGCGGTCAGGCCGATATGCGTGGCACCAGAGAAATACTCCAGGATCTCCCGCCACGCAGAATCCTCAGCCGCGCTGCCACGATGGCATTCATCGATGACGACAAGGTCAAAGAATTCCCGAGAGAACTGCTTGTAGATGTTCTTGACGTCCTCTACGCCGGTGACCGCCTGGTACAGGGACAAGTAGATTTCGTAAGACGTATCGATCTGGCGCTTGGTGATCTTGGTCATCGCCGTGCCGAACGGCTTGAAATCGTTGTTTTTTGTCTGATCGACCAAGATGTTGCGATCAGCCAGGAACAGGATGCGCTTCTTCTGGCGCGACTTCCAAAGCCGCCAGATGATCTGGAAAGCGGTATAGGTTTTGCCGGTTCCGGTGGCCATCACCAGCAGGATGCGGTTTTGACCATTGGCCACAGCTTCGATCGTTCGATTGATCGCATTGATCTGGTAGTAGCGCGGCGAGCGACTGCTGCCATCATCGTAGTACGGGGACTCGACCATCTGTCGCGCGTCCTCACCAAGCCCCTTCCAGAGGCAATAGCGACGCCACAGTTCCTCTGGCGAGGGAAACTGATCCAACGTCAGTTCGGATTCGACCTTGTCGCCGGTTGCGGTTCTATCGTGGAAAAGAAATCCGTCGCCATTGCTTGAGAACACAAACGGAACATCCAGCGCATCTGCATATCCCAGCGCCTGTTGCATGCCGGAACCAACGGTATGCTTGTTGTCCTTTGCCTCGATCACGGCCAAAGGAAGATTGGCGCGGTGGTACAGCACGAAGTCGGCACGACGCGCCAACCCTCGGCTGTGCAGCTTGCCGCGAACGACAACACGCCCCTTGGTAAAAGCGACCTCTTCGCGCACCTGGAGATCCAGATCCCAGCCCGCAGCGACGATCGACGGAATGATGAATTTCGTGCAGATATCGCGCTCGGTTAACGACGACTTGTCCATTCAATCCCCTGTGTCTCCACCTTCCCGTCATTGGCGATGCGCCCCGGGCACAGACGCCACTTATCGATTGACTCGCCGCCTAATGATAGTCGTCTTCACGCTGATGCCTGATTGCTAAAACGGTGACGACCTGATCGCTTTCCACCTCAAACAGCAGTACATAACCGCTGGCACCGAAGCCGATCACCAGCTCCCGCAAGAACGGATCTGCCACCCCTGCCTTGCGGCAACTCAACGGGGCCAGTTCAAGCACGGTGACGCCATCGCGGACGGCCTGCAGCGCGCGCTCGGCCATGATGAAGTCGCCTTCGGCACGCTGTAGCAGCCAGTCGTAAAGACGCGCGAGATCGTCGCGCGCTTGCTGAGTGAAGCGGACAGAAAATCCCACCTTGGCTTAGCCCTTGCGCCCCTTGTCCAGCTGGGACTGCAGCCCGGTCAGCACACCCTTCGCGTCGATGTACCGGCCGGATGCCTTGGCGCTGTCACGCGAGGCCAGCCCACGTGCAATGAAGGCTTCCTGTTGCTGGCGCTGCTGCACCTGGGCGCGCACGGAGTACTCGACGAAGCTGGACAGCGTCTCACCCTCCTGCAACACGGCTTCGGCCGCTTCGCGCAGCGCCGGGTCTACCCGGAGCGATGGAAGAGATGCGGATTTCATGGCAGACCCAGTGCGTTGCAATTGCGATGCATCATCGCAAGCGGGCGCCGGTGCTTCAAGGTTTTGTTTGCAAACCTAAGCCGACGATGTCGCATACACAGCACTTCTCCAAGGGATGCATAGGTCGAGGCCCGCCTGGGCAACCCTGCTCGTGTGGCACCACGAGATCCTTGGGCTTCAATGCCACAGCCGAGTCTGCCGCGTTCCATATTCCGGAATATGGAATGCGGCGAACAACGTGTTTGTGCAGGCAGTCTCAGCTACACGCTGCCTGGAGCGGTGGTCTACAGGTCAAAAGCAAAAGCCAAAAGCTCTCACCCAATGCTTCGTGGCTTGACAGCCTCTTCCTGCGCCACAAATCTTTCCTGCGCCTGACTCTGCGCTTGCGCCAAGGTACGCGCATCTAGCTCTTGCAGCTTTGCCAGCGATTGCTCCACCGGCGTACTGACGGCCACGTCAGTGGGCATGCTGGCGCGCAGATGGGCCGGGTTGCTGGGTTCGCCCTGTACCACGAACACGGTGGCACCAGCCGCTGCACGCGGAGCCTGGTTGCTCAGCATTACGTGGTCGATGCGTTCGAGCCCGTGCTCTTTTGCCAGGTGGGCCAGGCTGGCGCTCATCCGCTCGCTGTGCGCATCGCTGGCGCGGCCCATGCTGGCGTCCAACCGGCCAACCAAGGTGCTGGCCTGTGCATGCAACGGATGAGGCGCGGGGTGGGCGTCTTCCGCGTCTGCGTGTCGCGGCCTCCCAGGCGCAGGCGCTGCAGGCCCGCCGTTCTGCCGCTGCGGCTGGGCCGGCGGATGCCCCCGCTCCTCCTGCCCTGGCTGTACCCCTTCACGCCCTCGCCCTTGGTCCTGATGCTGCTCCCGCACCGGCCCGGGCGTGGTGCTGGTCAGCACGTATTGCCAGCGCGTCTGCGCGGGGTTGCCTTGAACCGCCGCGATGAACCCATCGTACTCGGCTGGATGAATTGTCTGGCAGCCAGCCGAATCGGTACTGCCGCTGGAACCGCGATGAATCTTGAAGGTGTCGTTGAGATTTTGCACACCGTTGACATCGGCTTGATCAAACCAGCCGTCCGCATTGCTATCCCGCTGTACGCCGCCCCTCCCTGCATCGACTGCCGCCTGACTTGGGCGTAATGCGTTGTCTTGGGTGCCTGGCCGGCTGGGATTTGGGTGCTGCCCCATCCGCATCTCGATGGTGCCTTCGCTCAGGCGACCGAGATCCCTGATGCCATCGGCATTGACATCCTCGCCTTCGATCTTCCTGGGCCTGGTGATGCTTTCAAAGCCTGGCGACGGTGCAAATGTCCTGTTCTCCATGCCGCCTTCCGCACGCGGGCGCCGCCCCGTGTTGCCTGCATGATGATCGTACTGCGCAGTCGGCTCGGTGTTTGCTTGTTGGGCGACCTGCGTATGACGCGTGCCATCGGCATCCTTCCACAGTACGACCAGGCGGTCGTTGTAGACGCCCGTGCCGCCCTGAGCTTCGTTGATGGCAGGGGTTGCCGGATCGTCGCTCCGCAAGCTTCCGGCATGCGCGCGATCCTGCATGGCCGCAAGCGTTGAGTTTTCCTGGCGAAGGCCTAATACCACGCGCTCGTTGGGTCGCGAGAGTGCCTCGTGCGCGGCTTCGTTACCTCTCACCTGTACGATGCTGGCGTAGACGTCATAGCGCTGTGCGTCGCTCAAGGCAGCCATTTGCGCTTGCGGCGGAATTGCTGGCTGATTCGACGCGGCTAGTTGCAAGCGTTGCAGCACACTGGCATCCGCGGCGGCGACCGGCCCTTGTTGTTGATTGGCGATTGCACCGGCGGACGCTGCGCCGATATAGCGATCCAGTGCGTCACACACGACCTCTGCCTGGCCTAGTCTGCGCTCATCAAGCATGCGCAGCGCCTCGGCCTGTCGATTGGCGTTGAACAACGCAGAAATCTGGTCGGCAGTCGCGCGGATGTCTAAATCGTTGGATCTCGCCATTTCGATGCTCCTTGCAGAAGTGGTCACTCGCTGATGAAACGGTCCTCACCATCTGGATAATCCGCACATGCCGGTTCGCCTGTGCGCTGCTGGCGACACGGCCACTGCGCTCTAGCGACTCGTTCTACCAGCTCGAAGCGTTCGCCTGTCCACCGGAGAAAACCAAAATGGGCGTAAGACCCGACGCGCTTTGGGTCATCGGTGGCCAGCGGCTGGTCAGGATCGAATTCCATCAACCATCGCATTGTCGGCGCCAAGGGCAGCTTGTCATCGAACAGAAAAAGCTCCGAGCCGCCGTGATCGTTTTGCCGGGCGACATCTTCTGCAGTCAGGCTAGGCGCTGGTGGAAACACCGCTGCGCTGACATCGCGTGCGGTGCCGTCCTTGGTGACGCGATACGCCTTTCGCCCCTTGCCTGACTGGCACGCAAGGCCTGCCTCGCCCGCGCCACATTTCACCGGCCAGACCAAGTACACCATTTTGTCGGGATCAGCACTTTCAAACGAACGGATCGTCAGATCACCCGCCACCACGGTGAAGTCCGCGCGCCGTCCCAGGCCGGGTGCGGCCACGTAGACGGCATCGCGCAGGCCCGCTTCGCGCGCTTGCGGCGAGGCATCGACCGCATCTGCAGGCAGAGCAAGCAATGCAGCCGCCATATGCGCAGGTGCCGGGCCTTTGCAAAACCCGTCCCTTAGCAAAGGCGCAGGTGAGGAGCCCTGTGATTGCGTACGGTCCACACAGACGGCGCCCATCTGCCGTTCCAGTTTGAAGGACACCCAAAGTGAAGGCGTGGCAGCAGGCGCCTGAGGAAAAGACGATGCTTTTTGTGCACCACTTGGGGGTTTTGCGGCAGCCTGTTCCATCGAAAGCCGTGCACACCCAAGCGTCATGATGGGCGCCAGCGCGGTCGCCACGATGCAATGCGTCAGCTTCTTCACGGGCATCCTTGAACGGAGAGGACGAACGCCACGGACTGTGGCCGTATGAGCAGGCTCGGTCAAGTGATTGATCGCTGACGAAAACGGTTCAGCGACACTCTCATTTCGGGACCGAAATAGACGCTGCATCCCGCAACGACGCCATCTGGTATGGACTCAGCGCGACTGTCCGGGGTGAGCAGCAATTCGGATAGTTTGAAACGTTTAACCAACACGCTGCGCGCGGCTCCATGTGCTCACCAGCATTGCACAAGGAGGTTGAAGTGGCCTGTGTTAAAGCCAGCCTAGAACATGGATGTCCCACAGGCGCTGCCCCGTCCCTTCCTGATTTACCGCACCAATCATCCGTCAACGACTTCGCCTGAGCGACGGCCGATCACGATCGTCTCGTACCACCTGCCCATTGACCGTACTGGGTAGGGGCAAGCGCACCTCGATTAGCGAGCAGGTGCGCGCACGCCATCGAAAGCCCTCTGCCCGCTCGCACCTTGCCTACCCGCGCCCTGCCTAGCCGCGCAGCGCCACCCGAAGCGCCTCCCCCGCCAAGCGCGCACTCGCCAACAGACGCTCCAGGCTCTGCCCATGCCGGGCGCTGGCCGACAGCCCGGCCATGGTGGTGCTGACGAAATCCGCCAGCCGGTCGGCGTCGTGCGGGCGCTGCTTGGCGATGTGGGAGCGGATCAACTCCTGGGCGGCGACATGAAAACCACAGGCCGCCTCGCGCGCCTGCGCGTCGTTGCTGCGCGTGCCTTCCAGCACCAGGCAGCCGGTGGCAGCGGGGTCTGCGGCGTAGCAGCGCGCGGCCTGCTCCAGCACGTCGGCCAGGGCGTCGGCCAGCGGGCGGGCGGTGTCCAGGATCTGGGGCAACGGGATGGCCCCGGTCTGCGCGTAGCGGTCGAGGATGCGCGCATACAGGCCGGCCTTGCTGCCGAAGGCGGCGTAGAAACTGGGCGGGTTGATGCCCAGTGCCTGGGTGAGGTCGGCCACGCTCAGTGCGTCGTAGCCGCGCGCATGGAACAGCTGCTGCGCGGTGGCGACCGCTTGATCCGGGTCGAATGCGCGCGGCCGGCCGCGCGCCCGGGAGGTTTCTGTAGTCATTGTTACAAAATCCTTGACGGCAGGCGAAATCTATTATGTATTACTCGCTACATTAATTGCGAGGTGATGCATGTCAGCGTTCAAAGACAAGTCGGTGTTGGTGCTCGGTGGCAGCCGGGGGATTGGGGCCGCCATCGTGCGGCGCTTCGTGGCCGAGGGCGCGCGGGTGACGTTTACCTATGCCGGCTCTGCCGAGGCGGCGCAGCGCCTGGCCGGTGACACCGGCAGCACCGCGGTGCTGGCCGACAGTGCCGACCGCGATGCGGTCATCGACACGGTGCGCCGCAGCGGGCCGCTGGATGTGCTGGTGGTCAACTCCGGCATCGCCTTGTTCGGCGATGCCCTGGACCAGGATCCAGACGCGGTGGACCGGCTGTTCCGCATCAACGTGCACGCGCCCTACCACGCCGCCGTGGAGGCAGCGCGGCAGATGCCACCCGGCGGGCGGATCATCGTGATTGGCTCGGTCAACGGCGACCGCATGCCGCTGCCCGGCATGGCGTCCTACGCGCTGAGCAAATCCGCACTGCAAGGGCTGGCGCGCGGGCTGGCCCGCGACTTCGGGCCGCGTGGCATCACCATCAACGTGGTGCAACCGGGCCCGATCGATACCGATGCCAACCCGGAAAACGGGCCGATGAAAGACCTGATGCACAGCTTCATGGCGATCAAACGCCATGGCCGCGCCGACGAAGTGGCCGGCATGGTGGCCTGGCTGGCAGGCCCGGAAGCGAGCTTTGTCACCGGGGCGATGCATACGATCGATGGTGCGTTTGGGGCATGACGCGGCGACGTCTGCATTGACCACGCTGCAGCTCGACACTTAGTGCGATCAAGGGCAGCAAACGCCCTTCTTCAGCACACGTGGCGAGCTGCCGTTGCACCGCCCGCGTTTTGATCCACGCGCCTTTCCTTCCGGCAGAGCGTGATCGCATTCCCATGTCGTGCGGCGCATGGCACGGACAATCGCAGGCTTGGCCCTTGCTGTCGCGCTGATCCCAAGTTGCCTATAGTTGCGGCGAACCCTGCAATGGATTGACCAATGCACATGACGTCATCCGGCCGGTGCCTGGCCCTTGCACTCGCCGTCGCTGTCACCGGCAGTGCATGTGCACGGACGCCATCACCCGAACAAAAAAGGACTTCCCCCATGTCAGGCACCGTCACCACAGGCCGCACCATCAACGGGCACACCTATTCGGACGCGCCGGTTGACGTAAAGCTGGGGCCGAACACCTTCCGCATCCCCGCCAACTATCTGGACAGCCAGATCGCACCATGGCCGGGCGAAGGCGTGACGCTGGTTATCGAATGGCCGGACATGACCCCGACCCCGCCCGGTGCGCGGGCCAATCCGCGTACGAATGATTTCCGAAAGGAGATACACGCATCGATTGACTACGTTGACCGGGTCCCTATTGAGGCATTGCTGGCACGTTATTCATCCAACGAAGCGCTTACCAAGGCTGATTGGGTCGAAAGAGGTAATCCTGTGGAGAGACTCGATCTCCGGATTGCACAGCCTGAAACACTGGGACTGATTCCCTATGCCATCGATGAGGAGAAGATGGATGAGTATGTGGAAGCGTACAAAGCCCACTACGGCAAGCCTCCAGCGCGCAACCCTGCGCTTGAGTATGACTGGTATGTGGCACGAGACGACGGCGGTAACTTGACGACGTTTATCAAATGCGACAGCGCCAAATTTCGCAAGAACGGCATACGGATTGAGGGCAATCAGGTTATTGACGAGGAAGGCTCGGTTGTCGCCGATTGCACTCACTACTTTGTCGATGTAGAGAACAAGCTGTCCATTACGCTTCACTACTACCGGGCATTTCTGAAGGACTGGGAGCGCATGGAACACGCGGTGAAGGACGTACTGGCACGAACCAAGGTCAGATGACCGGCCCATTGACAAGGAGTGAAATATGAGTGGGATGACCGAGGACGATCTCAGAATCCTTTCCAACTATGCAGATAGAGGCAACCGCGAGCTGTATTGGAACTATCTTTCGCAGCTAGATGGTGCAGACGGCTACGGCACGCTGGCGCTGGGCGTAGTGAGAAACGACAGTTTGCCCGGCCAGGTGGCCAACAGTTACGCGCAAGACTACGCCAGGTCCCAACACGATAATGGCTCACGATTTGCCAATGCTCACCTGACCGAGCGGCAATGGGAAGAGTTCGGACAGACGCTACTCACAAAGGACCTGGAACTTAGGCAAACATGGCTCCGTCGAGATCGCCCAGATCTGGCACTGAACCTACCAGGCGCCTCCGTCATGCTCGCGCACGACCGCGCATTTGAGCAGCATCGTCTCGACCCCAACTGCTGGACCCCACGCGTCCTCCTGCAAGCGGCCCTGGAAAAAAGCGGCCCCCAGAAGCTGGAACAGATCTGGACCAACATGCTCGACAACGAATACGCCGGCGTCAGCCGCGTCAGCAATACGGGCTACGAGACCTTTGCGCAGATGGGCATGGCGGCCGGCAGCCAGTATCTGGCCAAGCTCGGCACCACCGAGGCGATCCAGATGCTGGAGGGCCGCTCAGCCGTCGACCCCAACGTCATCGGCAGCAACAGCTTCTACGCGATGTACTTCGAAAAAGAGCAGAAATGGGTAAACGTCAGCGCAGGCGGCGGGCATCTTTCCATGCGCGAGGAAACAAATCCCGGCCGTATCGCCGAACTCGACGATGCCCGCGCCGTGCGTCTGGAACGGCAGCAGAAAGCCACGCAGTTCCATGAGGACGATCCGCACCGCTCGATCACCCGCAGCCCGCTCACGGCATCGGTCGACGGGCTGCCCGATCGGATGCAGCCGCCCAGCAAACTCGCCGATATCGGCCCTGAGCACCGGGACTACGCATTGCTGCAGCAGGTGCGCGCAGGCGTGAACGCGATCGATGCGCACGCCGGGCGTACGCCGGACGAGAACAGCGAACGCCTCATCGCCAGCGTGATGACCCTCGCCCGCCAGAACAACCTGGACCGGGCCGACCATGTGGTGCTGAGCCAACAGACTGCAGACAGCCCCGCCGGCCGCCACGTGTTTGTGGTGCAGGGCGAGTTGAACGACCCGGCGCACCTGCGCGCCCACATGCCGACCGATGTGGCCGTGCAGACGCCGGTGGAAAAATCGCTGCAACAACTGGAAGTCGCCACTACCGATCGCCAGCAGGCGTTGGCGCAGAGCCAACAGCAGGAGGTGGATACCCGGCAGCGTGAGAGTGCGTCGATGCGCATGGGATAACGGCAGCGCTGGGCCGACAGCAAGGCGTTGCGGCGTTTTTTGTCCATGATGTACAGGCAGCCGCGGTTGGTAGCGCCGGCGCGACGCGCGGCGATCCCCGGTAACGTCTTGCGCGGGTCGGGTGGCAATGCATCGAATAACAGGGGCGCCGGGCTACAGCGATCAGAGAACTGCGGACGTCACGGCCCCGCAAAGCCCGCCTCGCGTTGCGAGCGAACGGCCAGCACAAACACCGTGTCGAACTGCGCGACATGGCAGTACAGCGCCAAATAGCCGTGCGCACCGCGACCGATCACCAGTTCGCGCGTGTCGCCGCCAGCCGGCCGGCCGATCAGCGGATTGGTTTCCAGCACATCGATTGCCGCAATGATCTCGCGCAGGCGTGCTGCGACATGCGCCGCCTCGTGGCGCTGAAGGTGGTCGAAGATCCGCTCAAGATCCTGTGCAACCTCCGGTGCCAGCTCGATACGCGCCATGCTACCGGGCTAGTTTGCGGGCCGTGGGACGCTTTGCCGGCTCGCCGGCCATGCGCTTTTCCAGATAGCCACGCATGTCGTCCCAGGCGATGGTCTTTCCGGACGCGACAATGCCGGCATACCGCTGCTCGGCAACCGCATCGAAATCGGCACGACGCTCGACCGATTCCGCCTTTTCGGCGATCGCTTCCAGGATGAAATTATGTGCCGTCGTGCCGCCCCGCTTCGCCGCTGCAGCAACGCGCATCTTGAGTTCGTCTGGAAGACGGATGGTTGTAGTGCTCATGAAATCCTCGAGCTTATGGGTTGCGCACGCGCAAATGTAGCACAGCTGTGTCACAGCACCTTGCATCTACACCGCATGCCGGTTGCCTGCCTGCTCGAAAGCGACCGCGTCCGGGCGGGCGCCTACGCGCCTCTCCCACGGCGGACCAGGGCACCCCACTGACAGCGTGAGGCACCTAAAGCACCGCAACCATGCGTGCGAGTCAGGGTCCCCGCACCCCTTCTGCTTTTGCAAGCACGCCTCGCTCCCCACCTCCAGGTGACTGCCGGCGCGGCAAAGTGAGTCAATGGCGTGGTGGCTGGGCTTGGCGATGCGCGGCACCTGGGTGGTGATGGCCGATGTGGCGGTAACCGGTGCGGATTCGGCGGCGTGGGCGGTGCCGGTCAGGGCGATGACGATCGCCAGGGGAAGACGCATGCGAGTTCCCGTGGACGGGGCAAAGGCGCAGGCTTTGCAGTGCCGGCGATGACCCTCGCTCGCGCATCGCCAAAGGTCTTGCCACTGCTCAGCGATCCTCAAATGCCAACGGCCCGGGCAAGCCGGGCCGTTGGACGATGCCGCGTCTGGGGTCAGCCGATCAGGCGAACGGATCCTGCAGCACCATCGTGTAGTCACGATCCGGGCCGGTGGAGACGATCGAGATCGGGCAGCCGGCCAGTTCTTCCAGCGCGCGCAGGTAGGCACGCGCGGCCACCGGCAGCTTGTCCCACTCGGTGATGCCGTGGGTGTTTTCGGTCCAGCCCGGGAACTCCAGGTACACCGGGGTGCACTCTTCCCAGCCCTGCGCGTCCAGCGGGGCATACTCGGTACGCTTGCCGCGGTATTCGTAGGCGATGCAGACCTTGAGCTTTTCCATGCCGTCGAGCACGTCGAGCTTGGTGATGCACAGGCCGGAGATGCCGTTGATGGCCACCGCACGCTTGAGCGCGACGATGTCCATCCAGCCGCAACGACGCGGCCGGCCGGTGGAGGCGCCGTACTCGGCACCGCGGTCGCGGATGCCCTGGCCCACTTCGTCGTCCAGTTCGGTCGGGAATGGGCCACCGCCCACGCGGGTGGCGTAGGCCTTGGCGATGCCCAGCACGTAGTCGATCGCATCGGCGCCTACGCCGGTCCCGGCCAGTGCGCCGCCCACGGTGGTGTTGGAGCTGGTGACGTACGGATAGGTGCCGTGGTCGATGTCCAGCAGCGCGCCCTGCGCGCCTTCGAACAGCACGCGCTTACCCTGCTTGCGCAGGTCGTGGAGGATGCCGGCCACGTCCGACTTCATCGGCTGCACGTACTCGCCGAAGGCCAGCGCTTCGTCAAAGGTCTTCTGGAAGTCCACCGCTTCCACGCCCAGGTACTTGGTCAGCACGAAGTTGTGGTAGTCCAGCGCGGTACGCAGCAGCTCTTCCAGCTGCGGCGGGTAATGCAGGTCGGCGATGCGGATACCGCGGCGGGCAACCTTGTCTTCATATGCCGGGCCGATACCGCGGCCGGTGGTACCGATGGCCTTGCCGCCGGCCGCCTTCTCGCGCGCCTGATCCAGGGCGATGTGGTACGGCATGATCAACGGCGCGGCCGGGGAGATCTTCAGGCGCGAGCGCACTTCCACGCCGGCACCTTCCAGCTCGCTGATTTCCTTGATCAACGCGGCCGGGGAGATCACCACGCCATTGCCGATCAGGCACAGCGCGTCGTCGCGCAGGATGCCGGACGGAATCAGGTGCAAGACGGTCTTCTTGCCGTTGATGACGAGCGTGTGGCCGGCATTGTGACCACCCTGGAAGCGGACCACCGCACCGATCTCTTCGGTAAGCAGATCGACGATCTTGCCCTTGCCTTCATCGCCCCACTGGGCACCGAGCACGACAACTGACTGACCCATGACGGGTGAACTCCTGAGTTTTGCTGCGGCCATCGGGGCCGCGGGATGGGACCGGTTCACGACTGGCGGCGCCACCTTGCGCGCGGCTCCATCGGGGAGCGTTGCAGCGGCGCGTGAAGCCCTGACACGGAAAAAGCCGAACGAGGTGCCCTATATGAGCGTGCCCGGCCGGCTTTTGTGCATTATCCGGGTTTCCGGTGGCATGCACTACCCCTGGCGGACGGCGGATCGGAGGCTGGTCAGATTGCGGCTGGCCGTCGGTTGCGCGGTGCTCCGAGCGCTGCCGGCCCCTAGCTGGGAGTATCACCGTAGCGACAATCCCAATGGCTCGTAGGAGCGCACCAGGGCGCGACAGGCATTACCGGTAAAGCCGTCGCGCCCGGGTGCGCTCCTACGCTGCCCGTTGCGGTCGGGATGGACCACCACCTCAGTGGCGCACCACCCACAGCGCGATCGCGCCCAGCACCAGCGTCACACCGCCAATCGCACGCAGCTGCGCAGTGGGCAGACTGAACAGTTGCTCGGCCATGCGCTTCCAGGCGGTGGGCGCGGCAAACAGCAGCAGGCCTTCGATGAGGGCAACCAGACAGAGAGCGGTGAGGAAATCGTGCATGGGCTGTACCGCGACATCGTGGGAATGGGAGTGTGCACGGTTGGGAGATGCAGATGCGTCGGCGCCGCGATGACCACTTTTTAGCGGTTGTGGCACGTGCCATTTGAGCTGATGCGCAGTAGCGTCTATGGTTGCCCCCTTTTCTGCATGAGCAAGGACGCATGATCAAGAACGACAGATTGGTTTTTCTTGATGCACTACGCGGCCTGGCGGCCCTGTACGTGGTGTTGTTCCATGTCATGGCAATGCCGGCACCGGCTATTTCTCCGGGCCCATTACTGACGCCGGTGCTGTCGGCTGGCGGCGGCGGGGTTGCGCTGTTCTTCGTCATCAGCGCATTTTCGCTGTGTTACACGATGCCCCGCCACGTGGCCACCGGCAGACCGCTGCTCAGCTTCTATTTGCACCGATTCTTCCGGATCGCCCCACTGTTTTATTGCTGGCTGGCTTTCTCGCTCTATCGGGATGGCCGCGGTGCACATGCCGGCCATCACTGGACGGAAATCGCAGCGAACCTGTCGTTCACCTTCAATCTGGTGCGTGGATGGGAAGCCGGCATCGTCTGGGCCAGCTGGGCCATCGGCGTGGAAATGCTCTTTTACGCGGTGTTTCCATTGCTTTTTGCAGTCGTCCGAAGCCTGACCACTGCGGTGGCACTGGCGGTGTGCACGCTGGTTGCTGCAGGTCTGGCCGCCTCGGGAATGATGGGCGAGCTCGGCACCGCGCTAATTGACGACTACGGCTTGTTACGCCATCTGCCGGTCTTCGCAATCGGCCTGTGCACCTTCTTTGCCTACGAAAAATTCAGCGCGACACAGCCTGAAAAAGCGCGGCGATGGGGAACGTTATTGATTGCAGCCGGACTGCTGGGCCTGGCAGGGGCCATTGCACTGCAGACACTGGGATTGATCAAGCCCGCAGCGTGCTGGATCGTCAGCGGACTGATGTATGCGCTATTGCTGGTCGGCATGTCGCAGTCGCCGCTGCGCTTGATAGTCAATGCAGTGACTGGCTTCCTTGGCAATATCAGTTATTCGATCTACTTGGGCCACCCGGTGGTGATCGCAGTCCTTGTGCCGTTGTTCCGGCGCATTCAAGAAACGATGCCGAATCCAGCACTCTCATATGCAGCGTGTGCAGCAGCGACGCTATTGGTCACGTTGCCGATGGCGTGGCTGACGCACAGATTCATTGAGGCGCCGGCCATTGCCATGGGCAAGCGGCTGGGGCCAAAGATCGACCGTACCGCACTAGCAAATGCAATTGCCAAACGTTGACCAGACTCAACCCTGAGCGGATGTCGTGCTCGATGTTAATTCGTTGTTGATGGGCGACTTGCTTAGTTACAGCAATCGCCAGAGACGACAACGCCCGCATCACGCGGGCGTTGTCGATTCAAAGCAGAGCGATCAACGATCGCTCTTGAGGTACTGCAGGAACGGATCGTTCTTATCCAGCACCACCACGCCGTTGCCATCGGTCATGGAACTGCGATATGCCTCCAGGCTGCGATAGAACGCGTAGAACGACGGATCCTTGGATCCGGCCTGGCCGTAGATGCGGGCTGCGTCGGCATCGCCTTCGCCGCGCAACTTCTGCGCATCGCGCTCAGCGTCGGCCACGATCACGGTGGACTCGCGGTCGGCCTGGGCGCGGATGGTCAGGGCCTGCTCCTCGCCTTCGGCGCGCAGCTTGCTGGCTTCCTGCTTGCGCTGGGCGCGCATGCGCTCGTAGACGTCGGTAATCACCTGGCTGTCGGTCGGCAGATCGATCTGCTTGATGCGCAGGTCGGTGATCTGCATGCCCAGGCCCTTGATCGCGCCGTTGATGCCCTTGAGCTGGTTGGCGATCAACTCGCTGCGATCACCGGAGACCAGCTGCTGCAACGTGCGCGAGTTGATCTGGTTACGCAGCGAGTCGGTGATGATCGGGGCCAGGCGCGAATTGGCCACCGACTCCTCGCCACCGGTGGCGCGATAGAACGCCCGCACATCGGAGATGTAGCCGATGGCGAAGAAGTCCACGCTGACGTCTTTCTGCTCGGCAGTGAAGTAGCGCGCCGGGGCGGTGTCCAGCACCTGGAAGCGGCGATCGAACACGCGCACCGATTCCACCACCGGGATCTTGAAGTGCAGGCCGGGCTTGAGGTCGGCACGCACCACGCGGCCCAGGTTGAGCACCATGGCGGTCTGGTCCTCGCGCACCACGAACACCGAGCCCATCAGGGTCAGCAACACGGCGACGATCAGGCCGATGACTAGCGAATTCTTCATTGTTCGGTTCCTTCACGGCCGGTCGGGCGCGGGCCGCGCTCCGGATTGCGGATGCCCTCGCTGCCGCCCGTGGCTTGCGGCGGATTCAACAGCACATCCTGCGGCACCATCGACGGCATGCCGCTGTTGCCCGCAGCACCGCTGGTGCTGGCGGACTTGCTGGCGTCGGCCGGCAGCGGCACGTAGATGACCTGGCGGCCATCGCTGCCGATCACCTTGCGGTTCTCCGACAGCACCTTCTGTACGGTTTCCAGCCACAGGCGCTTGCGCGTGACCTCCGGGGCGTTGGCATACTGCTCCTGCAACAGCGTGAAGCGATCGGCGTCGCCCTCGGCCTTGGAGATCACCGCCTGCTTGTAGCCTTCGGCGCCGGTGCGGGTGCGCGCACCTTGGCCGCGTGCCTCGGGCACCACCTTGGCGGCGTAAGCCTGGGCTTCGTTGATCAGGCGCTCACGCACCTGCTGAGCGCCGTTGACCTCGTCGAAGGCCGGCTTCACTTCTTCGGGCGGACGCGCGTCCGGCAGGGTCACACCGGTGACGGCCAGACCGGTGTTGTAGGCATCCAATGCCGCCTGCAGGCGGTCCTTGGAGGCAATGGCCAGCGGGCCGCGATTGTTGAGCACGGTATTGAGGTCGGAACGACCGACCTGCTCACGTACCGCACTCTGCGCGGCCTGCTCCAACACCAGATCGGCATTGCGCGAACCGAACAGATACTTGCGCGGGTCGCTGATCTGGTACTGCACGTTGAGCGAGACGTTGACGATGTTCTCGTCGCGGGTCAGCACCGGCACCTGGTTGCTGAAGGTCTTGATCTCGGTGGCGTTGACCTTGCGCACCGACTCGACCGGCCAGGGCAGCTTGAAATTCGGGCCGGGCTGCAGGATGCGCGAGAACTGGCCGAAGCGCAGCACCACGCCACGCTGCTGCTCGCCGATGAGCTGGAAGCTGGAGAACAGCACCATCAGCACCACCGCAACCAGAATCCAGCGCCCCACGCCGCCATCGAACAGCTCTTTCAACGGGGCGGGCAGATTGCCCCAGCCACCACCGTTGCCACCACCGCGCGGGTCCCAGGACCTGCGACGGTTGGGGTCCGGGCCGTCTCCGCCCTTGTTGCCGGGTGTGTTCCAGGCCATGCACGCTCCGTGATCGAGGGGCTGTGCGGGCCAGTCCCGCAGTGCCGCCGTGTTGTGTGATTCGATGATTCTACTAGATGGGGCAGACCGACCGTTTTGAAAGGCCTCAACCGGCGCATGCCGATTTAGCCGCCGGGGTGCATCGAGCGGAGGGAGGGGAATCGGGCGATGGCAGGGCGCGCACCGCCGATGCGCTCTTGCGGGCCGGAAAGGGGCCGACGTTCCGGCCTTGGCTGTCGGAGCAGCCAGACGATGCAACCGGGCCTGTGGGCAATCAACCTGCCGCCTGCGGGCGATCGCCCAGCATGCCGCCGATGGCCTGCGAACACTGATGGGCAGATGGCGGGGAACGCGTCGTTGGTTATGGCATCAGCATCGGGGGGCGCGAGTCGCCGGCACTGGCCCACGCGGCCGGACGCGGTCGGACGCGGTCGGTTAAGCATGCCTTCGTCGATCGCGCCGGCCGCCATCGCGCGCCGCTTCATCACACTGCCAGGCCACACCGCGCCCAAGTATTTATACGGTCGGCGGTTCGTCTCTCTGGTTGAACACGCGCTCCATCACTTCCAGCAACTCGTCTGCGGAGAACGGCTTGGTGATGTAGGCGCGCGCGCCCTGGCGCATGCCCCACATGCGATCGGTGTCCTGGTCCTTGGTGGTCACCAGGATCACCGGGATGTGCTGGGTGGCCGGCTCGCGCTTGAGCGTACGCGTGGCCTGGAAGCCATTGAGGTTGGGCATCACCACATCCATCAGCACCAGATCCGGCAACGAGGACTTGGCCGCTTCCACGCCGGCAGCACCATCGGTTGCGGTGATCGTTTCGTGCCCCAGCTTCTCGACGATGCGCTGAATCCCCAGCAGCTGCGACGGCGAGTCGTCGACGATCAGAATGCGTGCCATGCGTTTCCCCTAGTGTGCGCGGCGAGTGTAGTGCGCCGGCCGCGCTTTCGGTAGCTGGGCCAGGCGGTGCGCCAGGCGATGCGGTTGCGATGTGTGATCCGGTGGCGCGTTGCTGGTGTGCTGTCCAACGCGTACTACGTTGGACAGGGCGCAGCTGGATTCAGCAACATCGCAGAAGGTCGTTGGTCCATGCATCGCATGCATGCTGGCCCCTCAATCCCTCACCCACAGCAGAGGCGATCGGTCCCTTCTCGCATCGGGTGAAGGTAGCGCGCAGCGCCGGATGCGGGTACGGCGGCGTTTTGCCGCCGCAGATCGGCGTTCGCTGGCGCGCCACCTGCCCAAAACCGAACCCTCACCCCTTCCCCGCGGCGGCCCACGCGGCCTATACCGATTCGCCGAACGCCTTGGCCAGGTTGCGGTAGGCTTTTTTCTGCGCATCGTCTGTGGGAGCCGGGGCCAGGATTTCCAGCTCCACGATCTGGTCGCCCGGCGCGGTACCCGGCAGGCCGCGGCCGCGCAGGCGCAGCTTGCGCCCGGCGTCCGAGTCGGCCGGCACCTTCAACTCCACCGACCCGCCCAGGGTCGGCACGTTGATGGTGGTGCCCAGTGCCGCCTGCCAGGGCATGACCTGCAGGGTGTACAGGATGTTGCGCCCGTCCACCTCGAACTGCGGGTGCGCGGCGTATTCGATCTCCAGCAGCAGGTTGCCGCCGCCATTGCCCTGCCCGCTCAGGCGGATCACCTGGCCAGGCTGCACGCCCTTGGGCACGCGCACATCCAGCTGCTTGCCGTTGATGGTGATGCGCACGCTGTCGCCCGCATGTACCGCTTCCAACGGCACCGCCAGCTTGGCGCGGGTGTCGCCGCGCGCCTGCGGCCCCGCGCCGGCACCGGTCCCCTGGCCACGCGGACGGCCGCCGCGCTGGCCGGCAAACAGGCTTTCGAAGAAATCGCTGAAGCCTCCACCGGCGCCGCCGTTGCCGAACACTTCCTCGTAGTCGTAGCCCTGCCCGCCGCCGTAGCTGGGCGGGGCCTGGAACTCGTCGCCCGGGCGGAAGCCCTGCGCCTTGAGCTGGTCGTAGGCCTTGCGCTTGGCCGGGTCGCGCAGCGCCTCGTAGGCTTCGTTGATCGCCTTGAACTTGTCTTCGGCGCCAGCCTCCTTGCTGACGTCGGGGTGGTACTTGCGCGCCAGCCGGCGGTAGGCGGTCTTGATCTCCGCATCGCCTGCGCTGGGCTCCACGCCCAGCGTTGCGTAGTAATCCTTGAATTCCATCTAATCACCTCTGAAAAAAACGGCCCGCAGCCGAGGCCACGAGCCAGTCATATCGCAGCCGGGCGGGCAACCGCACCTATTCTACGGTGCAGTTGCCGCCGGGGAGCGAAGCACGCCGCTTCGCTCCAGGGTTTGCTGCCTTACTGTACGGTGCTGCCGCCGGTGTCCTGGCCATTGCCGACCTGGATGCGGCGCGGGGTGGCCGCCGGGCGCTTGGGGATGCGGATTTCCAGCACGCCGTTGTGCCCGGTTGCGGTGATGCCGTCGGCATCGGCACTGTCGGGCAGCGCGAAGCGACGATGGAAGCTGCCGTAGCGGCGCTCGATGCGCGAGAAGCGCTCGGTTTCGGTGCTGGATTCGCCCTTGCGCTCGCCCTTGATCGACAGGATGCCCTTGTCCATCTGCACCTCGATCTGGCCAGGATCGATGCCCGGCAGGTCGGCATACAGCACGAAGTGGTTGGCCTCTTCCTTGATGTCCACGCGTGGCACCCACTGCGCGGTCACCACCGCCGATTCGTCGGTGTCGCCGTTCTGCTCGAAGAAACGGTCGAATACGTGCTTGATCTCGTTTTGCAGCGCATGGGTGGGCCACTGGGGATAACGAACGATGTTCATTGCAAGCCTCCAAAAGGTTGGGTGAGGGGCCGGCTGCCGCGGCGCACGCCGCCGCGCCGGCCATGTGCGTCAGATAGGCGTGCCGCCGTGGATTTCAAGCGCGTTGACGCGCTTTTCCCCCGCCCCTTCCTAGACTTCGTTCAGCCGCAGGAGCCCCCCCATGACCATCCACGTTGGTGACCGCATTCCCGAAGTCGTGCTCAAGCGCCTGCGCGAGGGCATCGAGGCGGTGGATACCCACAGCCTGTTCGCCGGCCGCAAGGTGCTGCTGTTCGCGGTGCCGGGTGCCTTCACCCCGACCTGCTCGGCCAAGCACCTGCCGGGCTATGTGGAGCACTTCGACGCATTCCGCAAACGCGGCATCGAGGTGCTGTGCACCGCGGTCAACGACCCGTTCGTGATGCAGGCCTGGGGCCGCAGCCAGCTGATCCCCGATGGCCTGCACCTGCTGCCCGACGGCAATGCGGAACTGGCCCGCGCGCTGGGCCTGGAGATCGACGCCAGCGGCTCGGGCATGGGGCTGCGCTCGCGCCGCTACGCGCTGTATGCCGACGACGCCGTGGTCAAGGCCCTATTCGTCGAAGAACCCGGCGAATTCAAGGTCTCTGCCGCCGATTACGTGCTGCAGCACCTGCCAGATTGATGCATTGATTCCCCCCAACCACTCAGAAGGAACACGGCCAGCCATGTCCAACCAGCCAGCCAAGCAACTCCCCGACGGCATCACCGATACCGCCACCTTGCGCAGCCGCGCACGCCAGAGCATCGAAGACGGTGCCATCACCGAGAGCTACCACGCCGACCGCGAGGCGGTGATCGACCTGCTCAACACCGCACTGGCCACCGAATACGTGTGCACCTTGCGGTATTACCGCCACTATTTCATGGCCAAGGGCATGCTTGCCGACGCGGTCAAGGGCGAGTTCCTGGAACATGCGCAGCAGGAACAGGCGCACGCGCACAAGCTCGCCGAGCGCATCGTGCAACTGGGCGGCGAACCGGACCTCAACCCGGACACCCTGACCAAGCGCTCGCATGCCGAATACAAGGAAGGCACCGACCTGCGCGACATGGTCAAGGAGAACCTGATCGCCGAGCGCATCGCCATCGACAGCTACCGCGAGATGATAGATTTCATCGGCGACAAGGACACCACCACCAAGCGCATCCTGGAAAGCATCCTGGCCCAGGAAGAAGAGCATGCCGATGAGTTCGCCGACATGCTGGAAGGCTGGATCGGCGAGTGAGCCGAGCGATTGCAATGCAGTGATGCGTTGCGAGCGATGATCGGTATCGACATCCACAGTGACGTTGAGAGTTGAAATCGACTCGATGATTTAAGCAAACAGGGCGCCTTGAGCGCCCTGTCTGTTTTCTGTGCCGCAGGATGGTGTGTGGTTGCCTGTGGCGGTAGGAGCGCACCCGGGCGCGACGTGGCATTCCCGGTAACGCCCCATCGCGCCCGGGTGCGCTCCTACGGGTATGTGCACTGGCCGGGCGCAGCACGTGTCCGGTCAACGCAATACGCGGAAGCGAAGCTGCGTCCAGGCACCGTCGCTGGCCATTGCGGTGAGCGTATGCGTGCCGACCTCTTCGAAATCGCGCTGAAATCCCTGGCGTGCGTTGGTCTGTGCGATCCAGCGGCCGTCCAGCAACCAGTCGATGCGCGCGTCACTGCCCAGGGCACGCAGCTGCAGCCGCACCGGACGCGCTGTGGCGTTGGCACGCGCCAGCGTGGCGCGATCGCTCAACCCGTCGATACGCAGCACACCGCCACCGGTGATGCGCCCATCCGGCAGACAGTCCGCCGCCAGCGGCGGCAGTTGCGCGGCATTGCGCTCGGCCGCGCTGAGCCAGGGCGAGACCAATGCCGGCCAGCGCGCCACTGCATGCGGCACGCGCTCATGCGCCTGGCTGCACTCCTGCGACAGCCGCTGCCCGCTGACCGCATCCACATCGAAATGCAGCTGCCCGCTTTGCCACAGCCGCGCATCGCGCTCGGCAAAGGTGGGCGGTACTGCGCCATCGAGCACGTAGGCGTCGGCACGGCGTGCGCATTGCGCCGCTGGTGTCTGGTCGGCCGCGCCGCCGAGCGGCCAGCAGATATCCAGCGCCTGCACGGTGGTCGGCATCGGCACCGGCACGCTATCGCCGGCGCTGCGCGGCAAGGCATCGATGACTTCGAACATCAACGGCAATGCGGTGACCGCGCCGTACTGGCCCGGCAGCGGCGTGCCATCCGGACGCCCCACCCACACCCCCACCGTGTAACGGCGAGTGCCGCCGATCGCCCACGCATCGCGGTAGCCGTAGCTGGTGCCGGTCTTCCAGGCCACGCCCGGACGCGCGGCGGTGTCGAAGGTCCCGCTGCCATACCCGGGGCGCGGATTGCGTTGCAGGATCTCGCGCACGATCCAGGCCGCACCCGGCGACATCAGCCGGCGCTCGATGCGCGGGGCGTCCGGTGTGTAGCGCACGCGCCCGGCGATGCCGCCGCGATTGAGCGCCGCAAATGCGCCGACCAGTTCCTGCAATTGCGCACCGGTGCCGCCCAGGATCAACGCCAGATTGGGCACGCTGCCGCGCGCAAAGCGCAGCTCGATCCCCGCGTTGGACAGCCGCGCGGCAAACCGCGCCGGGCCGATCCGGTCGAGCAGGTCCACCGCCGGCACGTTCAACGACAACCGCAACGCCGTCGCCGCGCTCACCGGCCCGTTGAAGGCTGCATCGAAATTGCCGGGCCGGTAGCTGCCAAAACTCTGCGGCGCATCCACCAACAGGCTTTCGGAATGGATCAACCCATCGTCCAACGCCATGCCATACAGGAACGGCTTGAGTGTGGAACCGGGCGAGCGCCAGGCCTGCACCATGTCCACATGCCCCAGCCGCTTGCGATCGCCGAAGCTGGCCGAGCCCACATACGCGCGCGCTTCCATGGTGGCGTTGTCCACCACCAGCAATGCCGCAGAGGTGCGCTCGGGCAGCTGCGAAAAGTACGTCGCAACGCGCTCTTCCAGGGTGCGCTGCAGTTCCACATCCAGCGTGGTCGCGATGCGCGCCGCGCGCGGGTGCGCGCCGTGCAGGCGCTGCGCGAGCAAGGCCGCGTGCAACGGCGGTTTGAGCGAGCGCGTCACCACCGGTTCGATCCGCGCATCGTCCACCTGCGCGCGCGACCACACGCCCAGCTCCACCATGCGATCGAGCACCTTGTCGCGCGCGCGTTGCGCGGCCTCGGGATGGCGATCCGGGCGCAGGCGGCTGGGCGATTGCGGCAACACCGCCAGCAATGCAGCCTCGGCCTGCGACAAGGCCCTGGCCGGCTTGCCCAGGTACGCCCAGCTGGCCGCTTCCACGCCTTCGATGGTGCCGCCGTAGGGCGCGCGCTCCAGATACAGCGTCAGAATCTCGCGCTTGCTCAGGTGCGCTTCCAGCTGCAGCGCACGCAGCAGCTGCTTGGCCTTGCCCCACGGCGTGCGCGTATGCGGGTCGAGGATGCGCGCCACCTGCATGGTCAACGTCGAACCGCCGGAGACAATGTGCCCCTGCCCGATCCACTGCCCGCCGGCACGCAGCAGGCCCCACGGATTGACCCCGGGATGGCGCCAGAACCAGCGATCCTCGTAATTGAGCAGCGCCTGCAGATACAGCGGCGACACACTCTGCGGGCTGGCCGGATAGCGCCACACCCCATTGCGGTCGGCGAACGCGCGCAGCGGCGTGCCATCGCGTGCCACCACCAGCGTGGAGGTGTCGCGGGATTTGGGTAGCGGCAGTGGGAAGGCCAGGTCCAGCAGCAACACCGCAGACAACAGTGCCACGGCGCTCCAGCGCAGCCCCGTCAACCAGCGCCGGCCACGCCGGGCCACAGCATCCTTGCCAGCGGCGCGTTCCTGCGTCCGGTCGGTCCTTGCCTGCGCGTACTGCTGCTCATCCATCCTGCCAAGGATGCAGGGCAAAACGCATTTCGGCCACCATCGCGCGCGGCGAGCCGCAGCATTGAGCGATCAACGTGACTGCACGCTCCTGCTTGCGCGACGACAGGCGCGCTAGCCCGCCACGCCCGCGTGCGGCGAGCGACGCGGCCTTACGAACAGCCGCAGCAACCCCATCGCCAGGAACACCGCAGACAGGCGCAACGCAATGCCGAGCCAGCCGCTGGCCGCCGAATCGGAGACCGCAAAGACCGTCCAGGCCGCGTTGAGCGAGACGTGCAACACCCAGCCGCTCCAGATCGTGTAGCCATCCTGCGCGTCCACGATGGCAAACAGCAGCGCACCGATGCCGGTAATGGCGAAGATCAGCAACGCCTCACCGCCTCCACCGCCCGCCCCGAGCCAATGCACGCCGCCAAACACAACCGCCTGTAGCAGCGCAGCGGTTGCCGGACGCCAGGCCAGCGCACGGCAGGCAAAGACGAAGCCGAAACCGCGAAACACGATTTCCTCGGCCAACGGAAACAGCAGCGCCAACCACAGCAGGCCCAGCAGATCGTCGGTGCCGGCCGAGCTGGACTGCGTCCACAGCCCCAGCCAACACGGCAGTGTGGCCAGCAGCGTCAGCACAGGGCCGCGTAAGCCGTTCCAACGCAACCCCAGACGCGTCGCGAGCTCGCCTGGCATGCCAGGACGCAGCAACGCCGCTGCGACGAGCACGACCACGACGCTGAGCAAATTGTCGACAATCCCGCCGCCGTAAGGCACCGGGATTTTCGGGATTGGAAAACCAAGCGCTTTGGCCACATCGCGCACCTGCAGCGCGACCAGCAGCATCAATAACCAGACGACATGCGGCGTGAGGCGGCGCAGGGATGTATCGAATGGCATGCAGACGTCCTTGCGTGCAAACAGGACCTGACTATACCGCTGGCAACGACATCACCGCCGTACCAGGCCGCACGCGGCGCGACGACACTGCGCTCGCCTCGCGCGCCAGCTGCATGCGGCGATGCAACGCGACGCTCACCGCTGCTCCAGCGCAGCGCGATAGCGCAGCAAGGCCTCCGGCGCGTCGGTCTGGATGATCGACACGCCCTCGCGGTACGGGCGGCCCCAGACCCTGTCGGGAATCACGCTCGGCATCGGCGTCGCCACCGTAGCCGGCGATGAAGCCTTCCCACAGCGCGTTGACCATCAGCCGCACGCTGTACGCCTTGCTCGCTGCAAACAACCCCGGCAGCTGCGCTGCCGACATCTTGGGCAGCCCGAGAGCGCTGATCATCGCTGCACGCTGGCCCAGCCACGCAAACGCTTGCATCGGCGTCGGACGCTCGCTGCGGTGAGGAAATCCCGAACGTAGGAGCGGGGGGGGGGGGGGGGGGGGGGGGGGGGGCATGTATTTCCAACCCGCGGCGGGGGGGGGCGCCGCCCGGGGGGGTGGGGGGGGGGGCACGCGCAGGAGGGGGGCGGGGGGGGCCCCCGCCGCCTCGGGCCGGCCGCGTCCAGCCTCTAACCCCCCCCCCCCCCCCCCGGGGGCGCGGGGGGGGGGGGGCCCCCCCCCCCCCCCCCCGCCCGCCCCCCCCCCCCCCCCCCCCCCCCCCCCCCCCCCCGCTCCTACCTCGTTGTGCTACGGCTGCACTACCGTCATCGTCGCAGGCGTGCTGCGCCCCACGCCGCGCAGCTCCGGGCGATACATGTCTTCCACCAACGATGGCGGCACCGTGTACGTGCCCGGGGTGACTGCGCGCACCAGGTAATACAGCTGCGCCTTGCTCCCCGAGGACAGCGCCAGCGCGGCCACATAGCGGTCGTCGCGGAATTCTTCGTGCTTGACGTCGGCGGCGCTGGAACGCTCGCTGATGCCGATGCCGTCCACCACCACGTCGGCCCACTGCTTGGCATCGCCGAGGTTGAAGTTCTCGATCTCCAGACCGGCCGGCAACAGGTCGGTCAGCAGCGCGTCCGGCATGTTGCTGTTGGCGGTGATGGTGACGCGCACGATCAGCGCTTCGCCTTCCTTCAATGCACGCGGGGTCCATGGTTTGCCATCGGTGGTGTACCAGCTGCGCTCCACGCTGAGGTTGCGCGTGTCCGGCTCCGGCGCGCTGCGCGGGATGCCGGCCACTTCCAGGCTGGCGTACATCGGTGCCTGGCCCTGCGGTGCGAACTGCACGCCGCGCGCCAGGGCGGCGCTGTCGAAACTGCGCCCGAACAGGCGTGCCGGCGCAATCTCCTGCGTCTCGCCGCCAACAGTCAAGGTACCCGATACCTGCTTGCCCTGCCCGACCATCAAGGCCTTGCCCAAGCGCGCCAGCGCCACCTGCTCCTGCGTGCTCAGCCACAGCCAGCCGGTGGCGCGACGTGCATCCAGCGCGCGGCCCAGTGCCACTGCGCGGGTGTCGTACTCGGGTTTGGACAAGCCACGCTCGTGCAGCAGCGCCATCATCAAGGCATCGTCGCGGATCGCGCTGCCGTAATCGGCGAAGTACGGCGGACGCTCGCTGCTGTCCTTGGCAAAGCCCGCCTTGATCGCCGCCTGCCCACGTTTGGTGTCGCCCTGCAGCGACAACGCCGCGCCCAGATGCACCAGCGACAGGCCGGTCAGCGCCTTGTCGCGCTGGTTGTCGTACAGCGCGCGCAGCGTGCCCAGCGGGGCGCGGTTGACGCGTGCCAGCACATAGCCGGACCAGGCCTGGTTGGCGAACTTCAGGCTATCGCGGCGGTCCTGCCCGTAGAACTCGTTGCCACCGGACAGCAGGTCCTCGCTGAGCCGATTGAGCGCCTTCTGCAGCACATTGTCGGGCACCGCAAAACCGGCGTCCTTGGCGTCGAGCAGGAACTCGGCGATATATGGGGTCAGGCCCGGATTGACGTAGCCGTCGTCGCCCCACATCGAGAAATGCCCGCTGGCGATCTGCATCGAGGCCAGGCGGCCGAATGCGCCTTCCATGCGCTCGCGGCGCTTGGCCGCTTCCAGCCCCTTGGTGCCCAGCGCCCTGGCGGTGGCATCGTCGAGCAGGAGCGCGGCGTAGCCCTTGCTGGTGGTCTGCTCGGCGCAGCCGTACGGATAATCCAACGCACCCTGCAAGGCGCTGGCGAACGGAATCGGCGGCAGCGGGCTGACCACCATGCGCGCGGTTACCGAGCCGGCCATCAGGCCATCGGCAAAGCCGCTGTCCAGGGTGATCGGCGCCAGCGGATCGAGTACGCGCGTCTGTGCACGCAACACCTGCGGCCAGCCGGCACGCACCGGCAGGTCGTAGCTGCGGTCGGCCTTGAAGCCGTTGCCGTCCACGCGCACGCGCACCTTGGCCACGCCATAGCCTTCGGTGGCGCTCAGCGGGAAGCTCAGCGTCTGCTTGGCGTCCACCCCGAGCTTGACGCTGCGCGCCGCCTCGGCGATGGCCAGCGGGCCGATCCCGTCCACGCGCACAGTGAACTCGCCCGGCTTGCCGGTGAAGTTCTGCACATCCAGCGTCACCGTGCTGCGGTCGCCCGGTGCCATCACGCGCGGCATGCTGGCCTCGGCCAGGATCGGGGCACGCACCACGGTTTCCACCGCGTGGTTGCCGAACCGCGTATCCGAATACACCAACGCCGACACCCGCAGCGTGCCGTTGAAATCCGGCACCGGCAGTTGCACGCGCGCATTGCCCTTGGCATCGAGCTTCACCGAGCCGGAGAACAGGTCCACGGTCTGCACGCGCGCGGTCGGGCGCTTGGCCTGCGGCAAGGCTTCCAGCGCCATGTCGCCGCCGAACTTGAGCCTGCCGCTGGCGCCTTCGAAGCTCTCGATCACGCGGCCATAGATGTCGTAGGCATCGGTGCCCAGACGACGCTGCGCGAAGAACTGCGCGTTGGCATCGGGCACCGGGAAGCGGGTGATGTTGAGGATGCCCACGTCCACCGCCGAGATGGTCACGTGCGCCGCCTTGCCGGCCAGCTCCGGCACGCTCACCGTCACCGGCAACGCCTGCTCGGGGCGCATCTGCTTGGGCGCGGCCAGGCCCACCGCCACGCGTCGCGCCTTGCGGTCCATCGGCACATACGCCACGCCCACCGCG
This sequence comes from Xanthomonas sp. CFBP 8152, assembly GCF_014199025.1. Lineage (NCBI taxonomy): Bacteria > Pseudomonadati > Pseudomonadota > Gammaproteobacteria > Lysobacterales > Lysobacteraceae > Xanthomonas > Xanthomonas sp. CFBP 8152. The sequence continues at coordinate 107,567 of NZ_JACHNO010000002.1, forward strand.
CGCGCCGGGGTGATCTTGCTCGGCGCACTGCCGCCGCGGAACACCAACGCGGTGACGTACACATCGTGGCGCTCCCACGCGTCGGTCACCGGGATTTCGAAGCTGCTGCCCGGCTTGACGTCAATGTCCTGCACGTACAGCAGCTTGTCGCTTTCCACCAGCAGCACGCCCTTGCCGGCATGCGGCGGGGTCAGCGTGACGGTGAGCGTGTCGCCGGCGCGATAGGCGGTCTTGTCCAAGGCCAGCTTGACCTTGTCCGGGCGCGCATCCAGGCCGCGATTTTCGTCGTTCCAGCTCCAGCCGGCGCGGAACGGGTAGCGCGTGGTCAGCCCGGTGGCCGGGTCGAACACGTCCAGGCGGTACTCGCCCCACTCCACCGGGACCTCGAGCTTGGCGTTGCCGCCGGCAATGTCGAGCGTGCGCGTGTCCTTGTTCTCGAAGCGGCGGGTGAAGTCGTAATCCCAGTGGTCGTCGGTGTAGTTCCAGTGGTAGTCGCGCAGCTCGCGCACCAACGTGGCCTTCAGGCCCTTGGCCGGTTGCGGCCTGCCATCGGCATCCACGCGGGTGATTTCGAAGCGCGCGGTGCCGTTGGCGTCGGTGCCGTCCTTGTCATCGAACAGGGGGCGCACGCCGACCAGCGCCTTGGCCGGCCACAGCACGCGCTTGACGCTGCGGGTGACCGTGCGCCCGCCGGTCTCGTACACGCTGCCCGAGACCACAGCGGCAATCGTGCTCACCGGCTTGGCTTCGGCAGGCAGCGCGATGTCTTCGCGCAATACGCCATCGCTGCCGAACTCGGTGTCGATCACGTCCTTGGCTTCGCGCGGCAGTTCCAGCGTGGGGTCGCCGAAGAACCAGCCCGGCAAGGAGTCGAGCGGATGCTGCTCGACACTGACCGCAAGCTTGGCGGTGAAGCGGTTGCCATCGGCCGGCGCGCCATACAGGTACGCCGCATTGGCGACCAGCGTGAACGGCTGGCCGGCGCTCAGGGTCTTTTGGGTGCTGTCCAGATCCAGCTTCATGCGCTCGGGCAGGAACTCTTCCACGCGCACGCTCATGCCCTGCACGGCGTCCTTGCTGGCCGGATCGGTGCGGAATTCCACCTGCCAGCGGCCGGTCGGCGCATCGGCCGGAATCTGCTGGCTGAACTCGAAATAGCCCTGCTCACCCGGCTGCAGCTTGGTCTCGCGGAAGGTCTTGCCGTCCGGCTGCTTGAGGCGCAGGAACACCGGCTGCCCGCCTTTCGTCGGCCCGGCGGTCGGCTTGCCGTCGTTGTCGCGCAGGATCGCCGACACGCGCATGGTCTCGCCGGGGCGATACAGGTCGCGGCCGGCCCAGGCGAACACGTCGAACCAGGCGCTCTCGCGCCCGGCCACTGCGAATTCGCTCAGGTCCAACGCCGGTTGGTTGAACGGCAGCACCGAGATATCGGTCTTGCTGCGCGCCACCAGCACGTGGCCGGCATCGAGCGTGTAGTTGAGCAGCGCATTGCCGTTGCCGTCGGTGGCGCCCTTGAGGAACAGCTCGCCCTTGGCGTCGAGGACGCGCACTTCCACGTTCTTGATCGGCTCGCCGCTCTGCAACGAGGCGGTGTGCACGAACAGCTTGTCCTTGTAGGCGCGCGTGTGCAGGCCGATGTCGCTGACAGTGAAGAACGCGGTGTCGAAGCCATTGTCGAAACTGCCGGCGCGCTTCATCACCGCAAAGTACAGGCCCGGCTCCTGCAGCTCCTTGATGTCCTGCGTGGGCAGGTAGGTCAGCACGCGCTCGTTCTGCTTGCCGCCGAGAATGAAACGATTGACGTAGACCGGGTCGGCCAGCCTGGACAACGGCTGCTTGTCGCTGTAGTCGCTCTCCAGCTCCCAGCTGCCGCGACGACCGCCGCGCTGGAACTGCTGGAAGAACGCCGGCAGCGACTTCTCGCGCACGCGCAGGAACTCCACGTCCACTTCCGGCACGTTGACCGACACCACCGGCAGACCGCGGCTCTCGCGTGCCGGCAGCACGCTGCCTTGCGAAGCGAACCCGGCCACCGGCGTGAGCGCGCCGGTGTAGACCTTCTGCTTGAGCGGCTTGCCCAGGCGGCTGCCATCGGCGGCCAGCAGGTTGGCGTCGACCAGCACGGTGTAGTCCTTGGCCGCTTCCACGTACGGGTAGCGCAGCGTCTTGCCGTCATCGGACAGCGTCCAGCTGCTGTCGCCGGTGCCGACCTTTTCCTCGAAACGCACCAGCGCATCGAAGTCTTGCGTGCCCACCAACGGCCGCGAGAATTCCAGCGCCAGCGACAGGCCGTCGCCGGTCTGGTCGGGATAGGCGCGCGCCAGCGCAAAACCGGTAATCGCCTGCGTGTCGGCCTTGATCGCCTCGCCACTGGCGGCAGGCAGCTGGCCGCTTTCGTTGCGCTTGCACGCCACCGCACCGATCGCCACGCCCAGCAAGACCACCCACAGCAACACGCGCCGCGTACCCGACCACTTCATCCCTGATTCCCGGCTGTCCATTCGCACTACCCCATGACTGAGGACGCAAGTATAGCGATGCCGTTCACGTCACCGATGGCGGCATGAGGCGACGCAGGGACTTGCCGATGGGCGGCGATGATGCGCCACTGGGCCAGCGCTGCGATGGCACCTGCGCGCCCGACCGACGGTGAGCGCAGTGGTTTGACGCCGGTCCATGGCAGGTCGCTGAGTTGCGGCTTGGCTGCAGGGCCCTTGCCCGCCCACCATCGCGGGACACGCCGCAAGTACGTCCCTGTAGGCTCTTACGCGACATCCATGCCGCGTAAGGTCCCGCGACGGTGAGCGGGCAAGGACCAGTCGAGATGGTCGGTGTGCAGGGGCACACAGGGCATGGCGTGCATTGTTCGGAGAATGGTGCGTCCAACAACCGTTCCATCACAAGCAGAGCAACAAGCAGGCGTTCAACCAAGCAACCGACGCATTTTCTGGTGCGGTGTCCTCGCCGATTGCGGGACCGTGTGGCGGCATGGATGCCGCCACCGAGCCTACAAGGACGTACTTGCGGCGTGTCCCGCGAGCGGTGAGGGCACCGCGCACACGACCAACCAGGCTTTTGACTGCATCCCAAAGTACGGCCAATGAAACCACTGCGCTCGCCACCAAGCGGGCGCTCACCACATTTTGACATCCACTCCTAGCGCAACTGCAGCACCGTGCGCATGTACATCTCGATCAACGCCGGCCGGTCCGCGCGCAGGCAGGCCTGCACGTTCGGCGTGCCTGCGCCTTCGCGGGTGTAGCCCTGCGCATCGACGTCCAGATGCAGCGGCGTGGTCGGGCACAGGTCGGGGCGCAGCAGCCAGGCCACCGGCACTGCGTCGAACAGGGTCGGCGTGGCGCTGGCCCAGGGCTGGTCGGTAATGCGCCACTGGTAGTACAACTGGGTGAGCGCGTCGGTGAGCCCGTCGCCGTACGCAAACACCGCGACGCGCTCGGGTTCTTCCAGCGGAATCTGGGTGGCGTCCAAGGGCAGTAACACGATCGGCACGCCGGCCGCGAACACCCGCTGCGCCGCCGGCACATCGGCCAGGATGTTGTACTCCGGCGCTGGCGCGCTGGCCGGCCGATAGGCCGACTTGCCGTAGCCGACGCGTACCGAGCCGCCCATCGCCACGATGCGCTTGAGCTTTGCAAAGCCGGCCGGGTCGCGCTGCTGCGCCAGTGCGGCGTCGGTCATGGGTCCCAGTACCAGCAAGGTCACCTGACCGGGATGCAGGCGCGCCTGCTGCAGGATCATCGCCGCCGCATCCGGCAACTTGCCTGGCAACTGTCCCTTGGCCGCCCATCGCGCCTGGCTGAAGGGGATCGCGCTGGCGGTGCGTGCGCCCACCGCCAACGGAATCTCGCTGCGCCCGGCCTGCAGCAACAGGCGCTGCAGCAGCTGCGCACGCAAGCTGGTGTCGCCCCAGGCTGATGCGATGCCCAGCACACGCAGTTGCGGGCTACGCAGCAACAGCCCGAGCGCAAACGCATCGTCGATGTCGTCGCCGATATCGGTGGAGACCACCAGCAACTCGGTGGATGTGGGCGATGGCGCCGTCTGCGCTGCAGCCGCGGCAGGCGTCTGCGCCAACGCAGCTGCCGACGCACACCATAGCCCCAGCATCCACCATGCGTTTCGCCATCTTCGCTGCATACATCCACTCCTGCGACCATAAAAAAAACCGCCGGCATGTTGGCCGGCGGTTCAATCGTGCTACCCCACGACGCCGATCAGAAGTTGGCGCGGAACTGCGCACCGACGATGCGCGGGTCGTTGATGAACCCGGTGAGGTTGTTGAAGTCGATCGCACCGGTCACGCGGATCTGGTTGGTGCAGTTACGGCAGAACACCGACAATTCGTACGCACCCGCGCCCCAGTTGTAGCCGATCTTGGCGCCGCCTTCGACCAGCGGCTGGCCGGTGAACTCCTTGGAGTCGTACAGGAAGAAGTTCACTTCGCTGCGGTAGGACCAGTCGGTGTAGAAGAACAGCTCGCCGTCGTTGCCCATCGGGATGCCGTAGCGCAGGGTGGCGTTGGCCATCCACTTGGCTGCCTGCGGCAGATCGTTGCCGTCGATCAGCGCGCGACCGGCCGCATTGAGCGGGTCGGTCACGGTGCAGGTGCGGCACACGCCCACCGACAGGGCCGGGTCGTCGATGCGGGTCCAGTTGTAGGCGCCGCCGGCGGTGACGCGCAGGTTCTGGGTGAGCAGCGCTTCGAAGTCGAACTCGGCGCCGCGCGCCTTGGTCTTGTCGGCATTGAGCAGACGCACGTCGTTGGAGGTGCCGCCCACCGCGGTGAGCTGCTGGTTCTTGACGCGGAAATCGTAGATGTCGAAGCTCAGACGCGCGCGGTTGTCGAACAGGTCGGACTTGATGCCGATCTCGAACGAATCCACCGTCTCCGGCTCGGCCACGGTCAGCGGCGCGGTGCCCGAGGGCACGCCGAAGCTGGCGCCGCGGAAGCCGCGTGCGGCACGGGCGTACACGTTGACGTCGTCGTTGATGGCGAAGGTGGCCGCCAGATCGCCGGTGACCTTGGAGTTGTCGGTTTCGCCGCTGGACGGCTCGACCAGCGTGACGCGGTCCAGCGCCAGCACGTCGAAGGTCTTCTTGTCGTAGGTGTAGCGGATGCCGGCGCGCAGGTTCAGGCGGTCGGTGGCCGCATAGTTCAACGAGCCGAACGCCGCCCACGAGGTGTTGCGCTGGCGGGTCAACTGGTAGCTGGCCAGATCGCCGCCGCTGAAGGTGTTGTACGTGTAGTTTTCGCCTTCCACATCGTCGTGGAAGTAGTACAGGCCGGCCTGCCAGTTGAGCGGGCCCTCGTACTGCGATTCGGCACGCAGTTCCTGGCTGTACTGGTCCAGGCTCTTGATGCCGCCGGCGGTTTCCACCGGGAACGGGATCACGCCCGGGCCGGACGGCGGTGCGAACACCGCGCCGAAACCGCCATCGATATCGCCGCGGCTGTAGTACTTGCCAATGCCTTCGTAGGCGGTGATCGAGTGCAGCGCGATGTCGCCTAGGTCCCAGGTCAGATTGGCGCTGCCGCCGTAGGTCTGCAGTTCCTGGTTGTTGGCGCCGTCGATGAAGGACTTCTCTTCGTCGAAGCCGTCCACCAGCTGGTTGGTGCCGGGCTGGATGATGTTGGCGCGGAACAGCCGTGCGGTGCCGTCGAGATGGCGCGCGTGCGCATTGAACAAGGCGCTGAAATCGTCGCTGGCCTGGTACAGCAGCTGCAGGCGCACGGCCGAATCGGTATAGCCTTCCAGATCGCGGCCATCGCGGTTTTCCACCCAGTCGTCGCGGCGCTGGCCCAGCGTGGACAGACGCGCCGCCCAGTGCTCGCCCATGGCGATGCTCAGGCCGCTTTCCAGGGTCATGGTGCCGTAGGTGCCGTAGGACAGGCTGGCGTAGCCGTCATTGGCGCCGATGGCCGGCTTGACCGAGTTGAACTTGACCACGCCGGCCGGCGTGTTGCGGCCGAACAGCGTGCCTTGCGGGCCGCGCAGCACTTCCAGGCCTTCCAGATCGAAGATCGGAAAGCCCTTCAGGAAGGCGTTTTCCTGCACCACGTCGTCATAGATCAGCGACACCGGCTGCGAGGCATAGGTGTTGAAGTCGGTGTTGCCGTAGCCGCGGATGTACACGCGCGGGAACACACGGCCGTTGGACGATTCGATGTTGAGGCTGGGCGCCTTGCCCGCCAGCACGCGGATATCCGAGCCGCTGGTGGAGATGGCATCCAGGAATTCCGGACGCAGCACCGATGCCGAGACCGGCACCTCCTTGGAATCTTCCGAGCGGCGCTCGACCGTGACCTTGACCGCGTCCAGACGCACGACACCGTCGTCGCCGGGCGCCTGCTGGGCAGCGACATGGAACGGAAGAAGGGAAGCGACGGCAACGGCAAGCGCGCTGATCTTGAACGACCGGCTGGCGGACATGGAAAGACTCCGAATTCGGTTGGCGGAGCGGCCTGATCTGCGTGCCGCGTTGCAACAGAATTAACACGATTTACACAAATTTGGCAGAGCGCGTGCGAAAAAGTTTTCCGAATTCCAAAAGGTGTTCGAATTAATGCAACACACCCATGCAATTTGTACGTTGGGGCGTGCCCGGTCTCAGCGGGAAATCAGCCAACTCCGGCGGCGTCGAATGGCACCCGCACCCAGCCTTCCATCAGCACCCGCGCACTGCGGCTCATCAGCGCCTTGGTCACCTGCCACTGGCCGTCCACCAGCTGCGCCTCGGCACCGACGCGCAAGGTCCCGGAGGGATGCCCGAAGCGCACCGCAGCACGCGCCGCGCCGCCTGCCGCCAGATTGACCAGGGTGCCGGGCACAGCGGCTGCGGTGCCGATCGCCACGGCGGCGGTGCCCATCATGGCGTGATGCAACTTGCCCATCGACATCGCGCGCACCAGCAGATCGAGCTCGGCGGCGTGCACCGGCTTGCCGCTGGAGGCGGTGTAATCGGCCGGCGGTGCCACGAACGCCACCTTCGGCGTGTGCTGCCGTGTCGCTGCGTCTTCCACCTTCGCAATCAGGCCCATCCGCACCGCGCCGTGCGCACGCAAGGTCTCGAACATCGTCAATGCTCGCGGGTCGCCATTGATCGCCTCCTGCAGCTCGGTGCCGGTATAGCCCAGGTCGCGCGCGTTGACGAAGATGGTCGGGATGCCGGCATTGATCAGCGTCGCGGCAATCGTGCCCAGCCCGGGAATCTCCAGCTGATCGATCAGCTTGCCGGTGGGGAACATCGCACCGCCCTCGCCTTCGGCATCGTCGGCCGGGTCGAGAAATTCCAGCTGCACTTCGGCGGCAGGAAAGGTCACCCCATCCAGTTCGAAGTCGCCGGTTTCCTGCACCTGGCCCTCAGTCATCGGCACATGCGCCACGATGGTCTTGCCGATATTGGCCTGCCAGATCCGCACTGTCGCCACGCCGTCGCGCGGCACCCGCGCGGCATCGACCAGGCCATTGGCGATCGCAAACGGCCCCACCGCCGCCGACAGGTTGCCGCAGTTGCCGCTCCAGTCCACGAATGCGCTGTCGATGGACACCTGCCCGAACAGGTAGTCCACATCGTGCCCGGCGCGCGTACTGGCCGACACGATCACGCCCTTGCTGGTGCTGGAGGTCGCCCCGCCCATGCCGTCGATCTGCTTGCCATAGGGATCGGGGCTGCCGATCACCCGCAGCAACAACGCATCGCGCGCAGGCCCAGGCCGCTGTGCGGCAGCGGGCAGATCCTGCAGGCGAAAGAACACGCCCTTGCTGGTGCCGCCACGCATGTAGGTGGCGGGGATGCGGCATTGGGGGAGATGGGTCATGGGAGGCCGGGATTGGGGATTGGAGAATGGGGATTGGGTGGCAGAACGACGGCAGGGGCCATGGACGCTAGTGCGCTTGCGGTGCTGATGTTGCTTTCAACGCATCTCGATTTCCGACTCCCGATTCCCGGCTCTCAAGAAAATCCTGCGCAAACCGTTGCAGCACGCCGCCGGCCTCGTAGATCGACGCTTCTTCGGCGGTGTCCAGGCGGCAGGTGACCGGCACCTGCACCTGCTCGCCGTTGCGCCGATGGATCGCCAGCGTCAGCGTGGCACCCGGCGTGCGCTCGCCGACCACATCGAAGGTCTCGCTGCCGTCGATGCCCAGCGTCTTGCGATCGGTGCCGGGCCTGAACTCCAGCGGCAACACGCCCATGCCGATCAGATTGGTGCGATGGATCCGCTCGAAGCCTTCGGCCACGATCACCTCCACCCCGGCCAGACGCACGCCCTTGGCGGCCCAGTCGCGCGAGGAGCCCTGGCCGTAATCGGCACCGGCGATGATGATCAGCGGCTGCTTGCGCATCATGTAGGTTTCGATCGCCTCCCACATGCGCAGCACCTGCCCTTCCGGTTCCAGCCGCGCCAGCGAACCGGCGGTGACCTTTCCATCGATCACCGCCATTTCGTTGACCAGCTTGGGGTTGGCGAAAGTGGCGCGCTGCGCGGTGAGGTGGTCGCCGCGATGGGTGGCGTAGGAATTGAAGTCGTCTTCCGGCACGCCCATCTGCGCCAGGTACTGCCCGGCCGCGCTGCCGGCCAGGATCGCATTCGACGGCGACAGATGGTCGGTGGTGATGTTGTCGCCCAGCACCGCCAACGGGCGCAGGCCCTGCAAGCCGCGTGCACCGGCAAGCGCGCCTTCCCAGTACGGCGGGCGCCGGATGTAGGTGCTGGCCGGCCGCCAGTCGTACAACGGACTGACGCGGATGCCCTGCCCCACGCTGCGCTTGAACATCGGGTCGTAGACGCTGCGGAAGTGCTCCGGCTTGACGCTGCGCGCCACCACCGCATCGATCTCCGCATCGCTCGGCCACAGGTCCTTGAGCGTCACCGCCACGCCATCGGCATCCACGCCCAGCACATCCTTTTCGATATCGAAGCGCACCGTCCCGGCGATGGCATAGGCGATCACCAACGGCGGCGATGCCAGAAACGCCTGCTTCGCATACGGATGGATGCGCCCGTCGAAGTTACGGTTGCCCGACAACACTGCGGTGGCATACAGGTCACGGTCGATGATTTCCTGCTGGATCGCAGGATCCAGCGCGCCGCTCATGCCGTTACAGGTGGTGCAGGCAAACGCGACGATGCCAAAGCCCAGCTGTTCCAGCTCGCCCAGCAACCCGGCCTCTTCCAGGTACAACTGCACCGCCTTGGAGCCCGGCGCCAGCGAACTTTTCACCCAGGGTTTGCGCGTCAATCCGCGTGCATTCGCATTGCGCGCCAGCAAGCCCGCGGCAATGACATTGCGCGGGTTGGAGGTATTGGTGCAGGAGGTGATTGCCGCGATGATCACCGCACCATCGGGCATCTGGCCCGGCACCTCGTCCCAGACGCCGGCAATGCCGCGCTCGGCCAGTTCGCTGGTAGCCACGCGCTTGTGCGGATTGGACGGCCCGGCCATGTTGCGCACCACGCTCGACAGGTCGAACCGCAGCACGCGCTCGTATTGCGCAGTGACCAGGTCGTCCGCCCACAGGCCGGTGTGGCGCGCGTAGGTGTCCACCAAGGCGATCTGTGCGTCCTCGCGCCCGGTCAGGCGCAGGTAATCCAGCGTCTGCTGGTCGATATAGAACATCGCCGCGGTGGCGCCGAATTCCGGCGTCATGTTGGAGATGGTCGCGCGATCGCCGATGGTCAGCGCGCTGGCGCCGGCCCCATAGAACTCCAGATACGCACCGACCACGCGTTGCTGGCGCAGGAACTCGGTCAGGGCCAGCACGATGTCGGTGGCGGTGATGCCCGGCGCCGGCCGGCCCAGCAGTTCCACACCGATGATGTCGGGCAGGCGCATCCACGACGCGCGCCCCAGCATCACGTTTTCCGCTTCTAGCCCGCCCACGCCCACTGCGATGACACCCAGCGCATCCACATGCGGGGTGTGGCTGTCGGTGCCTACGCAGGTATCGGGAAACGCCACGCCATCGAGCGTGTAGATCACCGGCGACATCTTTTCCAGATTGATCTGATGCATGATCCCGTTGCCCGGCGGAATCACTTCCATGTTCTCGAACGCGCGCTTGGTCCATTCGATGAAGTGGAAGCGGTCGGCGTTGCGACGATCTTCCACGCTGCGATTCTTGGCGAAGGCCTGCTTGTCGAAGCCGGCGTATTCCACCGCCAGCGAGTGATCGACGATCAACTGCACCGGCACCACCGGGTTGACCTGCGCCGGGTCGCCACCCTGCTCGGCGATCGCATCGCGCAGCCCGGCCAGGTCGACCAGCGCGGTCTGCCCCAGGATGTCGTGACAGACCACACGCGCCGGAAACCACGGAAAATCCAGGTCGCGCCTGCGCTCGATCAGTTGCCGTAGGTAGGCCTCCAGCATCTGCGGCTCGGCGCGCCGCACCAGATTCTCCGCGTGCACACGTGCGGTGTACGGCAGCGTTGCGTAGGCGCCGGGTTGCAGCGCATCCACGGCGGCGCGTGCATCGAAGTAGTCCAACGAGGTGCCCGGCAGGGGCTTGCGGTACTGGCTGTTCATGGCTGGCGATATCGAAGCGGGCGGGGGTAGTTCGGGAATCGGGAATCGGGAATCGGGAATCGGGAATCGGATTCAGGATTTCAGGCGTGTGGGGGGATTGCCATCTCTCGTTGCGGTTGCCATCGTCTGATCGCCTTCGTTGGATGAAGGCGACCGTGGCGGATCAAGCCAACCGCTGGCGCGTCCTCAGGAGCGTTGATCCAGCGGTACGAAGACCTGATCTTCCGGGCCGGTGTAATTGGCCGAGGGACGAATGATCTTGCCGTCCATGCGTTGCTCGATGATGTGTGCGCTCCACCCGGCAGTACGCGCCAGCACGAACAGCGGCGTAAACATCGCCGTCGGCACGCCCATCATGTGGTAGCTGACCGCACTGAACCAATCCAGGTTCGGGAACATCTTCTTGATGTCCCACATCACCGTCTCCAGACGCTCTGCGATGTCGTACATCTTGCGGCTGCCCTGCTCGTCGGAGAGTTCGCGCGCCACCTCCTTGATCACATTGTTGCGCGGATCGGACACGGTATAGACCGGATGCCCGAAGCCGATCACCACTTCCTTGCGTTCCACACGCGCCTTGATGTCGGCCTCGGCCTCGTCCGGGGTGTCGTAGCGCTTCTGCACCTCGAAGGCCACTTCGTTGGCACCGCCGTGCTTGGGACCGCGCAACGCGCCGATGCCGCCGGCGATGGCGCTGTACATGTCGCTGCCGGTGCCGGCGATGACGCGGCTCGCAAACGTGGACGCGTTGAACTCGTGCTCGGCGTACAGGATCAGGCTGGTGTGCATCGCACGCACCCAGGACTCCTTCGGCGCGAATCCGTGCAGCAGATGCAGGAAGTGCCCACCGATCGAGTCGTCGTCGGTTTCCACCTCGATGCGCTTGCCGTTGTGGCTGTAGTGATACCAGTACAGCAGCATCGACCCCAGCGAGGCCATCAGCCTGTCGGCGATATCGCGCGCGCCAGGATGATTGTGGTCGTCCTTTTCCGGTTGCAGGCAACCCAGCACCGACACGCCGGTGCGCATCACATCCATCGGATGCGCCGACGGTGGCAGCTGCTCCAGTGCGGTCTTCACTGCCGCCGGCACGCCGCGCAGCGAACGCAGCTTGGCCTTGTAACCGCGCAGTTCGCCATTGTTGGGCAGTTTGCCGTGCACCAGCAGATAGGCAATTTCCTCGAACTCGCTGCTGGTGGCCAGATCCAGAATGTCGTAGCCGCGGTAATGCAGGTCGTTGCCGCTGCGACCCACCGTGCACAGCGCGGTGTTGCCCGCAGCAGTGCCGGACAGTGCGACGGATTTCTTCGGCTTGAAGCCGGGATTGACGGTGTCGTTCATGCGATGCGCTCCCAAACGGTGTCGTGTTGCGGTGTCACGGATGAAGTGGCCAAACCTGCACGCAGCAAGGCGCGATCATGCGCCTTTGCGTGCAAACAACGCGTCCAGGCGCTGCTCGTAGCCGTGGTAGCCGATGCGCTCGTACAGCTCTTCGCGCGTCTGCATGGTGTCCAGCACGGCCTGCTGATGACCATCGCGCCGAATCGCGGTGTACACCGCCTCGGCCGCCTTGTTGGCCGCGCGAAACGCCGACAGCGGAAACAGCTGGATCGCCACGCCGGCCTGCCCAAGCTGGTCGCGCGTAAACAGCGGCGTCTTGCCGAATTCGGTGATGTTGGCCAGCACCGGCACGCGCACTGCATCGACAAACCGCTTGTAGGTATCCAGGTCGTATGCGGCTTCGGCAAAGATGCCGTCGGCACCGGCTTCCACGCAGGCGATCGCGCGTTCGATCGCCGCATCCACGCCTTCCATCTGGATCGCATCGGTGCGCGCAATCAGGAAGAACGCCGCGTCGGTCTTGGCATCGGCCGCCGCCTTGACCCGATCCACCATTTCGGCCTGGCTGACGATCTCCTTGCCCGGCCGATGCCCGCACCGCTTGGCGCCGACCTGGTCTTCGATATGGCAGCCGGCCGCGCCGGCCTTGATCAACGACTTGATGGTGCGCTCGATATTGAATGCGCTCGGCCCGAAGCCGGTGTCCACGTCCACCAGCAGCGGCAACTCGCAGACATCGGTGATGCGGCGCACGTCGATCAGCACGTCTTCCAGCGTATTGATGCCCAGGTCCGGCAACCCCAACGAACCGGCCGCCACACCGCCGCCAGACAGGTAGATGGCCTGATAGCCGGCGCGCTGCGCCAGCAGCGCATGGTTGGCATTGATCGCGCCGATCACCTGCAGCGGCGATTCGGCAGCCAGCGCAGCGCGGAAGCGCATGCCGGCGGAAGCGGTGGGTGAGGACGTCATGGCGATTCCTGGGTTGGGATGCGAGACAAGGCGCAAATGGCATGCCAACGCCAAGTCTTTGATTCAGCTAGGCGAGACCAACTCGAATGTTGCAAACATGTAACGCAACGAGCAGGATGCAACATCACTGCAACGCGGCACCACAGATGCGCAGCCCCAGGTATACCGAGCCGATGGAGACCGCTCCACCCGTCATCTGGACCGTCAGCGTCTCTCGCCTGACCGGCCTGCTGGCCGATGTCATCCCCGAGTTCGACCAGCGCGCGCGCATCGAGCAGGTCAACCTCGGCTTTGCCGAGGCGGTGGAGGTCATCGGCCAGCGCCTGCGCCGCGAGCGTTGCGACGTACTGGTCGCCGGCGGCTCCAATGCCGCCTACCTGCGCAGCCGGCTCGCACTGCCGTTGGCGCCGATCCAGGCCACCGGGTTCGACCTGATGGAGGCGCTGGCACGCGCACGCCGCATCGCACCGCGCATCGGCGTGGTCACCCATGCCACGGATGTGCCCTCGTTCCGCGCGTTTCAGGACAGCTTCGATCTCGCCATCGAGCACCGCCGCTTCGTCACCGCCGAAGACGCGCGCGACTGCATTGCCGACCTGCGTGCCAGCGGCATCCAGGTCATCGTCGGCACCGGCATGGCGATCGATTTCGCCGAGCAGGCCGGCTTGCCCGGCGTGCTGCTGTATTCGGCAGATTCGGTACGCCTGGCGCTCGAACACGCCATCGCGCTGGGTACCGCACCCGGCAACGAGCGCGCCGCGAGTCGCACCACCACGCACCGGGTGCGGCGCACCGACGCATTGCTTGGCGAAGACGCCGCAATCGCGCACGTCCGCGATCTGGTGCAGCTGTACGCCCCACATCCGGGCACCGTGCTGATCAGCGGCGAGACCGGCACCGGCAAGGAGCTGGTCGCACGCCAGTTGCATGCCGGCAGCCGCCGTCGCGGCCGCTTCGTGGCCATCAACTGCGGCGCCATCAGCGAGTCGCTGCTGGAGGCGGAATTGTTCGGCTACAGCGACGGCGCCTTTACCGGCGCACGCCGCGGCGGCCATGTCGGCCTGATCGAGGCCGCGCAGGACGGCACGCTGTTTCTCGACGAAATCGGTGAACTGCCGATGCCACTGCAGACACGCCTGCTGCGCGTCCTGGAAGAGCGCGAAGTGCTGCGGGTCGGCGCCACCCTGCCGGTCGCCATCGACGTGCGCGTGGTCGCCGCCAGCCTGCAACCACTGCAGACATTGGTCGAGCAAGGGCGCTTCCGCCGCGACCTCTTCTATCGCCTGGCAGCGCTACGCATCGCCCTGCCGCCACTGCGCAACCGCCCCGACGAGATCGCCTCGTTGCTGGCGCATTACTTCCAGCAGCTCGGCAGCATGACTTCACCCCTGTCATCGACAGCGCTGCAGCGGCTGCAGCAGCACCCCTGGCCGGGCAACGTGCGCGAACTACGCAACCTGGTCGAACGCCTGTGCATCCACTGGAAGGCACAACCGCACCACAGCCTGGGGCTGGATCGATTGGAGAGCTGGGCGCCAGAGCTGTTCGACATGCACATCGCCGACAGCGTGGCGGCACCCGGACACACCGATCTTGCAACCTCGCGCATGCAACTCACCGAGACAGCAGTCCGCGTAGCGCTTGATCGCGCGAACGGCAATCGCGCCCTTGCCGCACAAGCACTCGGCGTCTCGCGTACGACGCTGTGGCGCTGGATGCAGACGCACGTATCGGCATCGCGCGCTTGAGATGCGGGTACGGCCTTGACCTTGCCCGCTCAGGTCGCAAGCCCAGACCTTGGTTGCGCGTCCTAGAACGCAAGACGCGCGGTCAGCGGCGACAGGTCATGCGATGCGTTCCACACGACGCGGCCGCTGCTGCGCTGCTGGTGTAATGCCGCCGCACCCGCAGCGCCGCTACCCAGCACTCGCCCGCCGCGCGAACGCGCAGCGATCACTTGACCCGCGTGTATTCGGTATCGCCCGTGCTCAAGTGCCCGCTCGCCCGGTCGATCGCGTAATTGACCGTGCCATCGGTGCTGGACACCTGCAGCACGCCCTTGTTCAAGATCGCCGGATGATTCCTCGTCTTGACGCCACCGCCGAGCAGCTCCGGCGCGGTATCGCGAATGATGAAGCTCTCGCCGTTGTGCTCGATGATGAGCACGTTCTTTTCCGATTTCATATTGACCCACCTGCCGACGTACTGCTCGCCGACATCGCGGGCACAACCAGTCAGCAACACCATCGCAACCAGAGCACTTCCAAGCAGCGCCTTCATCGCCACTCCTTCTTCAACGCGGGGGGACTGCAGGATGGCGATTCGTTCCCCAGCCTGCAACAAGCAGACGCAAGCGGATGAACACGGCTGTCAGCGACTTGAACAATTCCTTGGGTCAACATTGCCTGCAGTTGGCTCGGTCGGATATGCGCCAGATGCCCAAGGCGTCGCTAGACCCTGCAGGACAACAAAAAAGCCGGCGCATGGCCGGCTCTTCTTCTCGCGCTGAAACCTTTGCTGTTGCTGGGTCTCGATGGTGGGCGGTACAAGGTTCGAACTTGTGACCCTTGCCGTGTGAAGGCGTTGGAGGGGGTTGGAAACAGTGGGCATTGACCCGTAAGTGATTGATTGATTGTTCTATTGTGTTTCATGTTGTTCCACAACACACTGCGTTTTGCAGGACCGTTGCAGGACAGCCCGATAATGCCCCGAATTTCCCGCGAGTCGCTGACTCGAAAAACGGTCGATGCGGCCAAGCCCACTGGACGCCTTTACCGGCTCCGCGATGCCACTGTGCCCGGCCTGGTGCTGCGCGTGATGCCCACCGGTGCAAAGTCGTGGGCGATCCTCTGGGGCCGCGGTCAGGAACGGATCATCGCCGACTACCCCGTCACCACGCTGGAGGGCGCACGCGACGCTGCACGCCGGCTGCTGGCCGAGGTTGCCGACCACGGCGCGCCGCTGGCGGTGATCGAGTCCAGGCGTCCGGCCAGCGCCCGACCGGCGACGCTGCGCGAGTTCGTAGACGGTGCTTACCGACAATGGGTCAGGCATGAGCTCAAGCGCGGCGACGAAGCGGCCGACCGAATCCTGACGGTGTTCGCAGGCATCGCCGACACACCGCTGCTGGAGATCGATCGCAAGGCGGTCGAGGTGGTGATCACGGAGCGCCGGCGCGCCACCGTGCGCAAGACCACCGGCGCCAGCGCGGCAACCACCAATAGGGATCTGGCGGCGATCAAGGCTGCACTGACAAAGGCCGTTGAATGGGGCGCGCTGCCGGCGCATCCGCTCGATCGCCTGCGCGCTTCGAAGGTGACCAGCGGCGGCGTGGTGCGGTACCTCACGAGCGATGAGCGCTGCCGGCTCCGCCAGGCGCTGCAGGCGCGCGAGGAGGCCCGCCGAGCAGAGAGGGCTTCTGGTAACGCATGGCTGTCCAGCAGAGGCCGGGGGACGCGCGTTGTGTGGCCAACTGACGGCTACACCGATCACCTGATGCCGATGGTGCTGGTGGCGATGAACACCGGCCTGCGCCGCGGCGAGCTGTTCGGTCTGACCTGGCATGACGTCAACCTGGCGGCCCAGCGGCTCACGGTGACGGCCAAGAGCGCCAAATCGGGCAAGGTGCGGCACATCCCCCTCAACCACGAGGCGCACGCCGTGCTCGCGCGCTGGCAGGCCCAGGGCGCTGCATCCGGGCTGGTCTTCCCCAACTCCGCCGGCGGGCGATTCGACAACATCCAGACCAGCTGGGAGCGGCTGACCGAGGCCGCGAAGCTGGAGGCGTTTCGCTTCCACGACCTGCGGCACGACTTTGCATCGCAACTGGTGATGGCCGGCGTCGACCTCAACACCGTGCGCGAGCTGCTGGGCCACGCCGACATCAAGATGACCTTGCGCTATGCCCACCTGGCGCCGGACAAGCTGGCCGAGGCCGTGTCCAGGCTCTGACCGCATCCAACCGCCGGCGGCGGACGGACCGATACCGGGATTCCGGTATCGGGAAACCGGGAATCCCCGGTTTCCTCAGATTGAGGATTCCGGAGAGCATCAATGGATTGCGCCTAATTACGGAATATCCCGCAATTACCTGCGCCGCAGGTAAAGCCCTACGCAGGGAATCTCCACCACCGGTGGAATTTCCGCCGCTGGCGGGAATCTCCTCAATGTGAGGACATTCGGCGTGCAGGGCTTTTCCTCAACGTGAGGAAAAGGGTTCGTCCGCCATGGGCGGGTGGACGACCATCTGCCAACAGCGGTCCACCCTCAGATTGAGGACGAGCCTTACAGCCACTCAACTGCCGGAATTCCGGCAGTTCCTGCTTTGCCACCACCGGTGGAGAAGTCCGCTCAGGGTTCGAATCCGTGCATATCCGACGCACCCGCCAATGGCAGAGAAGACGGGATTACTCTCCAGCTGTTGACCGAGTTGCAGCAGCTTTCTGATAAGCAGCCAGCAGAGGCCCTTTGCTGGCAACGCCAAGGATGTCGCGAATAGGGGCCTGCGCCGGTTTTCCGCCTTTCGAAGTCACCGCAATCACCTGCTCCCGAATCTGATCCCAGTGTGCAAACACCGGTTTCCAGTAGAGGTTATCGAGCGCCTCGTGTGCGGCGTCATGCGCCATCGTGCGACCCAGCTCATCCTCAAGCGCACCCGCGTCTCGATAGTGGAAAACCGCCTCGCACGTCATTGCGTCCTCGAAACTGAGGAGCGTTGGCGCGCTCATGAACACACGAAAAAGATTCTGCGGCTCCGTCGGCTCACCCTCTACGCCGGCAAGGATGTCGCTGATCGTTGTGCCCTCGTTGTCCACACTGAAAGAACTAAGGCCGACCTGTAGAGCCCATTCCATGGCTTGGCTCAGCGAGCGGTGCTGTGCCTTGGCCAACAGTTCCAAGCCGTAAAGCAGTGAGGGGCGGAGCGTCAGGTTCACACGCTTCAGCTTTTCACCCTCAACACGAGGAGGACGCCCCCCTTTCGACTTCGCCACAACTTGCGATTTTTCGCTTGACATATCTGTACCCGGCTAGTTCAATGTGTTTCATGGGTTTGATACACACAAACCTACACAACATGAAACAGGAAGGAACTATGTCACAGCAGACCCCAGCAGTGAAGCTCAGCTACACCGTCGAACAGGCAATGGCCGTGACCGGAATGACGCGCTCTGCGTTTTACAAGGCAGTCAATAAAGCGGGGCTTGTGACATTCAAGCTCGGCAGCCGCCGGATGGTTTCAGCCCGCGCGCTGCAGCAATTCATCGAAGCGCAGGAAGCAGAGGCCACCCGTCGGAGCGTGGCATGAGCGGCCTGGCGCACACCTACCCGACCAGCGGCGAAGTGCAGGCGATCGGCGAGGCCCAGCAGGACGTGCAGCGACTGGAAACGCGCGCTGCGGAGTACGCAGAGGAGCCGGACACGCTGGTCGGCATCAACGAGGAGCTGAGCCGTGCACGCGCACGCCTTGCCCGTCTTCTGGCGCCCTGGAGGCACCCATGACCCCGCAAATAGAAACGGCCCGAGCGCGCCAACGCCAGAGCCGTAGAAGCAATGCCCGAACCCTAACGAGGAACGACCAAGCCATGGCCACAACTGTACATCATCCACGCGCTGCTGCAAGCGGCAGTCACCCCGCCCTGCTGTCAGGGAATACCTACGCGACCAGGCCGACGTGGCGCGACCCGATCGCCTGCGACTGCTGCAACCGCTCGATCGGCTATTTCGAGAGCAGCAAGTCAACGCGGCGGTTCGCGTTCGGCGAGCTGTGCTGGATCCTGTGCAAAGAGTGCGACCGCACCAGTGCCGAGGCCCATCCGGAGGGCGAGCCGCGCGAGTTGATCCTGGGCTGGATCCTGACGCGCGCTGGTCGGTTTGGGCAGCAGTTCCGCGAGGCCGTGCAGGCGCAGCTGGGGTGGCAGGCATGAGCACCCAAAAGCAGCGGTCCTACCGCGCAGCCCCCGGTATGCAATCGAACCTCGAATTCGCCCTGCGCTTCGCCCAGTGGATGCAGGCCCGTCGGCGGCAGGCGGCGATCAGCGACATGATGGAACGGTGGGGGATGAGCCGCGCCACGGCCTACCGCTACAAGGCCATCTATGACTCGGTGAACGGCGGTGATGCATGAGCGCCATCCTCATCGCGTTCCCGCCGGCGCGCATCGTCCGGCAGCACCCCTCCCCCGCCCCCAGCCGTGTGGACGCCATCGTGGCAGCGCTGGAGCGGCTAGCAAGCAATCCAAGTACCCGAATCGCCGGCCTGCTCGCGCAGCGCCTCTGACTGGCCCGGCCAGCACAAAGGACATCGACCAATGAGAACCGACAACGACACCTGCGTGCACCTCTCCGCGTGGGAGCTGAGCTCTCCCGCACATCGCGCGCTGGATCCTGTGGCCCGTGCACTGCTGGTGGAGCTGCGCGCGCTGAACAGGCCCGGCCACGCAAGCGAAGTGTTTCTGAGTGTGCGGCAGGCTCGGCAACGGCTTTGCGGCATCGGCCAGGCCAAGGTCCAAGCCGCGTTCAAAGCGCTGCGGGAGAACCGCTGGATTGAGTACGCAGATGCGGCCGGGCCGGGCACCGTCGGGCTACCCCGCAAGATTTGGCTGAGGAGCTTGCTGCCTGATGGATCTACAGAGCCCTACGCGGATCACGTCCCGGCGGGTATGTGATGGGAAGGCGGCGCAAGGAGAACAGGTGGGACGACATCAACGGGGGCTCCGCCTTCGTTATTCCCATGACGTTGCTGAGGCATCCGAACTACACGCGTCTGAGCCCATATGCGCACAAGTTGGTGCAGGACCTGGCGCGACAGTATTCCGGATTCAACAACGGATATCTGTGTGCGTCGTGGGCACTGATGCAGGACGCACATTGGAAATCCGAAAACACCGTGCGAAAGGCAGCGAAGGAACTGGAGCACTACCACATCATCGAACGTACCAAGCAAGGCGGTCGAAATCAGCCGAACCTATATGCATTCACGTGGCGTCGAATCGACTACAAGAAAGACAGGCCACTGGATCGATCCGCAACCGCGAAGCCTTCGGACAGCTGGAAAAACGAGCGGCCCGATTATGTGCGCAGCACGGGGAAACGGAAAACCGCGAAGGTCAAATCAGAAGAATTAGTACAGCGCCCCGTGCTGTTACGTGACGCAAAAGAAGCTGCTTGAAAAGTAAAAACAGTACAGCGCCCCGTGCTGAACGCTGCAGCGCCCCGTGCTGTAGTCAGGAATATGTGGCAGCGCCCCATGCGGTACGAATCAACGACTACAGCGCCCCGTGCTGCAGTCAGCTCACTTTTCGAGCCATTTAAACAGCGCCCCGTGCTGACCTTAAAAGTATTACCAAGCCGGTAGGCGGAATTTCGCGTCAGCGAGATGGTTTTGATTCACCGCTTTGCTTCGCTTTTCGGCGTAGCGGCGGCACCTGATCTAGGAGATTTCCATGAGTACTGAGGCACTGGCCTGGGCATTCGGCCAACTCACACCCAGCCCTGAATCCAAGCTGCTGCTGGTGCTGCTGGCAGACAGCGCAGACCCCGAAGGCCTGGTTCATTCGCCAGACCAGGATCGGCTGGCCACGTACTGCTGCACCGATGCGCTCGGCGTGCAATGCGCACTGGCAGAGCTTTACTCAACCGGCCTGGCAAGCAAGCGATGGAACGGCATTTGCCTGCCTGTGCCGCCGATGGACTACGGACGTAAGGCATTGCGGAGGCGAGCATGAGCACCAGCACACACACACCAGCTGACAGGGCCGCATGGTTGGACACAGCGACGCGCGCTGCACTGACGGCGCACCTGCAACGCACCGGCGCCAGCAGCGAGGCACGCGAGGAAGTTGCATCGCTGCCGATCGCCACGGTGCTGCTGAGGCTCCCGCGCGCTGCACGCTCGATCCTGGCCGCTGCCAGCCTGCTGCAGTACGGCGAACTCGCGCATCCCGGCCTCGCTGAGCCGCAGCCGATCCACTGGCGAGCACCGCGCCGCACCTCTAGCACCACCCAGCGCCACGCCGGCAAGGTCGCCGCGTGCGGGCCTGACAAATGACACGACACGAGGCTGAAGAGGCGCCGGCATGGAGCCGGCGCCACGGTCAACGGCTAGCGACACTCCGGAAGCGAAAGCAAATTGTCGGGCGTGTCGCGATCTGCGGTTGTGCGCAGGTATTTCCTGCCCGACGCAGCCTTTGCAACAACCACGTCAACCTCATGATTCCCAACCTTCGTGTAGAAATTCCATTTGCCCCCTTCAATTCCCGCGATTGCTTCATCGAGAGTGAGCGACCAGGGCCGACCGTCTGGGTTTGCGCCGCCGATGCTCGAAATCCGCTCATACGGGCTCTGCCGGTCGCTCTTGCGGATGCAGCTGATCTGAACTCGGTTTGCCATCTACCTACTCCTTGGTGCGCCGCAGACCCGATGTCCACGGTCACGAAAAATGTAGGCGTAGTGCGATCTGCGCGCTATCTCAATCAATTGTGCAGCGCACCGAGCAAGCAACAGAAGGCCTTCCATGACTGCTAGCAAACGGACACAAGCGCTACCGGTTTCACTGGATGCGCTGAGACGAACCCTTGAGGGCAGCGGCTGCTATGTCACCGTCGATGGGCGGGTGAACGAGGACACCGCGGCCCAGCTGATCCCGTGCAGCACGTCCTGCCTGCGCCGCTGGCGGGCTGAGGGCAAGGGGCCGCGGTGCTACCGGCCTGCGAAGACGCCGTGGTACTACCTGGCCGATGTGCTGGCCTGGATCGAATCGGGCGACCCGCTGCTGTGATTTGACCAAATCGTCAAATCGCTGGATCGGGGCGTCTGCTCGGCGCGGAGGGAACATGCGGGAAAACCCCGGATGTAGGCAAAGCCTTAGGGGAGCCTAATGCAACCCGCGCAGGCCAAATGCTATGCGCACCAGTGGTTTCGCGGTTCCACACGTCTGAATCCGCGCGGCTTGCCGCAGGCAGTTAGGCAGACCCTTAAGAGCGCCTAACGCGAATTGGCACACGCCAAGTGCGCATACCTGCTCACTCCTGCTCGGCGTCTGGCCGGCGGCGATGGTCGAATGACAGGCATCGGCAACAGCCGCCATCGGACCACCGCCATGCGCACCTACCGGATTGACCTGCCCAGCCTCGCTGCTGATGCACTGGAAGATGCTGCGCGCCTGGCCGGCGTCGGCCCCGATGAGGTGATCGTCGATGCGCTGCGCACGCTGCCGCTGTTTCAGCGTGCCCTGCAGGAGCGCCCGGAATCGACCCTGGGCGCCCTGATCCTCACCGGAAGCCATTCCCATGTCTGACCCGACCCCCACCCAGCCCACGGCCGTGCCAGAGGCACTGGTGAAGCTGGAACGGCTGCGCATCCGCAGCATCGCCCACTACGCGACGGCTCGCGCGCTGCGCGAACGTAGCAACGACTTGCGGCAGTCACGGCGCGACATCGACGCGCGACTGCTCGAACTCGGCGAGTCCTACCACGCCACCGACATGCGCGTCATGCAAGGCAGTGGTCGATTCACCGAAAGCGGCCCGGCTCGCGTGCAGCACATTGCCAGGGAGCGAGCAAAGCTCGAGCGCCAGCGCGACGGCATTGATGCCATTGCCAGGGTGATCGATGAGGCCATCGAGCAGAACAAGCAGGAGAGCGGCGACGCCGCAGCATTCCATGCAGCCGCCGACCACCTGAAACAGACGCTGGCCGATTGGGGCCTGTCGCCTAACTCCTGACCGGACCCACACCATGACGACCGATTACCGCGCCGACATCGCCCGCTTGCGGGAAACCATCGGCCAGCTCAAGGAACAGATCGAAAGCCTCGCTGACGGACTGTTGCCCAAGGAGCGCGCACTTGCCCGCATGGAGAGCTCGATCGAGACCGCCGCCGCGAAGGTCAGGACCAATGTTTATCCCTTCACCCGGCCCGATGACCGTGATCGCGTTGATCCCATCCCGCATGGGGCGGACGGTGTATTCGCTTACCTGTGCAGGATCGTGCCCGACGCGGTGCGCGCACACCTCACCGAGGAGCTGGAAGCTGTCTACGCCAAGGCACCGGTGCAGGCCGACGACAAGAAGCGGGCCAAGCTGGAGCGCGAGCTGCTCAAGGCAGAGCAGGATGAAGAGCGGCTGATCAGCGCCGCTGCTGAGCAAGGCGTGCGGATCAGCCGACGTGCGGACGTCAACCCAGCCGTGCTGCTGGGGCTGTGATGCACAGGGACCAGCGGGCGGTGTCCCCAACAACACCCGCAGCCCGGGCCAGCAACGCGCACGATCCATCGCACCTCGCGCTGGTGACCGGGCAATCATTCGGCGATGCCCGCCCTGACCGCTGGGCACGCACGCAACCTGAACGAGGCGGGGCAAACCTGAACGGATCTAGCGTACCTGAACGAGGCTCATCTCATTCAGCTTCAGCCGGGGTCCCTGGCGCATTGGCGGTCCCACCGGGGGGAATTCGGACCCCGGTGCGCGACAGTATTTCGGCCCCCAGGGATGCTCCACCACAGGTAGGCCGATTTGGCCTTTTCTCCCGGGGAAAAGTGGCATTTCGGCGCTGTACGCGCTGTACATCGAAGCCCGCGCAAGCCCGGTCGGCATGTACAGCGACGCAGCCTGTGACCGACACCGCGCAGAGCCACGCTCTGGCGGGAGAAACCTCGCCATGAAGACCACGCACTCTCCGTGCGCTACTGCCGAGCTGGCGGCCATCGTGGCCTGCGAGTTGAAGCCAGACCTGCAGATGGCATTGATCCGGCGCGGCCCGGTCAACGGCCAGACACCTGAGCAAGCGATTGGATACGCGACAAGCGTGCGCGATCTCTGCGCCTCCGCCGTGCCGGGGGATGACGCCTTGGCAGCCACCTACGTCGCGGCGAATACCTCGCTAGCCGAGGTCGAACGGCAACTGCAGAGCGTCAGCGTGCTGTCGATGGCTTTCGGGCTGGCGCGCGACTACGACCAACAAATAACCGTGCAGGAGGGCGAGCTCGTGAACGCCTGTCCCCTCGCCTATCGAGACCCATCCCACCGATGAAGGAGTTCTGATGGAGCTTTCAACCACACCAGGCCAGCTTGTAGTGACGCCGCACCCGGTGACGCTGGATGGTCAGCGGCACATCCCGATGGACCTCTGCCCTGGCGAACACCTGTGTGACTTTCTGAGCCGTCACGTGTCCGACTTGGACGAGGGCAAGTGGCTTGTCTCGATCGGCGGTCGCGAAGTGCCGCGTCACCTGTGGCCGCATGTCTTCCCGAAGGATGGCCAGGTCATCGAAGTGCGAGGGGATGTTGGCCAGAACGCGCTCTACATCATCGCGCAGGCGGCGCTGTTGTACTTCACGTTCGGATTTGGGACGGCGACAGCGGGCATGTGGGGCGCTGGGGCTATAGCAGGTGCGGCCGGCGGCGTTGCTGCAGCAGCGGCGTATGTAGCTGGCTCAGCAATTGGCGGGCGGCAAATCCAATGAGCATTTGCAACGTGTACATCACTCAGTACCAGGCACTGCTTGGTGTGGACACCAAGGCATTGCTGATCTCGCCCTCTGGCCGCACCCGGGCGACGGAGAAACACAAGGCCTTTCAAGTCGGAAGGAATTGCGTTGTCGCAGCTAGGGGAAACTGCGGACTTCTGCCGTACCTGCGAGATTCCTTACCCGCTCCCACTACGGTGCGCGGGATAGACGCATTGTTGCCTCGCTTGGCAGAAACATGTCAGGCGGCATGGCGGTCGTTCGAGTCATTCCGCATGAGCACACTGGAAGGGGCGGAGGTGCCGGAGCTTGCAGCAGGATGCGAAGTGACAGTTGTCGGATGGTCTGATGCGTTTCAACGCATGATGGCTGCGGTCGCGACGCTCTCCTACGCGGACGGTGTCTTCCAAATCGATGCGATCCCTGCCTCCTGCGCAGCACCTGGCATTTGGGCCAGTACCGAAATACCCGACATTTCAACCCCCGAGCTGATGCTTACTGCAATGCACCAGCAGGTAGGCACCATTCGCAGCACCAATCCAGCCGCGCAGGACGTAATTGGCGGCCGTGCCCGGATCTACCAACTGTCTCCGACAACGACGTCAGTCGTTCTGGAAGAATCGCTGGAACAGACGTTGAGTGAGGAGAGCGAGCCGTACGTCAGGCACGCGCGCACCTGATTTGGTTATCTATAAGGGCCAATTTGAAGCACCCATTCCCGCGACGACTGAGGCCCAGGCTCTAGCCCTGTCGCCAGCAGCACATGCATGGCAAGACGCCAAGTTAGCAAGCAGCGGGGCCGTGGACTTGTGCAAGCAGACAAGCGCGCAGCTGTGCGTTCAACGGGCCGGTGAACATGCATGCGCAGGCTCCGGTGCCAGTGGCGTACGGCGACGCCCGGACTGGCTCGGCTGCCGAAAACCTCACTTCGAGACCGACAATGGCTGAGTTCGAGGGAAGCTACCGCGCAGGTGGAATGGGCAGGCGCTTGCGCCTCCTGCCGCCGGTGGTGCAGGGGCCGAATGCTGCCCTGGTCAACTTGCCTACGGTGCTGGCGCGCGCGCGGCACTTTGCACGCAATGACCCGTGGGCTGTCAGCGCGCTCAACAAGAGCGTGTCGAATGGCATTGCCACTGGCATCCAGGCGAAGCCCCTGTGGGGTACCAAGGCGTTCAAGGCTGCGACGTCCAAGCTGTGGAAGCGGTGGATCAAGTACAGCGATGCCGACGGCGTGCTGGACTTCTACGGACAGCAGGCACTGGCGTGGCGGGAGTGGAAGGAAGCCGGCGAGGTGTTCGCACGGATCCGCTTCCGTCGTCCGACAGATGGGCTGCCGGTGCCAGTGCAGGTGCAGCTGGTGGAATCCGAGCAGTGCCCGCGCGGGTACTACTCAGTGGCCAGCAACGCCAATGTGATCCGCGAAGGCATCGAGTTCGATGCGATCGGCCGCCGCGTGGCGTACTGGATGTATCGCGAGCACCCGGGCGACCAGACGATGGTGCCGAACGGCCACGAGCTTGTGCGTGTGCCGGCAGAGCAAGTGATCCACCTCTACCGTCCGAACCGGGCCGGCGCGCTGCGCGGCGTGTCCGCATCGGCGGCGGTGCTGCTGCGCATGTTCAATCTCGACCGGCTCGATGACGCTGTGCTTGAGCGTCAGGCCATCGCCAACTTGTTCGCAGGGTTCTACAAGGTTCCCGAGGCACAAGAGGGTGAGCCCGGCGGCGCCACGCCCATGACGGATGACATGCAGACGGGCATGGATGCCGATGGCACGCCGCTCGCTGGCCTGGAGCCGGCGACGATGCAGGAGCTGCCACCGGGCTACGAGGTCCAGTTCTCGACGCCTCCCGGCGCCGGCACCGACTACGCCGAGTTCCTGCGCGGGCACCTGATGGCGATCGCCGCCGGGCACGACATTCCTTACGAGGTGCTCACCGGTGATCTGCGGAACGTCTCCGACCGCGCGCTGAGGCTGATCCTCAACGAGTTCCGCAGGGTGATCGAGTCGGACCAATGGCTCTACATGATCCCGATGTTCTGCCAGCGCGTCCGTGACGCATGGTTTGACCAGGCCGTGCTGGCCGGCCTGCTTGCCGTGCCCGGCTACGCGGACCAGCGCGACGAGGTGACGGAAACGCTATGGGTGCCCGAGGGCTGGCCCTGGAGCCACCCGGTGCAGGATGTGGGCGCAGAAAAGGCGGCCGTGCGCGCTGGCTTCAAGTCGCGCGACAAGGTGATCTTGGGTGCAGGCGAGGATCCCGAGCAGGTGGATACCGAGATCAAGGCGAGCAACGACCGCGCCGACGCGCTCGGGCTGGTGCTCGATAGCGATCCACGCCGCACAAACACATCCGGCGCCGAGCAGTCTGTCGACAATTCTGAGGACGTTAATCCATGAGACCACTCACCCTTACCGGCAAGGAGCCGGCCATCACCAGCAGCGAGATTGCCGAGCTGGTCGAGAAGCGGCACGACAACGTCAAGCGGACCATCGAGACGCTGGTGCAGCAGGGCGTAATCGTCCGTCCTCAAATGGCGGAGAAGGCCGGTTTCGATTCAATGGGCCGGTCGCGACCGGTCCGCGTGTTTCACTTCGCCGGCGAGCAAGGCATTCGCGACAGTCTGGTGGTGGTGGCGCAGCTGTCACCGGAGTTCACCGGCCGCCTCGTTGACCGCTGGCAGGAGCTGGAGCGCCGCGTCGCCGTGCCGGCCGACCCGCTGGTGCTGCTGTCGGACCCGGCCGCGCTGCGCGGCTTGCTGGCGAGCTACACGGCGCGCAGCGAGGACAAAGCTAGCTTTGATTTGAGTTATTTGCGTTCGCACGACCCTCAATAACTCGGCGCGCATAGCCTCCAACAAGGCCAGAAAAAATTATAGTAGTGAGGATCGTTTGCACCGTGTCCAGCTGCTTTTCCGCAAGGAACCAGAGCTCCTCAGGCATCAATAGGTGCCAAGACCAAAAAAGAATTCCAACTGTCACGAGACACGCTGTCAGGATCAAGAACCACTTCGCAAGGTCGTTCACGACCGCGCGGAGCGACTCCATCCTGTGGTGATCATTCTTGCGCTCGACCTTTTCCAGGTCGTCTTCATCAGCTAGGGCATTACTTTCTTGGGTTGCGAGTTCATCGTCTAGCCCAAGAGCAAGCGCCTCTAATTCAGCAAAATAGTCAGGCCCACCAACCCGAAGCCCGCCAGTATTCGCTGACGAGCCAGGGCCCTGAGGATCAATGCTCGAGGGTGGCGGCATCCTTGCCTCTCGCTGCTTTTGCCTTGTAGAACGTCTCGATCAGATCGTTCGGGATTGCCGCGTTTTTACCGGCACGCTTCCAGGTAATTTCCCAGGGTGTGTCAGGGCGGTGAGTCATCGCTGACAGCTGGATCCCTGTGAATTTCCCGTAGATATCCACAACTTGGTCGAGGATGTTCTTTTCTTCTTGCGTGAAATCAACACGCGGCGCCTGAATCGAACGCACAGGAAGGCTGCGATAGTGCTTCACCTCATGGTAAAGCGAAGGAATCACCGGACCATATTGCCAAGCAGCAACCTGCTCGTCGATCAACGGTTTACCCGTCAGTCCCAGCATCCAAGCGTGAGCGACGTATGTGAGCTTGATAAGTTGCATAGGCGTGACTTCGCCATCGCCCTGCTGGGCGCACCTATCAAGGATGTATTTAGCAACCGCAGTTGCTGGAGCGGACATGGCAGACCTCCTGGTCTACATAACGGCATTTCTGACTGAAAACTGTTGGCCGCATTACAGCCACGCGAATATCGCATGGCTTGGTCTCACCGTTTGAGAGATCGCGACACAAGCTATGTAAGCGCCATTGGGCGCCCCCTCAAGGTCTGCCGCTCGTTTCTTGCCACAGCCGTTCATTTTGCAGGACGCTTGCAGGACAACAAAAAAGCCGGCCCATGGCCGGCTCTTCTTCTCGCGCTGAAACCCTTGCTGCTGTTGGGTTTCGATGGTGGGCGGTACAAGGTTCGAACTTGTGACCCTTGCCGTGTGAAGGCAATGCTCTACCGCTGAGCTAACCGCCCGGTGACGCGAGCCGCACATTATAGGGCAGCTGTGGCGATCGTCAACAGGTTCATCCGCGACGGCATCGATGCGGTCCAACACGTCTCGTTCCGGTGGCTGGGCGCGGCGTCGTGACTCCCTGGCGGCGCCACTGTGGTCATCGATTCGGCGTCGTTCAAACGCCGGCGACGCCGCTTCGATGACCCGCTTCCGGCACGACGGCGATCGCGCGACTGCACCGCATCGGAACGCGTCACATCGTATGCGTCGGCTTGTCCGAGGTCGTCAGACCTGCCAGCAACATCTCGATCTTGTTGCGCACGCCCTCGCCTTCCGGGCCGTCCGGGAACTGCACGCCGATGCCGGCGGCGCGGTTGCCCTGCGCACCGGCCGGGGTGGTCCAGACAACCTTGCCGGCCACCGGCAGGCGCTCGCTGGAGTCCGGCAGGGTCAGCAGCAGGAAGACCTCGTCGCCGAGCATGTAGCGCTTGGGCGTGGGCACGAAGATGCCGCCGCCTTTCACGAACGGCATGTAGGCGCTGTAGAGCGCCGGCTTGTCCTTCAACGCCAGCGACAAAATGCCCTGGCGTGCATTCATTGCACTCATCGAGTTCCCCTAGAACGTGCCGGACGCTCTCCCTCGCGCCAGGCCAGCAACAGTTCCGTCACCGCCAGATCGGCGCGGACGGTGGTGCGCAGCAGGTCGCGGGTGCGATTGGCAGCGTCGAACCAGGTCGCCAGCTTGTGCAACCGCGATGGATCGGTCAAGCCGGCCGATGCCTGTGCCAGCGCAAGGTCCGCAGCGTGGCGCAGACGTTGGTCGGCCTGGCCGTCGTTGGTCCAGCGCTGCGCAACATCCACTGCGCTGGCGCGCCCGGCGGCGACCTGCTCCAGGTCCTGCGCCACCGCGCGGCGCACCGCCAGGCCATCCTCGCGCAGCCACTGCGCCGCGAGTCCCGGATGACCGCGTGCGGCATCCAGCGCTTCCTGTGCAGCGCGCTCGTCGACGCCTTGCGACAGCAGCCAGGCCAGCGCCTCGTGCGCGGGCGGCAGCTTGAATTCCAGACGCTGGCAGCGGCTACGGATGGTCGCCGGCAGGCGCGCCGGCTGCGCGCTGATCAGCCACAGGTAGCGCCCCGGCGAGGGTTCTTCCAGCGTCTTGAGCAAGGCGTTGCAGGCGGCGCGATTGATCGCATCGGCCGGGTCGACGATCACGATCTGGGCGATGCCGTACTGCGGGGTCAGCGAGAGTTTTTGCGAAATCTCGCGCACCTGCTCGATCACGATCTCGGTGCGCAGCTTGTCGCCGGTGCGGTTGGGAATGAACGAGATCAGCTGCAGATCCGGATGGGTTCCGGCGGCGATCAGCTGCCGGCTGCGCTGCGCCAGCGCCAGGTCCGGCGAGCTGGCCAGCACGTGCTCGGCCAGCGCCAGAGCGACCGCACGCTTGCCCAGGCCATCCGGCCCGCAGACCAGCAAGCCGTGTCCGAGCCGGCCGGCATCCAGCGCCGCCAGCGTCTGGTCGTAGACGCGCTGCTGCCAGGGTGAGAAGACAGTGGTCATGGAGTGGGCTCCGGTTGCGGCAGGCGACGGCGCTGCAGGTAACGCGCCACCGCGGCATTGTGCTCGGCCAGGGTGGCCGAGAACGCATGCGCGCCGGTGCCATCGCCGACCGCGACGAAATACAGCGCCTGGCCGGGCGCCGGACGCACCGCCGCCAGCAAGGCCTCACGGCCGGGCATGGCGATCGGGGTCGGGGTCAGCCCGGTGCGGGTATAGGTGTTGTACGGCGTATCGGTGGTCAGGTCGCGGCGGCGGATATTGCCGTCGTAACTGCTGCCGATGCCGTAGATCACGGTGGGGTCGGTCTGCAGCTTCATACCCAGCTGTAGGCGGCGCAGGAACACGCCGGCAATCAGCGGACGCTCGGAGCCCAGCGCGGTTTCCTTTTCGATGATCGAAGCCAGGATCAACGCCTGTTCCGGCGAGCCGAGCGGCAGATCGGGCGCGCGCTGCTCCCAGGCCTGCGCCAGCGCCTTGTCCATGGCCAGGTGGGCACGCTTGAGCACGTCCAGATCGCTTTCGCCGCGCTGGTAGAGATAGGTTTCCGGCAAAAAACGGCCTTCCGGGTGCTGATTGGCGAACCCCAGCCGCGCCATCAACGCCGCATCGTCCAGCGCGGCGATGGATTGCTGCAGCGGCGTGGCGGTGGCGATCGCGGCGCGCAGCTGGCGGAAGTTCCAGCCTTCCACGATGGTGAAGCGGTACTGGATCACCCGGCCCTGGCGCATGCGTTCGAGCAGCGCGCGCGGCGACAGCGCCGGCGCCAGCGCGTATTCGCCCACCTTGAGCTTGCCGGCCGCATCGACCTGGCGCGCGAGCAGTTGCCATTCCAGATCGGTGCCCTGCGCCACACCGGCGGCGCGCAATTTACGCAGCGTAGCCTTGAGCGAATCGCCGGGCGCGATCACCACGCTGGGCACGCTCGCGCTCACCGGTGTCTGGGCGAAGTGCAGGTAATGCCGCCACGCCACCAGTCCCGCAATCGCCAGCAGCGCCACGAGCAACAGGGCCGTGCCCAGCACGGCCAGACATCCACGTTTGCCAGTCACCGCCACACGCACCTCGTCATTGCCGCTGCACCGCGCAGGATACCGCGCGCCGGTGATGTCCCGTTGAAGCGCTCATGCCTGGTCGACGGCGCGCAGCACGCCGCGCGCCTTGGCGCGGGTCTCGTCCAGTTCGCGCTGCGGGTCCGAATCCACCACGATCCCGGCGCCGGTGCGGAAATGCACCCGGTCCCCGTCCGCCTCGGCGGTGCGGATCAGGATGTTCAGATCCATGTCGCCGTCGCGATTGAGCCAGCCGAATGCGCCGGTGTAGGCGCCACGCGCGGTGCGTTCGAGCTCGGCGATGATCTGCATGCAGCGCACCTTCGGGCAGCCGGTGATGGTGCCGCCGGGAAACACCGCGGCGATCGCCTGGCCCGGGGTGACGTCGGCGCGCAGACGGCCGCGCACATTGCTGACGATGTGGTGTACGTGCGCGTAGCTTTCCACGCCCATCAGCTCGTCCACTTCCACCGTCCCCGGCGCGCAGATGCGCCCCAGGTCGTTGCGTTCCAGGTCGATCAGCATGACATGCTCGGCACGTTCCTTCGGGTGGCCGACCAGCTCGCGGATGCGTGCGGCATCGTCGTCACCGGCAAAGCGCGCGCGGGTGCCGGCGATCGGGCGCGTCTGCACCACATCGCCCTGCACCGACACCAGCCGCTCGGGCGAGGAACTCACCACCGCGCGTCCTGCCGCGACGAACAGGCCGGCAAACGGGGCGGGATTGGCCGCGCGCAGGCGCGCATGCAACGCCGCCGGATCGACGGCAGCGGCAAACGCCGCATGCCAGGCGCGCGAGATATTGGCCTGGAACACATCGCCGGCGCGCAGATACTCGAGCACGCGCTCCACTGCATCGGTGAAGCGCTCCGGCGGGTCTTCGTCAACAGTCACCGGCCCGACCCAGCTGGGCAACGGCGGCAACGCGGCGCAGGCGGCAATGTCCTCGACGATGCGAGCCAGCAGATCCTCGCGGCCCGGCTCGGCCAACGCGATGCAGCGGCCTTGCACCCGGTCGCGCAATACCGCGGCAGGCGCGCGCACGGCCAGTGCGCTCGGCACGCCATCGCTGCGCGTGGGCAGCTGCAGAATCGGTTCGACCTGCGCGGCCAGCTCGTAATCCAGCAACACCGCCCAGCCGCCGCGAAACGGCCAGGGACTGGCCGCATCGTGCGGCACGCGCTCGGCCTGCCACGCCGCATCCAGCATTTGCAGAAATGCGCCGTCCAGCACGCGTCCATCGCCGTCGCGCGTGCGTCCATCGGCGTCCAGCCGCAGGCTTGCGCCTTCTGCCAGCAGCAACACATCCCAGCGACCGTGCGCGGTGCCGGAGGCGGTGGATTCGAGCAGTGCCGGATAACGCTGCGGCGCCAGCCGATGCAGCGCCAGCAGGTCGAGGTCGGCGTGCAGGGGTCTGGTGAGCGTCATCGGCCTGGTTGGGCGTGGGGTGCTAAGAGGCGCCGCCCTGCAAGGGAGGCAGGGCACGCCTGATGAGAGCGATCAGCTCGCGGAGCGACGTCCGGCCGCGTACACGCGTCCTGCGCGGCGTCCATGACCGGCGTGCACCGTGGACCGCGAAGCATTGTTCGCGGTCCACCAGCGCAGTGACGTCAGACGCGCTTGAACACCAGCGTGCCGTTGGTGCCGCCGAAGCCGAAGCCGTTGGACATCACCGCATCCACCTGCACCTCGCGCGCCACGTTCGGCACGTAATCCAGGTCGCAGCCTTCGCTGGGTTCTTCCAGATTGATGGTCGGCGGAATGATGCCGGTATGCAGCGCCATCACCGAGAAGATCGCTTCCACGCCGCCGGCCGCGCCGAGCAGGTGGCCGGTCATCGACTTGGTCGAGCTGACCATGGTCTTGTAGGCGTAGTCGCCCAGCGCGCGCTTCATCGCCAGGGTTTCGGCCAGATCGCCCAGCGGCGTGGAGGTGCCGTGCGCGTTGAGGTAGCCGATCTGCTCGGGATTGAGCTTGGCATCGCGCATCGCCGCGGCCATGCTGCGCGCCGCACCCTCGCCGTCTTCGCTGGGCGCGGTCATGTGGAACGCATCGGAGCTGGCGCCGAAGCCGACCAGTTCTGCATAGATGCGCGCGCCACGTGCCTTGGCGTGTTCGTACTCTTCCAGCACCAGTACGCCGGCACCGTCACCCAGCACGAAGCCGTCGCGCTGCTTGTCCCACGGACGCGAGGCGCCGGTCGGATCGTCGTTACGGGTGGACATGGCCTTCATCGCGCAGAAGCCGCCCACCGAACTCGGCGAGGAACCGCGCTCGGCGCCGCCGGCCAGCATCACGTCGGCATCGCCGTGCTGGATCATGCGCATCGCGGTGCCGATCGAATGGTTGGAGGTGGCGCAGGCCGATACGGCCGAGAAGGTCGGTCCTTTCAGGCCCTTGATCAGGCTCACCTGGCCCGGCAGCATGTTGATGATGGTGCTGGGCACATAGAACGGCGAAATCTTGCGCGCGCCGCCCTCATGGAATTTGATGGTCTGCTCTTCGATACCGAGCAGCCCGCCGATGCCGGAGCCGAGAATGGCGCCAACGCGTTCGGCGTTGCTGTCGTCGATTTCCAGCCCGGAATCGTCCAGCGCCATGAACGAGGCGCCGACACCGTAATGGATGAACGAATCCATCTTCTTGACGTCCTTGGCAGACACAAAAAGCGTGGGATCGAAATTCTTGATCTCGCCGGCGATCTTGGTGGTGAACTGCGAGGCATCGATCTGCGTGATCGGGCCGATGCCTGAGCGCCCGTGGATGATTCCATCCCAGCTGGTGACCAGATCATTGCCCAACGGCGACACCATGCCCATGCCGGTAACGACAACACGACGACTCATTGCAGATCTCCTCACCACGGACCGGACGGTGCTTGCGGTTTACGATTGACGCTGAAAAACACAGGGCCGCATCAGCGGCCCCATGGAATGTCTGACGCAGCAGCGGCTTGACGCACGCCGCCGCAGTCAGGAACAACGCATTAGCTCTTGACGTGAGCCTTGACGTAGTCGATCGCCTGCTGGACCGAGGTGATCTTCTCAGCCTCTTCGTCCGGGATCTCGCACTCGAACTCTTCTTCCAGCGCCATCACCAGCTCGACGGTGTCCAGCGAGTCGGCACCCAGGTCATCAACGAACGATGCGCTGGTGGTGACTTCTTCTTCCTTGACGCCGAGTTGTTCGACGACGATTTTCTTGACGCGTTCTTCGATGGTGCTCATTGGGGATATCGCTCCAGATGGAGTAGTGGTGGTACGAAAAAAACGCCATCGCCGCTGCGATGGCCGCGTTGGATAGTGTAGTGGAAGCGACCGAGCCTTGCATTGCATCACAACTCCCGGCCGATCAGCCACTTAGCGCCTCCCGGCACCGCACGCTTACGGCATGTACATGCCGCCGTTGACGTGCAAGGTCTCACCGGTGATGTAACCGGCGCTCGGGCCGGCCAGGAACGCCACCGCGTTGGCGATGTCGCCCGGTTGACCCAGGTGGCCCAGCGCGATCTGCTGCAGCAAGGCGGTCCTGGCCTCGTCCGGCAGCGCCTTGGTCATGTCGGTATCGATGAAGCCGGGCGCCACCACATTCACGGTGACCCCGCGCGAACCGATTTCCTTGGCCAGCGACTTGGAGAACGCGATAATGCCGGCCTTGGCCGCAGCGTAGTTGGTCTGGCCGGGATTGCCGGTCACGCCCACCACCGAAGCGATGTTGACGATGCGGCCCTTGCGCGCCTTCATCATGCCGCGCATCACCGCCTTGGAGGTGCGGAACACGCTGGTCAGGTTGGTGTCGATGATCGCCTGCCAGTCGTCGTCCTTCATCCGCATCAACAGGTTGTCGCGGGTGATGCCGGCGTTGTTGACCAGGATCGAGATCGCGCCGAACTCCTTGCCGATCGCATCGATCAGGCCATCGACCGCCGCAGCGTCGGTGACGTCGAGCTCACGGCCGTGGCCGCCCTGGGCACCCAGGCGCGCGCCGATCGCCGCAGCGCCGGAGGCCGAGGTGGCGGTGCCGATCACGGTGGCGCCTTGTGCGGCCAGCGTGTCGGCGATAGCCGCGCCGATCCCGCGACTGGCACCGGTGACGAGGGCGATCTCGCCCTGCAGAGGCTTGCTCATGAATGCTGTTCCTCGAATGGGGAGCTCGCGACCGCAGCCGCGAACGGTGAGGGCTGCCGGCAGCGCCGGCAGGTGCGTCGAATCAGTGCGTCCACGCCTCGAGCGCACCGGCGTAATCGGCAGGCGTGGCCAGCGGGCGGGCGTCCAGGCTCTTGTCGATGCGCTTGATCAGCCCGCTCAGCACCTTGCCGGGGCCGCATTCGGCGATCCGAGTGATGCCCTGGGCGGCCAGCGCCTGCACGCAGCCGGTCCACTGCACCGGCAGGTACAGCTGCTCGGCCAGCGCCTGGCGGATCGCCTCGCTGCCGGTGTGCACGCGCGCATCGACGTTCTGCACTACCGGAATCTGCGGGGCGTGCCAGCTCAGCCCGGCCATCGCTTCGGCGAGCTGGTTGGCGGCATCGCGCATCAACGGGGTATGCGAAGGCACGCTCACCGCCAGCTTGACCGCCTTGCGCACGCCGCGCTCGGCCAGCAAGGCCAGCGCGCGATCCACCGCCGCCGCATCGCCGCCGATCACGATCTGACCGGGCGAGTTGAAATTGGCCGGCACCACCACCTGGCTGCCCGCCGCCTCGGCACAGACCTCCAGCACCAGCGCATCCTCGGCGCCCAGCACCGCCGCCATCGCACCGACGCCGGCCGGCGCGGCCGCCTGCATGAACTGGCCGCGCAGCCGCACCAGGTGCGCACCGTCGTGCAGCGACAGGGCGCCGGCTGCGACCAGCGCGGTGTACTCGCCTAGGCTGTGCCCGGCCAGGACCGCCGGGCGCTGCCCGCGCTGCGCATTCCACAGTCGCCACACCGCCACGCCCGCGGCCAGCAAGGCCGGCTGGGTGTACTCGGTGCGGTTGAGCATCTCTTCCGGGCCGCCCTGGGACAGGGCCCACAGGTCGACGCCGGCGCCTTCGGAGGCTTCGGCGAAGGTTTCGCGGATCTGCGGATGCAGCTCGGACAATTCGGCCAGCATCCCTAAGGACTGCGAGCCCTGGCCGGGGAACACGACGGCGAGAGTGGATTCGGTCACGCGTTGCTGCCTACAAAAATCGAGCCGGGATGATACGTGCGAAATCGCCCCGGCGTCTGTACTGCCGCGTATGCAAGGCCCGGCCAGTGCGAGCACCGGCGCGCACGCAGCACGGCGTTGGGCAGGTCCATTGCGCCATTGGCGAGCCAGTCCACGCGAATCACCAGCACCAGCACCACGGCCAGGGAGGTCGCCGCGTGGATGGCCAGGATGGCCCGCGCCGCGCCCCGGCCGAGCGCCCCAGGCGACCGGAGAACTGCGCAAACCGCTGCAATCGTCGGTCACCGGATGCGCATGCGCCGCCACCGCCGGGCCGGCCGCATCGCTGGCGCGCGTCATCAACCGTTGTCGCTGAGCGCCCGGGCTGCCTGCCCGTAACCGACCACGTGCGGCATATTCACCGCTAGCGCCTGCAGTTCGCCGAGCGGCGCGCTTCCTGATCGCGCGCGGCATCGCCCTCACGGTGCGGCGGTGGACGCAAGGCGTCCAGGCCCCGGCGGCGGGCGAAGAAGTTGAGCGCTCCGAGCGAGACCGCCCGGCTGGCGCGGCGGCACTGCCTCAGCCAGATGCGCTGTCCGGCGATGACGATGGGTTCTGCCATGACGGAGGGGTCCTGCCACTGCCAGGCATCGCAGACCGACGCGGCGCTGCCTGCCGGACTCAGTAGCGCAGCAGCGCCGAGCCCCAGGTAAATCCACCACCGAACGCTTCCAGCAGCAGCAGTTGCCCCCGCTGCACGCGGCCGGAGCGAACCGCTTCGTCCAGCGCCAGCGGTACCGAGGCCGAGGAGGTATTGCCGTGGCGATCCACGGTGACGACCACCTGCTCCATCGGCAGATCCAGCCGCTTGGCGGTGGCTTCGATGATGCGCAAGTTGGCCTGATGCGGGATCAGCCAGTCCAGGTCATGCTTGTCGTAGCCATTGGCGGCCAGAGCTTCGTCGACCACCGAATCCAGTGCCTTGACCGCGTACTTGAACACGTCGTTGCCCTTCATCAGCAACGCACCGCCACCGTTCTTGCCTTCGCCGAAGCCCACCGACACGCCGACCGGATCCCACAGCAGCTCCTTCTTGCTGCCATCGGCATGCAGATGGGTGCTGAGGATGCCGGTCTCTTCGTCGGCCTTGAGCACGACCGCGCCCGCGCCATCGCCGAACAGCACGCAGGTGGTGCGGTCGGTCCAGTCGACGATGCGGGTCAGGGTTTCTGCGCCAACTACCAGGACGGTCTTGGCGTCGCCGCTGCGCACGAACTTGTCGGCCACGCTGAGCGCATAGACGAAGCCCGAGCAGGCAGCGTTGACGTCCATCGCACCGCACCCGACATTGCCCAGCCGCGCCTGCAACAGGCACCCGGTCGATGGGAAGATCAGGTCCGGAGTCGTGGTCCCGACGACGATCAGATCGAGCTCGTCGGCGGTGACGCCGGCCGCTTCCATGGCTTTCAGCGAGGCGAAATACGCCAGGTCGCTGGTGGTCTGGTCGTCGGCGACGATGTGACGCTCTCGGATACCAGTGCGCGAGTAGATCCATTCATCGCTGGTGTCGACGATCTTGGACATATCGTCGTTGGTCAACACCTTTTCGGGCAAATAGCTACCCGTGCCCGCGATTCTGGAATAGATCCGCTTGCTCATACTGTTCCCTGTTGCAAGAGCCGCGGTGATCGGCGGCTCCGGAAGAAGCGAGAGTCACCCGGCGGCGTCGAACGCGCCGGGTGCCACGAATCAATCTTCTTGAACGGCCGACGACTTGGTCGCAATCACCTTCTTGCCACGGTAGTAACCGTCGGCGGTGATGTGGTGGCGCAGATGGATCTCGCCGCTGGTCGGGTCGGTCGACAGCTGCTTGGCGGTCAGGGCATCGTGCGAACGGCGCTGGCCGCGACGCGACGGGGTAACTCGGGATTTCTGCACAGCCATGGGATTGCTCCAACTTAAGTTCGATAACTGGTCTGTCGAGTCGAACAGGACGCTTCACGCCCGCGCCGACCTGTCTTTCCGCCCTTCACAGCGGCGGTTACTGTTTTTTGAACGCTGCCAGCGCCGCGAACGGACTGGCCTTGTCTTGCTCTTCCTGGGTCGGAACCCACTCGGCCTCGACGGCTTCGCTACCCGGCGCCATCGGCACCACCGGTATCGACAGGACCAGTTCGTCCTCGACCAGATCCGTGGCCCGCAGCATGCCATCTTCAGGCACCAGCAAGGCCTCGTACTCGGCCGGCAACGCAGCTTCATCGGCTTCGTCGCGGATTAGACCAAGACGCTGCCTGATCTGCACCGGATATAGAAAACGCTGCAGGCTGCGCTGGCAGGCCAGCGGGAGCTCGACGTCGACACTGAGTTCGACATAGGCAACCTTCAGCAGGTCGTCATGATCGAACTGGAGCGAATAGACACACTCGCCCTCGGTATCGACCAAGCTGCCTTGCAGGCGGGTCATCGCAGAGAGCGGGATGCGGCCATCGAAGCGCCTGCGCGCTGCGACCATCCGCCAAGCATCCAGCATTTCGGGTACGTTCGCGGACATAAGCCGCAGAATGTTAAAGATCCGCCGACGCCCTGTCAAATCCCCCTATTCACGCGCTTGGCACAGCGCCAAGGCTGGCAGACTTCCCTGCCCGACGTCCTGTATAGCGCCCCCATGATGCCACGCCTGATTCTTGCCTCCACCTCTGTCTATCGGCGCGAGTTGCTCGGCCGGCTGCGCCTGGATTTCACCACCTCCCGACCGGAGGTCGACGAGCAGGCGCAGCCCGGGGAGCGCCCGGACGCGCTGGCCAGTCGGCTGGCTGCCGAAAAGGCGGCGGCAGTGGCTGCGCACGCGCCCGACGCCTGGGTGATCGGTTCGGACCAGGTGGCCGACCTGGACGGTCAGGCCCTGGGCAAACCAGGCACGCTGGAGCGGGCGCATGCGCAGTTGACCGCGATGTCCGGCCGCGTGGTGCGCTTCCATACGGCGGTAAGCCTGGTCGGCCCTGGACGCACCGCGCACGCGCTGGACCTGACCGAGGTGCAGTTGCGCCCCCTGACGCCAGCCGAGATCGACCGCTACCTGGCCGTCGAGCCAGCACTGGATTGTGCCGGCAGCTTCAAATGCGAGGGCTTTGGGATCAGCCTGTTCGACGCCATTGGCTCGCAGGACCCCACCGCACTGGTCGGTCTGCCGCTGATCGCGCTGGCACGGCTGCTGCGGCAGGCGGGGTTCGAGATTCCGTAAGAGTTGCAGTGCGGCCAGGAGTGGAGACCGCGCACGCACGGAAACGATCGGGCACGAGCAAAACTCCCCAATCCCCAATCCCTGCATCCAGGCACGCAGCCCTAATCGGGCCGAGTCAACTCACAGAACTGATACGGATAATCGGCCTGCCCCACGTGCGAGGACAGCGTACGGCAACGCGCAGGATCCAGCGTCAGCCCGTACGTGGCCAGGCGCTGCTGCGCGGCCTCGCGCACGGCACGGTCTGCGGCGGCGATGTCCAGCGCCCTGCCCCTGGCAACGTGGAGCACGCAGCGGCCCGGCTGCGATGCATCCAGCTCGGCGCGCAGGCCGCGCGCGATCAACCAGCGCAGGCGCGTGCATTGTGGTTGCACGCTCCACCCCAGCTGCTGCGCCCAGCGATTCATCCGGTCGATCCGCAGCTGCTGCTTGTCGCGCGCCGCGCCCAGCATGGCGTAGAGCTGCGGCCGCTCGGCAATCAGCGTGCGCACGCGCTGCCGGTACTGGTCGGTCTCGGCGATATTCGTCGCCACCCCGATATACCGTGCCTGCCGCGGAAGCAGCGGCACCCGCCAGGATTGCGGCTCGTCGCCGACCAGCAACACCGTGGAGGCGGCAGGATCGTCCATCACCGGTTGCTGCACCTGGAAGCTGTCGCGCGCCCAGGCCTCGTGCCCCCAATCCTTCCACCCGGCCACGGCGACCAGGGCGCATAGCCCGATCAACCAGGCCGCCTTGCGATCGGCGTGTGCGGCGAATGCGTGCCGGCATACGATCCAGAGCACCAACGGCGCAAGCAACTCCAGCACCACCAGATAGCGATGGATGCTGAAAATGGCCTGCCACAGCGCGTAAGCAACGCCGAAGAACACCAGCAGGACGGCGGCCGAGCGATCCAGCCCGACGCGCCGCACTGGCCGGCGCAGCAGCGTGCGTCCTGCAGCGAGCAGCGTCACCGCATACAGCACTGCCCAACCGGCCTGCACCAGACCGAGATCGCCGATACGCTGCGGCTTGAAGGTAAACAGCAGCGGCCAGATCAGCTGCTCGCCGAGATTGCGCGGCAACCACCGCACATCGGCGACCGATACGGGCTGCGCGAGCGCCGATTTGAAGACTCCGTTGAACTGCGGAAACAGCGGATTGCCCAGGTGCTGCCAGACCTGCCAATACCAGGGCCCGGCCACCAGCACCAACACCAGCGCCGCGACACCGGAAAGCACGCCAAGACCCAGCACGCGTGAGCGCAGCCGCCCGCCATCGCACAGGACCGCCGGCACCAGCGCCAACGCGTAGAGTGCATTGGTGAGCTTGAGCGAGACGGCCAGGCCGATCAGTGCGCCGGCAATGGCCCATCGATGCACGGCGTGCGCGCCCTGCCGCGCCCGCGCCTGGGCCGACAACACCAGCGCCAACGCCGCCAACACCGGGAGCGCGCTGGCGGTATCGCCCATGGTGCCGCCAAGCTCGGACAGAAACACCGCGCTGCACATGCCGGCCACTGCAAACAGCGGCGCCCACTGCGCGCGCCGCGCTTGCCCGGCCAGTACGCGCCATGCCACTGCCGCCACCGGAACGCACACCAGAGCATGCAAGCCGCCCAGCAGCAGCCCGGCCACCGGCCCGGGAAGCTGCAGCATCAGCCAGGCATGCAGCACATCGAGCAATGGGCTGAAGTAACTCTGCATCTGCGCCGGCGCCAGATCCACGCCCAGCCGGTCGTGCGCCCAGGCATCGCCGATGTAGAGGTGGTAGTTGCGCAGATCCCAGTTGGCGTCCTGGCCCAGCCCAAGCGAGAGCAGCGCGCCCAGTAGCACGACCGCCGCCACCGCCGCGGCGATCTGGCGGGGCGAATGAAAGCCGAAATGGCGATCGGCCCAGTGCAACAGCCGCTGTCGCCGGCCCACCGGCGTCGATGTCGCGATCGCTGCCATCAGCGGGCGGCTCCAGGCGCACGCGCAGCGACAACAGTGGCGACGCCCGGCTCGGCCAGATACGCCAGATGCTTGGCCTCGACGCGTCCGCGCGTGACCGTGTCCAGGATCAGCCCGCACGCCAGCAGCAGGAAACCCAGCAGCATCAGCGCCACGCACAGGATCGCGGTGGGGAACCGCGGCACCAGCCCGGTCTGGAAATAGGTTTCGAACAGCGGAATCGCCAGCACGATCGACAACATGGCGCTGAGCACAAAGCCGATGGAGAAGAACAACAGCGGCCGCTCGGCCTTGAACAACTTGGCGATGGTGGTGAGGATGCGCCAGCCATCGCGCCAGGTATTCAACTTGCTTTGCGAGCCCTCCGGGCGCACGCCGTAGGCGGTTTCGACCTCGGCCACCGGCATGCGCAACTGCAATGCGTGCACGGCCAGTTCGGTTTCGGTTTCGAATCCCCGCGCATGCGCTGCGAAGGATTTGACATAGCGCCGCGAGAACACGCGATAGCCGGACAGCATGTCGTCGAAACTGCGACCGAACAGCAGCCCTGCGCAACGCGTCAGCAACACGTTGCCGATGCGATGGCCGGGCCGATACGCAGCCTGTTGCCGATCGCGGCGCGCG
This sequence comes from Xanthomonas sp. CFBP 8152, assembly GCF_014199025.1. Taxonomy (NCBI): domain Bacteria; kingdom Pseudomonadati; phylum Pseudomonadota; class Gammaproteobacteria; order Lysobacterales; family Lysobacteraceae; genus Xanthomonas; species Xanthomonas sp. CFBP 8152. The sequence goes on from NZ_JACHNO010000002.1 coordinate 149,465, forward strand.
CCGACCACCATGTCCAGTCGCTCGTCGATCAGCTTGCGCACCAGCGCCGGTGCGGCGGCCGCATCGTACGTGGCATCGCCATCGACTAGCAGATAGATGTCCGCGTCCACATCGGCAAATCCACGCCGCACCACATTGCCCTTGCCCTGCAGCGCCACGCGGCTCACCTGCGCGCCGGCCGCCAAGGCGATCGCCGCGGTGGCATCGCTGGAATTGTTGTCCAGCACATGGATCGCCGCGCCCGGCAAGGCGCCGGCAAACGCAGCGACCACCGAGGCGACCGTCGCCGCCTCGTTATGGCAGGGCACCAGCACGGCGATTCGGATCCCGGGCACAGGGGCGGGAGGGGCAACAGTCATGGCGTCGGTCATTGCGTGATCTAAGGCGCGGAAACGGTGATGGGCTGTTCCCACCAGTCCTCGACGCTGCCGTCGTGGCCATGCAGGCGCAGTCCCAGCCAATGCGTGCCCGGCGGCAGCGCATGCGTGTCGAAGGTGGCGTTGAAACCGACGTTGGGGTGCTGCGGGTCGGTGGAGATCTTCCAGTACGGGCGCACATCCAGCGGCGCGCCGTACGCGGCCTGCGCGACCGGACGCCCGTCCAGCAGCAGCTCCACCTGCGACAGCCCGACGCCGTCCTTGAATGCCCAGCCGCGCACCTGCACCTGCCCAGCCACGCGCACGTCCGGCAGCGGCGTATCGATCCAGGCCATCGCCGGGGCGATGCACGGCCCGGGCTGGCGTTGCGCCGGCAGCGCGAACAGCAGGAAGCGCTGGTAGCCGTGATCGGTGGAGACCACGGTGGGCGGCGGCAACGGCCCGACCATCTCGCAGATGGCGTGATAGCGCTTCAACAGGTCGCGATAACGCTGATCGCTGGGCGAGAGCACCAGCAGCCGCAGCCCGTTGCGCGTGCCGTCGCTGAGCAGCCCCCACTGCTGCAGCTGGGCGCTGCGCCCGTGCTTGTCGTTCAACTCCGCGCGCAGCACTTCCACATTGGCATCGTGCAGTTGAAAGCCCAGCTCGGCACCGACCTTGAAGTTTTCCGCCAGCACGCGCGTGCCCGGCGGCATCTGCGCGAGCTGGATCTTGACCGCGCGCGCCAGATCCTTCCATCCGGCGAAGTTGCGCGGATAGTATTTTTCGCCGGCCGCATGCGCGCGAATCGACGGCACCGACACGGCCAGGTAATAGCCGTACGCACCCAGGGTGCCAAGCAGCGCAATCGCCCAGGCCGCGCGACGCAGCGTATGCGGCCAACGCATCAGGATCACCGGCACCGCCACCAGCAAGGCCAGGTAGCCCGGCAGCGGCCAATGGAAGCTGATCCGCTCAGCATCGCTGAAGAAGCCGAGCACGAAGATCGCCACGGTCGAAATCCCGCCCAGCAGGCCGAAATACCGCCATTGCGCACGCGAACCGCCACCGGCACGCGTGCCGGCCAGGCCGACCTTGAGCATCGCCCAGGCCAGCAGTGGGGTCACCAGTACCGCCTGTATCAGCAAGAACCACAGCCCGGTGATCTGAAAGCGCCATGGATGCCGATCGACCAGCTGGAAGCGCAGCCCGGCCTCGTCATGCTCGGTGTTCCAGAACAGCAGCGGCAGCCAGCTCACCGCGCCCACCGTCAGCGCCATCCAGATGCGCGGGTCGCGCATGACCGTGCGGCCCTGCGGAATGCACAGCAGCGCGATGCAACCCACCCCGATCACCCCGGCAAAACGGTAGTGACTGAGCGCGCCGATCACCAGGCCGATGGCGAGCTCGAGCGCGCTGGTGGCATCGACCTCGCGCAGCAGTCGCGCGCCGGCATCCATGCACAACACCGCCGCCAGCGCCATCGGCACATCCGGCACCGCCAGGATGCCGAGCGTGGCCGACAGCGGCATCAGCAAGCTCAGGCTGCCGGCCTGCCAGCCCAGCGTGGAGCCGAACCAGCGCGTGGCGATATGCGCGATCAACCAGGGAATCAGCGCGGCAATGGCCAGAAACGGCAGGCGCAGGGCCAGCAGATGATGTCCGCCCAGTTCCACGCCCAGCCGCGCCAGCCAGGCGGTCATGCCCGGCAGATCGGAATACGCGCCGGCCAGATGCTGGCCTTCCTGCCAGTAGAACGCCTCGTCGACGAACAGCTGCAGCCGCGCGGCGATCAACAGCTTGACGGCCGTCGCCAGTGTCCACAGGATCACGAAGGTGCGATGTGCGCGTTGGTCCCCTTGCATTGCCCTGTGCACTCTTCTTTCACCTACGGAGTTGTGATGTCGACACCGCTGCGTTCCACGGAAATGCTAACCGATGCGCTGCGCCAATCGCTGCGGCACGCACAAGACCAGGTCAATTCGCTGCTGCTGGGCAAGGCGCAGGAAGTGCGCCTGGCGTTCGTGGCACTGCTGTCCGGCGGCCATCTGCTGATCGAAGACCTGCCCGGCCTGGGCAAGACCACCCTCGCCCATGCGATGGCCTCCAGCCTGGGGCTGGGCTTCCAGCGCGTGCAGTTCACCTCCGACCTGCTGCCGGCAGACGTGCTAGGCGTGTCGGTCTACGACGCCGCCTCGCGCCAGTTCCAGTTCCATCCCGGCCCGGTGTTCACCAACGTGCTGCTGGCCGACGAAATCAACCGCGCGCCGCCGCGCACGCAAAGCTCGCTGCTGGAGGCCATGGCCGAGCAGCAGGTCACGCTCGATGGCGTCACCCATGCGTTGCCGGAGCCGTTCTTCGTGATCGCCACGCAGAACCCGGTCGATCTGTCCGGCACCTTCCCGCTGCCGGATTCGCAACTGGATCGCTTCCTGCTGCGGCTCAGCCTGGGCTACCCCAGCGCCGACGCCGAGCGCGCGTTGCTGTCGGGCGTGGATCGGCGCGAACTGATCGCCCAGGCCGCACCGCAGCTCAGCGACGCCGACGTGGTGGCGCTGCGCACGGTGGTGGGCCAGATCCATACCAGCGATGCACTGATCGGCTATGTGCAGGCCTTGCTGCTGCGCAGCCGCCAGCACGCCGGAGTGCGCGTGGGGCTGTCGCCGCGTGCCGGCATCGCGCTGCTGCGTGCGGCCAAGGCCTATGCGCTGCTGCTCGGGCGCGAGCACGTGCTGCCGGAAGACGTGCAGGCGTTGTTCGTGGCGGTGGCCGGGCACCGGCTGGTGCCGGAAGCCGAATCCTCGTCCGGGCCGGCGCTGGCCAAGGCGCTGCTGCACAGCGTGCCGGTGGACTGACCCAGGTGCGTGCGCACGTGCGCGGCATTGCCCGCCGACTCAGCCTGCTGGCGCGTCCGCGGGGCGCGGAGGCCTTGCCGATCGTGCTGGATCGGCGGCGCATCTACGTGCTGCCGACGCGCTTCGGGCTGTTCGTCACCGCCTTGCTGCTGGCGATGCTGCTGGGCGCATTGAACTACAACAACAACCCGGCCCTGCTGCTGGCGCTGTTGCTGGCCACCGCCGGGATTGCCAGCAGCATCATGGCGCACCTGCAGTTGTCGGCGCTGCGCGTCGAGGCGGTCTCGGCCGAACCGGTGGTGGCCGGCGAGCCGCTGCGCATGCGGGTGTCGCTGGCACGTCGCGACGCCCGCGTGCGGCGTGGGCTGCGCCTGGATCACCTGGACAGCAGCGGCTTCTGTGCGTTGCGCGAGCACGACATGGCAGAGGTCGACCTGCCGGTGCCCACCGCGCGGCGCGGCTGGCAGGACATCGAACGCATCCGCCTGTCCAGCACCCAGCCGCTGGGGCTGGTGCGCGCCTGGTCGTGGGTCTGGCCGGAAACGCCGCTGCTGGCCTATCCCAGGCCCGAGGAACAGGGGCCGGCGTTGCCCGAGGGCGCCGGCTCGCCCAACCAGACCCGCCTGCATCCGCAGGGCGAGGAGTTGCACCAACTGCGTCCGTATCGCGCCGGCGATGCACCACGCACGATCTCCTGGAAGCACTCGGCGCGCCGCGACAGCCTGCTGGTACGCGAATACGAGCAACCGCTGGGCATCGAAGTCACGCTGGACTGGCGCACGCTCAATGCGCTGCCGTACGAGCGCCGCATCGCGCGGCTTGCCCGCTGGGTCAACCTGGCCGAGCGCGACGGCCGGCGCTACCGGTTGCTGCTGCCGGGCCAGCCACCGCTGGGGCCTGCGCAAGGTCCGGCGCACCATCATCTGTGTCTGCGCGCCCTGGCCCTGCTTCCCCATGACTGAGCCATCCGTCCCGATCACCCAGGCCAGCCGCGGCTGGGTGCTGGTCGCCAGTTGGCTGGCACTGGCGCCGTTGCTGTTGCAGCTGCCCGGCCTGCTCGCCGGCACCATTGCCGTGGCCGCCGTGCTGGTCGGCGTGCTGAGCTGGCGCGGCACCGTGATGGCACCGGTGCGGCTGTTGCTGGTGGTGGCGATGCTGGGCGCGGTGTACTGGCAGATCGGCATGCGCTTCGGCCGCGATACCGGCTGCGCGGTGCTGGCCGCGATGCTGGCGATCAAGGCCTCCGAGCTGCGCACCTTGCGCGATGCGCGCAGCCTGCTCGGCTTTGCGTTGTTCGCCCCGTTCGCGGCGTTTCTGCTCGACCAGGGGCCGGCGACGATGGGGCTGGCGCTGCTGGCGGTGGTGAGTGCACTGCTGAGCATGCAGCGGCTGGCCGACGAGGAACACCGCACCGCCACGCCTGCGCTGCGGATGCAGTTGCGCGGCATCGGCAAGCTGGTCGCCATCGGCGTGCCGCTGGCCCTGGCCACGTTCTGGCTGCTGCCGCGCCTGAGTTCCCCGCTATGGGGCGTGCCCGAGCGCGCGCTGTCGCGGCCGGGCCTGTCGGACAACATGTCGCCGGGCGAGTGGATCGACCTGATGGCCGACGACAGCCCGGCGCTGCGCGTGCAGTTCAGCGGCAAGGCGCCACCGCCGCAGCAACGCTACTGGCGCGGGCCTGTGATGTGGGACTTCGATGGCCGTACCTGGCAGCGCGCGCGCTGGACCGGCCGCGGCCAACCCGCCTCGGTCACCGCCGGGCCGCAGCGCTATCGCTATCGCCTGGACTACGAGCCCACCGATCGTCGCCAACTGGTGTCGCTGGACCTGCCCACGCAAGCGGTGGCCAATGCCGAGCTGTCGCCCGACTACGAACTGTTCGCACAGCGGCCATTGAGTGCGTTGACCCGCTGGGAGCTGCAATCGGCGCCACCGTCACGCTTCGACACCGACCTGCCGGACCAGTTGCGCAAGCGCGCCCTCGCGCTGCCGCCGGGCTTCAATCCACGTACGCTCGCGCTGGCGCAGCAATGGCGCGCGGAAGCGGGCAGCAACGACGATGCCGTGGTGCAGCGCGCGCTGCAGTGGATCACCCGCGACTTCGCCTACACGCTGGATACCCCGCTGCTCGGCCGCAACAGCGTCGACGAATTCCTGTTCCAGCAGAAGGCCGGGTTCTGCGAGCACTTCAGCTCTTCGTTCGTGGTGCTGATGCGCGCGGCCGGCATCCCGGCGCGCGTGGTCACCGGTTATGCCGGCGGCACCTACAACGGCTTCGGCAATTACTGGGTGGTGCGGCGCATGGATGCGCATGCCTGGACCGAAGTCTGGCTGGCCGGGCGCGGCTGGGTGCGGGTGGACCCCACCGCCGCGGTGGCGCCGGAACGCATCTACGACACGCTGGAAGACCGCGTGCAGGTCGGTGCAGGCAACAATTTCGCCCAGCTCGGCATGTGGGCCAGCCTGGGCCAGGTCAGCGACCTGCTGCGCCGCGGCTGGAACGATCTGGTGCTGTCCTTCGATGCCGACCGCCAGCAGCGGCTGCTGCAACCCTTCGGCATCGATCGCCTGGACAGCGGACAGTTGGTCCTCATCTTCGGCGTGTTTGCGCTCAGCGCGCTGGCGTGGATGGGCTGGCTGCTGGCGCGCGGCGAGCGCGAGCGCGACCCGCTGCTGCGCGCCTGGCATCGCCTGGGCCGCCGCTACGGCAAGCTCGGCCTGGCCCGCGAACCGCACGAACCGGCGATCGCCTGGGCGCAACGTGTCGCCCGTTCACACCCGAATCCGGCATTGTTGGCGCTCAGCCAACGTTTCGCTGCCGCGCGCTACGCTGGCGCTGATTTGGACAGCGCCTCACTCCTCAAAGATCTGCAGCAGCATCGCCCGCGAACCGGAGCTTCCTCATGAGTACCCGCTTTCTTCTTCCCATCGTCGCCGTGCTCGGGCTCGCCGCCTGTGCCACCGCGCCCAAGCCGCTGCAGGGTCAGTTCCCTACGGTCAGTCCGAGTGATTCCACCGCCAGCACCCAGGTCGGCACGTCGGTGCGCTGGGGCGGCAAGATCATCCAGACCAAGCCCGGCCAGGGCCAGACCTGCTTCGAGCTGATCTCGCGTCCGCTCAACGCCAGCGGCCGTCCGGACCGCAACGCCGTGGACGCCAGCGATGGCCGTTTCCTGGCCTGCCGCTCGGGCTTCTACGATCCGGCGGTGTTCGAGCCCGGCCGCGAAGTGACCTTCATCGGCAAGATCGAAGGCTACGAAACCACCAAGATCGGCGAGTACGACTACAAGCTGCCCAAGGTCAATGCCGACGTGGTCTACCTGTGGCCGGTCGTGCGCGAGGTGGATGTGGTGCCGGCCTACCCGTACGGCCCGTGGGGCGACCCGTGGGGCCCGCGCTGGGGCGGCGGCTGGGGCTGGGGCCGCGGCTGGTGGTAATCGACCGCTGAGTCAGTGACACGCAAAAACGCCGCTCGCAGGGAGCGACGTTTTTTTTATGCGATGCGGCGGCTCGAACAGGCGCTGATGCGCCGGATCGCGCAACCAGGTCAGGGCGTGCCGAACCGTCCCAGCGGCGCACCGGCCAGCAGATGCAGATGGATATGGAACACCGTCTGGCCGGCATGCGCGCGGCAGTTCATCACGATGCGATAGCCGTCCTGCGCCAGCCCCTGCTCGCGTGCGTACGCCGCGGCAGCAAGTGCGAGCTTGCCCACCAACAGCGCCTGCTCGGGCGGCACATCGTCCAGCGTGGGAATGGCATGCTGCTTGGGAATGAACAGCACGTGCACCGGCGCCTGCGGTGCGATGTCCTGAAAACCCAGCACCTCATCGTCTTCATAGACGATGTTGGCCGGAATTTCGCGACGAATGATCTTGCCGAAAATGGTGTCAGTCATGGGTGGGGAATCGGGAGTCGGGAATCGCAAGAGATTACCGCGCGCGCCACTGCTTTTCGCTTCTCCGATTCCCGATTCCCAATCCCGATTCCCGGCGCTCAAAGCACCTCACCCCGGGTGCCGAAGGCATGCGACAAGGTGCCGCGATCGACGTATTCCAGCTCGCCGCCCAACGGCATGCCCTGCGCGAGCCGGCTCGGGCGCACCCCATGCTGGCGGGCAAGCTGCGCCAGGTAATGCGCGGTCGCCTCCCCTTCCACGGTGGCATTGGTGGCGATGATCATTTCGGTGACTTCACCGGCGGCCAGACGCTCGCCGAGCCGGTCCAGCCCCAGCTCGCGCGGGCCGATGCCGTCCAGCGGCGACAGCCGGCCCTGCAGGATGAAGTACAGCCCGCGGTAGCCGGTGGCGTGTTCGATCGCCAGGCGATCGGCCGGCGATTCCACCACGCACAGCTGCTGCCGGTCGCGGCTGCTGCTGGCACAGATCGCGCAGATCTCCGCCTCGGTGAAGTCGCGGCACTGCACGCAATGGCCAACCTTTTCCACCGCATTGGCCAACGCCGCAGCCAGGCGACGCCCACCCTCGCGCTCGCGTTCGAGCACGTGGTAGGCCATGCGCTGGGCCGATTTCTGGCCCACACCCGGCAACACCCGGAAGGCCTCGATCAGTTGTTCGAGAAGAGAGGACATTGGGTCGGGAATCGGGAATCGGGATTGGGGAATCGCAAAAGCTAAAGACAATCTCGCTCTTACGATTCCCGATTCCCTACTCCCGATTCCCCGCCTCTCAGAATGGCAACTTCATGCCCGGGGGCAGTTGCATGCCGGCGGTGGCCGAACCCATGCGGTCCTTGGATTCGGCGTCGATCTTGTTGGAGGCGTCGTTGAAGGCGGCGGCGATCAGGTCCTCGGCCATTTCCTGGTCGGAGAGGATGCTCGGGTCGATACGGACCTTGCGGCACTCCTTGGCGCCGGTCAGCGTCACGCTGACCATGCCGCCGCCGGCGGTGCCGGTGACTTCCAGCTTGGCCAGTTCTTCCTGGGCGCGCTGCAGGTTTTCCTGCATCTTCTGCGCCTGCTGCATCAATTGGGCAATGTTCCCACGCATGTGTCGTTACTCGTCGTAAGGGCGGATGGAATCGGGGACGACCCGCGCGCCCTGCTGCTGAATCAGCTGCTGCACGTTCGGGTCGTTCATGAACGCTGTTTCGGCCGCGCTCTGGCGCTCGCCTTTCTGGCGACTGGCCCGCTCGTGCAGGGTCTCGACATCGGCATTGCCGGTTTCGATGACGATGCGCGGCGTATTTCCCAACTCGGGCGCGAGAGCCTGCGCGAGGTTGGCGATGGAACGCTCGGAATTGAGGTATTCGAAGCCCGGCGCCAGCGCCAGGCGCAGCACGCCGTCGCGATGGCCGATGAAGGCGGCATTGGCGGCGAGCTGTCGCGAGGGACCGTTCAAGCCGCTGCGGGTGACCAGATCCAGCCATTGCTCGGCATCGGCGATGTGGCCGTCGTCGAGCAGGGGCGACGGGTCGGTTGCCAGTGGCGGTACTGAGGGTGCGGCAACCGATGGTATCGCCGTCACCGCCGCTGAAGGTGCAGGTGCAGGTGCCGCAACGGCTGCGGAAACTGCCACGGCAGCTTCGGGCACGCCCGCAGCGGGCAACGCCGCGTCGACCGCTGCGGGCGGCGCCATCGCCGCTTCCGGCGCTAGCGTGGGCGTCGCCGCAGCGACGGGGGCAGCGTTGGCGCGCACCGGCGCATCGTCCATCGCCCAGGGCGGCGTGTCGTCACCGCGCGCGGAAGCTGTCGACGGGTGGCTACCGGTCGATGCTTCCGCAGCGGGCAACACCACGACAGGCGCTGGTGGGGCCGCAACCGGTGCCGGTGGGGCGGCCACAGCCACGGCCGCCTTCAGCTCGGCCGGCTGCGCCGCAATTGCGGGCGCGGGTGCGGCTGCCACCGGTGCAGCGGCTTGCATGCCAGGTCCCACAGAATGCGCACGACTGCCAGCACTGGCGCCACGTCCATCGTCGCTGCCGCCAGCCGGCACTGCCGCCGCTGGGCGGAAGGCCAGCATGCGCAGCACCGCCATCTCGAAACCGGCGCGCGGGCTCGGCGCCAGATACAGATCGCGACGGCCGTTGAGCGCCATCTGGTACCACAGCTGCACCACTTCCGGCCGCAGCTGCGCGGCATAGGCAGTCGGGTCGATGCCATCGCCGACGAATGCCACCGACGGCACCAACTGCTGCACCTGGATGCGGTGCATGGCCTCGGCCAGCGCCTCCAGCACGCCGCTCCAGTCGGGCGAGAATTCGGCCAGCGCGGCGACCACCTGCATCAGGCGCGCACCATCGCCGTCGGCCAGCGCCTGCAGCATCGCCCCGACCTGGGTGCGGTCGACCGTGCCGAGCATGGTGCGCACCACGTCCTCGCGCAGCGCACCGCCGGCATAGGCGATGGCCTGATCGAGCAGCGACAGACCGTCGCGCAGCGACCCGTCTGCCGCCTTGGACAGCTGCACGATCGCCGATGGATCGGATTCGATCTGCTCGGCGGCCAGGATCCGGGTCATCTGGCCCTGGATCTGGTCCTCGTCCAGCCGCTTGAGGTTGAACTGCAGGCAGCGCGACAGCACGGTCACCGGCAGCTTCTGCGGGTCGGTAGTGGCCAGCAGGAACTTCACGTGCTCGGGCGGCTCTTCCAGCGTCTTCAGCAGCGCATTGAACGCCGCCTTGGAAAGCATGTGCACTTCGTCGATCAGATAGACCTTGAACTTGCCACGCGAGGGCATGTACTGCGCGTTCTCGATCACCTCGCGCACATCGTCCACGCCGGTGTTGGATGCGGCGTCGATTTCCAGCAGGTCGATATAGCGGCCGGCATCGATATCCAGGCAGGCCGGGCACTGGCCGCACGGATCGGCACTGGTGCCGGTCTCGCAGTTCAGCGATTTGGCGAAAATGCGCGCAATCGTGGTCTTGCCCACGCCACGGGTGCCGGTGAACAGAAATGCGTGGTGCACACGCCCACTGTCGAGCGCGTTACTGAGCGCGCGGACCACGTGTTCCTGGCCTACGAGTTCGGCAAAACGCTTCGGGCGCCACTTGCGGGCGAGAACGAGATAAGACATCGGGCAACCAGCTTCCTCTGAACCGATATTGTGCCATGGCGCGTCAAGTTGATCGTTCAGCGGCCGTGGTGCCTCAGCGCCGCCACGGACCGGGGACTGCCGGGCAGCGCCGATGGCGGGCCAGACACCTGCGCTGGAACCGTCGTGCCGGACCGGCCGATCCTTTACCTTGTTAATGGCGCCCGCGGCGGCTAGAATCCCGCTCCTGCCGACGACCCGGTCGCACGGCAGGTACGGAGAGGTGTCCGAGTGGTTGAAGGAGCACGCCTGGAAAGTGTGTAAGCGTCTAAACCGCGCTTCGGGGGTTCGAATCCCCCTCTCTCCGCCAGTTTCATGATCCTGCAATGCGATTGCATGGATTCAGGGTCACGCCAGTGACCCACGTCTTATGGTGGCCCCGTCGGTCCCTCGCGACGCTAGATCGAAAATCCCGCCAGGGCCGGAAGGCAGCAACGGTATCGATTGATGCGGGCGCCGAGGTCAACCGGCGGGGGCACCACCCTCACCCGCAGACTGATGGCGTATCGACAGATGCCGCGCGCACTCGGTGCGCAATGCAGGCGATGCGCAACCGCCAATCAGACGCGGCGCTTTGCGCCACGCTCAAAGCTGACCGGTCATTGCAAAGGCTGCGCACGGCCTGAACAGGCGCGCAGCGTCAGGCCTTCTTCAGCGCGGTCAACGGGCAGGGACACCACCTTGATCTCTTGAATTCACGCATCGCACGCTCCGCGAGCAGCGCTACTGCGTCTGCGATGCGGGATGCAGCCAGCCCGCATCGCCGTCCAGGTAATGCTCGTGCTTCCAGATCGGCACCCGCGCCTTGACCTCGTCGATGATGAAACGACAGGCATCGAATGCGGCGCCGCGATGCGCTGCGCTGACACCGACCCACACCGCCATGTCGCCGATACGCAGCTCGCCTACGCGGTGCGCGCAGTAGGCGTTGACGATGGCGAACCGACTCATCGCCTCATCGAGCACACGCTGGCCTTCGGCCTGTGCAAGTGCGGCGTAGGCTTCGTAGCGCAGCCCGGCCACGCTGCGGCCTTCGTTGTGATTGCGTACCCAGCCTTCGAAACTGGCAAACGCACCGGCATGCGGGTGCTCCAGCGCCGCACGCAAGCTGTCGACGGGCAATGGCACATCCGAAAGCGCAAACAGGGCAGTGGTCTGTTCGCGCACGCTCAACCTCCCGATACCGGCGGAATAAACACGATTTCACTGCCATCGCGTACTCCATCCTCCCAGCGCGCGAACGCGCCATCCACCGCCACGCGCAGCTGCGCCGGCGTCCAGCGCAGGCCGTGGCGCGTATTGAGTTCGGCATACAGCGCGCGCAGGTCCTGCGCCTGCGATTGCACCTGCTCGCTGGCAATGCCTGCCGCCTCACGCAAACTGGCGAAATACAGCACCGTCACGGTCGTGCTCATTGTTTTGCGCCGATATCGCGCCTGCCACCGCGCTTGGACACCAACCTGGTCGGGCCGATGCTCATGCTGTGCGACAACGCCTTGCACATGTCGTAGACCGTCAAGGCCGCCACGCTGGCGCCGGTGAGCGCCTCCATTTCCACACCGGTGCGATGCACGCAGCGCACCGTGCAACTGATGTCCAGCATCTGCTCGCCCGCCCAGTCGATTTCAAAGCGGCAGGCATCGATCGGCAACGGATGGCAGAACGGAATCAACTCATGCGTGCGCTTGACCGCCATGGTGCCGGCGATCACTGCGGTCTCCACGATGCCGCCCTTGGCGCTACGCAGCCCATTGGCGCGCAACTGGGCGGCCACAGCGGCCGGAAAACGCACCCGGCTTTGGGCGGTGGCGCTGCGCGCGGTGACCGCTTTGTCCGAGACATCCACCATGGTGGGCAGTCCAGAATCGTCCAGGTGGGTCAGGCGTGCGGAACGGGATTTTGCAGGCATGGGAAAGGACACGATGACAGACGCTCAGGATGCGGCATTCTCGGTGAACGGCGTGCCTGGATGGAACAGCAGTGCCTTACCCGCCAATCAAGAACATTTCCACCGGCTTGCCACGGCGCGGCGTCGATGCGCGCACCTCGCTGTAGCGGTCGCCACGCACGCTCCAGCGCGCACGCAGATGCCCGGACAATCCATGCTCGCCTTCGGCCAAGGCCGGCTTGAGGTCGTGGCCCTGGCTGGCGAACAGGCAGGTGTACAACTGCCCGTCGGCCGACACGCGTGCGCGCTGACAATCGCCGCAGAACGGCATGCTGACCGAACTGACAAAACCCAGCTCGCCCGCTCCATCGGCAAATGCATGCCGCTGGGCCACTTCGCCGGTGTAATTGGCATCCAGCGGCATCAATGGCCAGCGCGCGTGGATACGCTCGTGCAGCTGCGCGGAGGTCACCACCGCATCGGCCGTCCAGCCATTGCAGCTGCCCACATCCATGAATTCGATGAAGCGCAGCACGTGGCCGGTGCCACGGAAGTGCTCTACCAGGGGCAGCACCTGATCTTCGTTGACGCCCCGCTGCACCACGCAGTTGATCTTCAGGTGCTGGAAGCCGGCCTGCTCGGCGGCGGCGATGCCGGCCAGCACCTGCGCGATCTCGCCGCGGTCGCCGCTCATGCGTCTGAACAGCTGCGGATCCAGGGCATCCATGCTCACGGTGATCCGGCGCAGCCCGGCCTGGCGCAGCGCCACCGCCTGACGCGCGAGCAAGGTGCCGTTGGTGGTCAGCGCCAGATCCTCGATGCCTTCGATTACGGTCAGGCGCGCAATCAGGCTGGGCAGATCGCGACGCAACAGCGGCTCGCCACCGGTCAGGCGCACCTTGGTGACGCCGACCGAGACGAAGGCCCGCACCAACGTTTCCAGCTGATCGAAACTCAGGCGCTGCTGCGCATCGAATCCGTAATCGTCAGGGATACGATCGGCCGGCATGCAGTAACCGCAGCGGAAGTTGCAGGCTTCGATGACCGACAGGCGCAGGTCGCGCAGTGGCCGGCCATAGCGGTCCTGCATCGGCGCGGCCGCCAGATTCGGCGACAGCAAGGCGCCCATCAGGGCACCATGGCGGCTGTCGGCTCGGCCAACGGCAGATGTTGACCGGGCACGGCCACGCGATGGCCGCGTGCGCGGAGCACGTCGCCGTCGGCGTCGCTGGCGTAGTGATACAGCAGCATGCGGCTCAACAGGTCCTGCGGATATTCCCGCTCCAAGTCGTCCACCCCAGTATGCGACGGGTTGCCGTGAACGCCGCAGTCATGCGCGATGAGCTCGCTGGCATCGGCGTAGCGGGCCAGCACTTCAGGGATCGGCCGGGTATCGCCACTCCAGACCAGCGCCCCCTTCAGTCGCAGCCCGTAGGCGGTCTCCGGCCAATGGTGGCGCGCCGGGAACACTTCCAGCCGCACACCGTCGTGCCAGAACGCGTCGCCGACCGGCACCAGCTGGAACGCGTCCCAGAAGTTTGCGCCGCCCTCGGCCAGCACATTGGGGTAGTCGGCGATTCGCCGCTGCAGCAACGGCACCACCGGCGCCGGCACGTACAGGCGCGTGCGCCCGCGCCGTTCTGAGAAATAGCTGCCCACGAACAGCCGCTCGAGCCCGCCCACATGGTCCAGATGCACGTGGGTGATGAAGACCGCCTGCGGCAGATGACCGTACTGGGCCTGGTAGGCAGTCAAGCCTTCGCTGCCGCAATCGATGGTCAGCCACGGCGCGCCGGCGCGCTCGATGGTGGCCATCGGCGAACCGAGCGCCACCGCCGACGCATTGCCGACCCCTTGCACACGCAACGCCCAGTTCATCAGTAGCCCCGGCCCCAGGCCAGTTCGTAAGCGCGGTGCAGGCGTTCGTAATCCTTGTCGACCTCTTCGCGGCTGCGGTTGCCGCGCAACTTCAGCAGCGAGCGGTGCAGCCGCTTGAGATTGCGTTCGCGCCAGCGCGTGGCCGGAATGCGCAACACGCCGCGGTCGAAATCGATCAACCAGCCATGCCCGCCGGCATCGAACAGGATGTTGTGCGCATTGAGATCGGCATGATCCAGGCCGGCGCGATGAAAACGCGCGATCAGCCGCCCGGTTTCTTCCCACGGCGCACCGCGCCCGGCGACCTGCGCATGATCGGCGAGCGAGCGCACGTTCTCCAGGCGTTCCATCAACAACGCAGCGCGATAGCTCAGCCCCTCGCGCAAGTAACAGGCCGCCAACGGACGCGGCACCGGCAACTTGCGCTTGAGCAGTTCGCGCATCAGCCGGAACTCGGCAAAGCTGCGCGTGCGCCCAGCCCCTTTCCACAGATAGTGATCGCGACTCACGCGCGCGGCCATGCCGCCGCGCAGGTACTGCCGCAACACGCTACGACCGAACGGCGCATCCACCAACCACGCCCCGCCACGCCCGCCTTCGTCGACCGGCCGTGCCCTGTCGCCCCAGCGCTGCGGCGAAAACAGCGCCGCATCGGCTTGCCGCAGCCGTTCGCGGTCGAACAGAATGGCGCCATAGCCGCGGCCTTCGCGGTACGGCGTCAGCGCTTCAGTGGCGTCGAAAGAAACCATCCATCGAGTCTAACAACACCATGGCTTCTACGCCCGCCTCGTTATGCCTGCTGCGCCTGTCCGCCCTGGGTGACGTCACCCATGTGGTGCCGCTGGTGCGCACCCTGCAGGCGGGGTTTCCGGAAAGCCAGCTGCATTGGATCATCGACAAGGCCGGACTGAAACTGCTCGACGGCCTGCCCGGCGTGCAGTTCCATGCCTATGACAAGCGCACCGGCGTGGCCGGCATGCGCGCGCTGCGCCAGTCATTGGCGCCATTGGGTCGCTTCGATGCGCTGCTGCAGATGCAGGTGGCCCTGCGCGCGAACGTGCTGTCGGCATTCGTGCCGGCGCGGCGGCGGATCGGCTATGACCGCAGCCGCTCCAAGGACCTGCACGGCCTGTTCGTCAACGAGCGCATCGCCGACCGCCCCGGCATCCACGTGCTCGACGCCATCGGCAGCTTTGCGCAGCCGCTCGGCCTGACCCAGACCCAGGTGCACTGGGACTTGCCGGTCCCCGACGAGTCCCATCGCTGGGCACGCGCACAATGGGACGACGACGGCCGCCCGGTGCTGATGATCTCGCCATGTTCCAGTCACGCACGCCGCAACTGGTATCCCGACCGCCATGCCGCGCTGGCCGACCATGCCGCGGCTCAAGGCTGGCGGATCGTGCTGTGCGGTGGCCGCAGCGAGCTGGAACGCAGCACCGCCGATGCCATCGTCGCGGCCGCGCGCGCGCCGGTGCTGGATCTTGTCGGCAAGGACACGCTCAAGCAACTCCCCGCTCTGCTCGCCCGCGCCGATCTGGTGGTCACCCCCGATTCCGGACCGATGCACATCGCCAACGCGATGGGCACCAAGGTGCTCGGCCTGCACGCGGCCAGCAATCCACTGCGCAGCGGCCCGTACTCGGACGTGCGCTACTGTGTGGACCGTTACGACGCGGCCGCCCGTAAATACCTGCGCAAACCCGCCGACCAGCTGAAATGGGGCGCCAAGATCGAGTTCGACCAGGTGATGGCGCTGATCACCGTGGACGATGCGATTGCCGCATTCGAGCGTTATCGCAGCGATCATCCACACTAAGCATTGGTGAGGGATAGGCGCTAGAACAGGCGTTCAACCGCTGCGCAGCTGCGTGCTGCGCCATGGCTCAATCCCCAGAACAGCCAGGAAACAAGAGCGAAACACCGCCGACTCACGCGCGCGGCAGCCAACCACCGCGGCGCCAGCTGATTCAAGGTCGGGCGACACACCAGGATGCGCCGCTCACACACCGATCCCCCACTCAGTTACGCAGACCTGCAGTCAGCGACTCTCAGACGCCGGTAGCGCGATAGTCCTGATACGACTTCTCTTCCACGTACGACGAACCCAGCGCCAGATTGATCTCTTTCTTGATGCGCGCGCGCTCGTCGTTTTCGATATAGACGCTGCGCGCCAGCTGCACGAAGCTGTCGTCGAAGGTCTGCGCCTGTTCCTTGAGGCGGATGTCGTCCTCGATCACCCATAGCCGTTCGTTGACGGCCTTGAGCGCAGCACGCAGACGCACGATGTCGTGGCCGGCGGCCGGATGCGCCATCCAGCTGGTCTCCAGCGCGGACAGTTCGCTGCGCACGTTGGCCAGCTTGGCCGGGTCGCTCATGCGCTCGGACTTGATCTGCAGGATCGCGATCTTGTCGAGCAGCTCACCAAAGGACACGGGCACCAGGATCTCGGACATGACAGGCCTCCAACGGATAAGGGGCGGATTGTAACCAGCGCACCAGCGGGCGGCGGCGACACATAAACAAAAGCCCCCTTGCGGGGGCTGATGCGAATCTGGCGGAGAGGGGGGATTCACTCGGCACTCCGTGCCTTCGCCCTACGGGCGGCTTCGCCGTGCAGACAGCGATGCTGTCTGTCGAACCCGGGGCTTCTCACCCCCCAATGCCGCCGGCGAAACTCACGCGGCACTGGCACAACTGCTCGCCTCAATCTGGCGGAGAGGGGGGGATTCGAACCCCCGAGGCGCTATAAACGCCTGCCTGATTTCGAGTCAGGTACATTCAACCGCTCTGCCACCTCTCCAGATGGTCCCCGGTGTCCCGGGGCCGTGCATCATACGGGCACGGGCGCCAAGCCACAAGCGGCCCGGGCCGGCATCGCCGGCACGATCGAAGGTCCGGGCGTGAACCCGCCCTGCGGCATCGGCGATCGGCGTGTTGCTGCGGGCCGGCCGCCCCGCGATGATGGTCACGCACCTCCTTCCTTGGCGACCCGCCCCCATGCTCGAATTCGGACACCTTACCCATGTCGGTCTGCGCCGTGACCTCAATGAGGACACGTACTACGGCGACAGCGAGCTGGGGCTGTGGCTGGTGGCCGATGGCATGGGCGGGCACGCCTGCGGCGAAGTGGCCAGCGCCCTGGCGCGCGAAACCATCGTGCGCGAGGTGCGCGCAGGCACCCCGCTGGCCCAGGCGGTACGCATCGCCGACGAAGAGATCATCAAGACCTCGCGCCGCTGCAACGACACCCTGCCGATGGGCACCACCGTCGTCGCTGCGCGCGTGCTGGGCCAGCGCTTCGAAGTGGCATGGGTCGGCGACAGCCGCGCCTACCTGTGGCGCGACGGGCGGCTGGCGCAGCTGAGCCAGGACCATAGCTACGTGCAGGAACTCATCGCCCAGGGCACGCTGACCAGCGAGCAGGCGCGTGCGCATCCGCATCGCAACGTGGTGACCCAGGCGCTGGGCGTCACCGATCCGGTCCACCTCAATGTCGCCACCATGCAGGGCGAGCTCAAATCCGGCATGCAGCTGCTGCTGTGCAGCGACGGCCTCACCGAGGAAGTCGACGATGCCGCGATCGCCGCGACCCTGTCGCAGGCCGACTGCAGCGCGCAGGAATGTGTCGAATGCCTGGTCGCCGCCGCACTCGATGGCGGCGGCTCGGACAACATCACCGCGATATTGGTGCGCAGCTACTGAAAGCAGCCAATCGACGCGTAACGAGCGCCGGCGGGCGGTGAGTGCACTCGACTGGTCCTTGCCCGCCCACCGTCGCGGGACCTTACGCGGCATGGATGGCGCGTAAGAGCCTACACGCACGTACTTGCGGCGTGTCCTGCGAGGGTGGGTGGGCAAGGACCCCGCAGCCAGGCCGCAGATCACCGGCCTGCGGCCAAGAGCAAGATCATCGCGCTCCGCAATAGACCGGATTGAAGGAGCTGTTAGCCGCGCCAAGCGCGGACATCAAATCTGCATGGCAGTCATCCTGTGCGCGCTACTCGCGCCCAGAACCGCCAGCCTTCAGCGGCGCACTGCACTCCCACACATCGCCACGCCGCGCCGCGCGACAGCCGGACACCAGTTGCCGAAAGCCGCACTACCCGGCAGCAGCCACCTCTTCGACCGGCGCATCCCACAACGCGCGCCCGGCCTTCTTGCGCAGGTACGCCAGGCGCGCCTCGTGCGCCTGTGACTCCGACGCGGTTACCACCACCCGTGCGCGCGGCAACAGCAGCGCCGGATCGAAGGTGATCATGCCCTCGCCATGCTCGCTGCGCTGGCCGGTATCGGCGCTGGCAAAGCCGATCTCTTCCTGGCCCGAGGTCAGCGCGATATACACATCGGCCAGGATCTGCGCGTCGAGCAAGGCGCCATGCAATTGGCGATGCGAGTTGTCCACGCCCAGGCGCTTGCACAAGGCATCCAGCGAGTTGCGCTGCCCCGGGTAGCGCTCGCGCGCCATCATCAGGGTATCCACCACGGTGGCGCGCTCGACGATGCGGCCGTAGTTGTCGCCCAGCAGCGACAGCTCGTTGTCCAGGAATCCCAGATCGAAAGCGGCGTTGTGGATGATCAGCTCCGCGCCGTCGATGTAGGCCAGGAACTCCTCGACCACATCGGCAAACAGCGGCTTGTCGGCCAGGAACTCCAGGGTCAATCCGGTCACTTCCTGCGCACCCGGTTCGAAATCGCAATCGGGCTTCAGGTAGCGATGGAAGTTGTTGCCGCTCGGGCGCCGCTCCAGCAGCTCCACCGCACCGATTTCGACGACGCGGTTGCCCTTGCGCCATTCCAGGCCGGTGGTTTCGGTATCGAGAATGATCTGACGCATGAATCCTCTTGCTGATTGCTTATGCGGTTGCGCTGCCAGCGCGCTGGGCGATGGCCTGATTGCGGGCGAGCACGTCGACACGCTCGTTGTCCGGGTCGCCATTGTGGCCTTTCACCCAACGCCAATCGATGCTGTGGCGTTGCGTGGCCGCATGCAGCCGCTCCCACAGTTCACGGTTCTTGACCGGGTCACCGCCGGCGGTTTTCCAACCGCGGCGCACCCAACCGGACATCCACTCGGTAATGCCCTGGCGCACGTATTGCGAGTCGGTATGCAGCACGATCTGGCATGGCTCGGTGAGCGTTTCCAGCGCCATGATCGCCGCCATCAGTTCCATGCGGTTGTTGGTGGATGTGGCTTCGCCGCCGGACAATTCCTTTTCGCGGCCGTTGTAACGCAACAGGGCCGCCCAGCCGCCCGGCCCGGGATTGCCGAGGCAGGAGCCGTCGGTATGTACTTCAATGGATTTCATCAGCTTCTGGTATTTGGAAAGTGGTCGGTCATCAGATCGTGGCCACGGGCTGCGGCCAGCGCGAGGGCATCGCGATCGGGGTCGGCCCGATCGAAGCGGCGGCGCGCTTTTCCACTTCGAGCAGATACACCGCGCGCCAGGGGGTGCGATCGGTGCCGGTGGCGGCACGCCCGGTGCGCCAGACCGGCCCCAGATAGCGTTCGGTCTCCACGCATTGCAGCCCTGCACGCTGCGCCAGCAGCCGCCAGCGATCCGGCCGCAACGCCACCGGGCCACGCCGCGCCCAGCGGAAACGATACGGGCTCAGCGGATTGAGCGTGAACAGCCATAGTCGGCCGCCGGGCATCAGCAGCCGCTCGCATTCGGCCAGGAATTCCGCCGCGCCGCCCACCACCGCGTGCTGCACCACGATGGCCTGCAGGCTTTCGGTCGGCAACGGAAACGGCATGGCGCAGCGCGCGTCGCCCGCAAAGCGGCCGGCGCTGCGACACAACCGCAGCCCACGCCCCTGCAGGAGCTCGCGCGGCGGCAGCTCGGGCGTTGGCGTCAGCCACAACCAGGGCTGCGACGGACGTGTCTGCAACGCAGCAAGTGCCAGTTTGCGCTCCAGCAGGAGCAGGCTGCGCCCCGCACCCGTTTCAAACCAGGATGAGACGCCAGCTTGACGGGAGAATGGCGTGGCAGGCATGGTCCCAATTCTATGCGACTGACCGCCCTGCCCGCATTCGACGACAACTACATCTGGGCGCTGGTCGCCAGCGATGGCCGTGCAGTCATCGTCGATCCCGGTCAGGCCGAGCCGGTGTTCGCCGCCGCAGAGCGCGAAGGCTTCAGTCCCAGTGCCGTCCTGCTGACCCACCACCATGCCGACCACATTGGCGGCGTGGCAGCGCTGCAGCAGCGTTGGCCGGACCTTGCGCTATACGGTCCGGCCGACGAGCGCATCCCCGCAGACGCCCGCCAAGTGGGCCAGGGTGAGCGCTTGAGCCTGCTTGGTAGCGGCTTCGAGGTGCTGGAGGTGCCCGGCCATACCCGCAGTCACATCGCCTTTGTCACCGACCACCATCTGTTCAGCGGTGATACCCTGTTCAGCCTAGGCTGTGGGCGGATGTTCGAAGGTACCGCTCCTCAGATGTTCGACTCGTTGCAGCGCCTGGCTTCCCTGCCTGGCGAAACGCTTGTGTGTTGCGGCCACGAATACACCCTGGCCAACGCGGCCTTTGCGCTGCACGTCGATCCCACCAACGCTGCCTTGCAGCGCCGTCAACAGGAAGCCCAGGCCATGCGTCATGCAGCCCGTCCTACCCTGCCGATTTCGCTCAAGAGTGAACTGGCCACCAATCCGTTTTTACGCACCAGCAGTCCCGCAGTCCGCGCCGCCGTGGCATCGCGAGCAACCGGCGCACTTTCCTCTGAGGTTGACGTTTTCGCCGAACTTCGGCGCTGGAAAGACGAATTTCGCGCATGAGGCGCCTGCTTCTGGCAGTGCTGACCGCGTCAGTGGTCATTGCACCCGCAGCCGCATCGTCCAACGACGCAAGCCGCTACAAACCCGCAGAAAGTTCGATCACCCAGACCGCCGCACCCCAGGTGCGCAATGGTCGAGAGATCTTTTCGTTGTTTCTGGAAGGCCGCGCCGACCCCGGCTGCGACAGCGAACACAGCGATACACGCTGGGAACAACATTTTTCGCGCGCGCCGGCTCGCCTGGCGGACGACGCACAGGATGTGTTGCCGCTGTTCGGCTACGTGGTCGATGAATTGCGCGAAGCCGACATGCCGACCGAATTTGCGCTGATTCCATTCGTCGAAAGCGGCTATCGACCAGGAGCCCGCAATGGCAGCGGCCCCGCCGGCCTCTGGCAGTTCATCGCAACCACTGCCCGCAACCACCATGTGCCGGTTGGCGCGCAATACGACGGCCGCCTCTCGGCAGTGGACTCCACGACGGCGGCGGTGCGTTATCTGAAGACGTTGTACGGCATGTTCGGAGGCGATTGGCGCCTGGCCCTGATGGCCTACAACGCTGGGGAGTATCGGGTGCTGCAGGCCATGCGCAGTGCCGGCATGAACGCGCAGAACGCTCGCCCGTCCGAATTGCCCGGCATGTCCAAGGTCACCTATGAGTACGTGGAAAAGCTGCACGCGCTCGCCTGCGTGCTCGACCATGCGCAGCAGCAAGGCAACTTGCTGACCTCGCTCGATCGCCCTGTCTCGGTACTCACCGAACATGCGTTGCCGGTCGGCACCAGCCTCAACGCCTTTGCAGGACAGCGCGCCATCGAGCCGCAACTGCTGGCCCGGCTGAATCCGGCGCTGGCCGGCGCGCGCGCCGCACCACGCGGCGTGCACGTACTCGCCCCGATCGCGCCCGCGCAGCCAGGTGCAACAGGCAGCGTGGCCGCCTCCGCCGAGACGGGCGGCATCGCCGACGTCGAAGCGGCCGCTCCCACGCTCGTTGCCGCCGCGGCGACGAAGGCATCCAAGTCACAGGCGCGCACGACACATACGGTGCGCAACGGCGAATCCGCGTGGGCCATCGCACGCCGCTACGGCGTCACGGTCACGACACTGCTGGCCAGCAATGGCCTGGACAGGCGCGCCGTGCTAAAGCCCGGCATGGTGTTGTCGTTCGACGACACGCCCTGACGTAAGCCACCTGCCCCAGGCCATGTTCCGGTCCGCCGCCCCTGCGGCGGCGCCTTCCGTTGCCCGATGCTGCGCAATGGCGCGCTGCGCAGAAGGCCGGATGCGAAAAGAGCGGATGCGCACGACGTCAGATCGGCTTCCGCAGGCATCCGCAGTGCCTGGCCCACGCGACCGCAGACGCGCTGCGCTAGCAGCCGGGACGTCCGGATGCTTTGCAAAAGACGCTGGCACCCGCCCACGGCATCGGCCAACGAAAAAGCCCGGTTACCCGGGCTCTTTCTCCACCAGTCGAACAGCAACTGTTACAGCTGCGCTTCTTCGATCTGGATCTTGTAGCGCTTGCGCATTTCCTTGACGTACGCCTGCGCCGCGTTGTTGCCGTCGATCTGGCTCAGCTGCTCGCGCAGCATGGTCTGCTGCTCGGCCGGCATCTGCTTCAGATCGCCCGGAATCGCCTTGCTGATGACGAACACCGCAAAGCGCCCGCCATCCAGCTCCACCTTGCCCACCGACGGCTTGCCTTCGGCCGGGCGCGGCGCGCTGAAGATGGCGCGGTTTGCCGCCGGTGTCGGAATCGGCGCGGTACGCGGCAAGCCCGGGATCGGCTGCACCTGCAATTTCTCGCTGGCGGCCAGCGCCTGCAGGGTCTCGCCTTTCTGCACACGTGCCAGCAATGCGTCGGCAGCCGCCGCGGCGGCCTTCTCGGTGCGGTCCGCGCGGACCGCGACGATCACCTTCTCGCGCACCTTGTCCAACGGCAGGGCCGCCTCGGCGGTGTGATTGGTTACACGCAACACCACACTGTGGTTCGGCGCGATGGTGATCGGATCGCTCACCGTGCCGTCCTGCACCAGCGTTTCGGAGAATGCCGAACGCAGCACCGCCGGATTGGCCGCGATCCCGCTGGCATCGGCGCGCGAGAACGGGCCCAGCGTCTGCAACGGCAGGCCGACCTGCTTGGCTGCCGGCTCCAGTGCGGTGGGGTTCTTGTAGACCTGGTCCACCAGCTTGCCGCTCACATCCGTAAACGCCTTGTCGGCATCGGCCTTGAGCTGCTCGGCGGCAAGCTGATCGCGCACCTGCTCGAACGACTTGCCCTGGCCGCCCTTGACCTCGCGCAGCTGGATCACGTGGTAACCGAACTCGCTCTTGATCGGGCCGACCACCTCGCCTGCCTTCATCGCGAACAAGGCGTCTTCGAACGGCTTGACCATCGTGCCCTTCTCGACCCACCCAAGATCGCCACCGGCGCCCTTGGAACCGGGATCCTGCGAATTGGCCTTGGCCAACGCGGCGAAATCGGCGCCCGGCTGCTTGGCCTCCGCAGCCAGCTTGGCCGCTTTTTCCTCGGCGGCTTTCTGCGCGGCAGGATCGCTACCAGCGCTGATCAGGATGTGCGATGCCAGACGCTGATCCGGCTCGACAAAACGCGCCTTCTCTTCGTCGTAGCGCTTGCGCAGCGTCGCCTCGTCAGCGGCGGTTGCCGGCGGCAACTTGGCGGCATCGAGCTCGACATACTCGATCGTCACCGTCTCCGGTTGACGGAAATCCTGGGCATGCCCGTCGTACCACTGCTTGATCTGCGCATCGCTGACCGGCGCGGTATCGGCGGCCGGTGGCGGCAGCATTGCCAGCTCCACATCGCGCGTTTCGCCCATCAGCTTGAGCAAGCGCTCGAACTCGGCCTTGGTTGCAAAGCCCGACTCGGCAATTGCCTGCGGAATCACCGACTGCTGCAAGCTGTCTCGCACCAGCGCATCGAACTGCGCCGGCGTGCGCGGCGGCGTGCCTTGCGCAAGTGCAGCGCGATACTGGTCGGGACTGAATTTGCCGTCGACCTGGAACGCCTGAATGCCGGCGATGTAGTCGCGCACCGTCGCATCGCCGATCACGATGCCGGCATCTTCGGCACCCAGACGCACGACTTGCTCGTCGACCAACTGGTCGAGCACCTGCAATTTGTTTTCGCGGGATTCGAACGTGCGCGGATCGAAATTCTCGCCCTGGCGCTGCCGTTCCTGCATGCGCGCCTGCTCGAAGCGGGCGCGGAAATCCTGCGTGCTGATTTCATGGTGCTGCCACAGCAGCGACACCGGCCACCACGACGGTGCCGATTTCCACCACGTCGGTGGCGCCTGCACCTTGGCCACGTTATTGGCGCCAATGCCGCCGAGGTAGCTGTTGTCGATGACGAACAGGAACGGAATCATCAGCAACCCCAGGATGGCGGTAGCGATCCAGCCTGACGTCTTGTCGCGAAGTTTCTGCAGCATTGGCAAATCACGGCCTGTGGGCGAGCCGCGCAGTGTAACGCGCCTGACGCCGGGCACCCAGCCCAATCCCGCACCGCATCGGGTTCGGCATGGCTTTCGGCGCACAATTGCCGCCATAGCGGCCAAAAAAAAAGCCCCCGGCACGGAGCCGAGGGCTGTGTACAACTGGCGGAGCGGACGGGACTCGAACCCGCGACCTCCGGCGTGACAGGCCAGCATTCTAACCAGCTGAACTACCGCTCCGCTTTAAACTTGGACTGCTGCTTCCCCACCACTTCCGCACTGCGAATGCGGTGGAGAAAACGAAGCCCCCAATCGCTCAGGGGCTTCGGTATAACTGGCGGAGCGGACGGGACTCGAACCCGCGACCTCCGGCGTGACAGGCCAGCATTCTAACCAGCTGAACTACCGCTCCGCGCTTGAAACATGTGCCTGGTGCTTAATGGTGGGTGCTGAGGGTTTCGAACCCCCGACCCTCTCCGTGTAAGGGAGACGCTCTACCGCTGAGCTAAGCACCCTAGCGAGTCGATTAGTTTACTGCATCCTTCAGGGCTTTGCCAGCCTTGAATGCAGGATTCTTCGAAGCAGCGATCTTGATGCTGTCGCCCGTCTTCGGATTGCGGCCGGTACGCTCAGCGCGCGCGCGGACCTGGAAGGTGCCAAAGCCAACGAGGGTGACGGCATCGCCCTTCTTCAGCGCCTTGGTGATTTCGCTCACAACCGCGTCAACAGCACGGCCGGCCTCAGCCTTGGAGATGTCAGCGGCAGCGGCAACGCCATCGATCAATTCGGTTTTATTCATTCTTGAAACTCCCTTTGCGGCAGATGCCGCGGAATCGACAATCGGCGCTCTTGCCGTTAGCGAAGAACCCGACACAAGTGGTATCGCATGACGCATCACAATTTGCCGCGCCCACGAGTCGTGCATTTATACCAGCGCCCCCAACAGCACGCAAGCCAAAACCCAATAACGACGCGGGTTTTGGCTTGTTTTGCCTGGGTTTAGACAAACGGTTTCAGTGCTTGACGCGGGTGCCCGGAGTAGTACGCGACTTGCCGCGGACCGCAACCCGCGACGCGGTCTTGCGGGCCTTTTCCTTGCCCGCCTTTTTCGGCGCCAGCGGTCGTTCCAATGCGAGATCCAGCACTTCGTCGATCCACTTGACTGGCACGATCTTCAGATCGCGCGTGACGTTGGCAGGGATGTCGGCAAGGTCCTTGCGGTTCTCGTCGGGGATCAGCACGGTGCGAATGCCACCGCGCAGCGCTGCCAGCAACTTCTCCTTCAGGCCGCCGATCGCCGACACGCGACCACGCAAGGTGATCTCGCCGGTCATCGCCACGTCGGCGCGGATCGGCACCTTGGTCAACACCGACACCAGCGAGGTCACCATCGCGATACCGGCGCTCGGGCCATCCTTCGGTGTCGCGCCATCGGGCACATGCACGTGCACATCCTGCTTCTGCAGGAAATCCACATCGATGCCGAGTCGCTCGGCGCGCGAACGCACCACCGACAAGGCGGCCGATGCCGATTCCTTCATGACGTTGCCGAGCTGACCGGTCAGGATCAGGTTGCCCTTGCCCGGCACCAGCGTGGACTCGACCTGCAGCAGCTCGCCGCCGACTTCGGTCCAGGCCAGGCCGGTGACCAGGCCGATTTCGTTTTCTTCTTCGGCACGGCCGAAATCGAAGCGACGCACGCCCAGATACTTGTCGAGGTTCTTCGCGTTGACCGCGACCAGCGCCTTGGGCTTGCCCTTCTTGGCGACCACCTTCTTGGCATCCGGCTGCGGGCCGGCAAGCGCGATTTCCTTGACCACCTTGCGGCAGATCTTGGCGACTTCGCGCTCCAGGTTACGCACGCCCGATTCACGCGTGTAGTACCGCACGATGTCCTGGATCGCATCGCTGCCGATCTCGATCTCTTCCGGCTTCAGGCCGTTGGCCTTGATCTGCTTGGGCACCAGGTAACGCATGGCGATGTTGAGTTTCTCATCCTCGGTGTACCCGGGGATGCGGATGACTTCCATGCGGTCCAGCAACGGACCCGGAATATTGAGCGAGTTGGAGGTGGCGACGAACATCACCTCCGACAGGTCCAGGTCCACTTCCAGGTAGTGGTCGTTGAAGGAGTTGTTCTGCTCCGGATCGAGCACTTCCAGCAGCGCCGACGACGGGTCGCCACGGAAGTCCATCGACATCTTGTCGATCTCGTCGAGCAGGAACAGCGGGTTCTTGCTGCCGACCTTGTTGAGGTTTTGCACCAGGCGGCCCGGCATCGAACCGACATAGGTGCGGCGATGGCCGCGAATCTCGGCCTCGTCGCGGATACCGCCCAGGCTCATGCGCACGAACTTGCGGTTGGTCGCCTTGGCGATCGACTGGCCGAGCGAGGTCTTGCCCACGCCCGGCGGCCCGACCAGGCACAGGATCGGCCCCTTCATCTGCTTCACGCGCGACTGTACGGCCAGGTACTCGAGGATGCGCTCCTTGACCTTGTCCAGGCCGTAGTGATCGGCATCCAGCGTGTCCTCTGCGGCCTTCAGATCCTTGCGGACCTTGGTGCGCTTTTTCCACGGCACGCCCAGCAGCCAGTCCAGATAATTGCGTACCACGGCTGCCTCGGCGGACATCGGCGACATCTGCTTGAGCTTGTTGAGCTCGGCCTTGGCCTTGGTCTCGACCGGCTTGGGCATACCCGCCTCGGCGATCTTGCGCGCCAGTTCTTCCAGCTCGCCCGGTGCATCGTCCAGATCGCCCAACTCCTTCTGGATCGCCTTCATCTGCTCGTTGAGGTAGTACTCGCGCTGGCTCTTTTCCATCTGCGACTTGACGCGGCCGCGGATGCGCTTTTCCAGCTGCTGCACATCGATCTCGCCGTCCACCAGCCCGACCAGCAGCTCCAGCCGCTCGCCGATCTCGGTGATTTCCAGCAGGCGCTGCTTGTCGGCCAGGCGCACGCCGATGTGCGCGGCGATGGTGTCGGCCAGACGGCCCGGCTCGTCGATGCCGGCCAGGGTTTGCAGCAACTCCGGCGGAAGCTTGCGGTTGGTCTTGACGTACTGCTCAAACAGCGACATCAGCGAACGCGCGATGGCCTCCACTTCGCGTGGCTCGCGCGCGTCGCTGGCTTCGATCTCGATGCCATGTCCCTGCAGCGCGCCATCCAGCTCGACGACCTTGTCGACAGTGACCCGCGACAGACCTTCGACCAGCACCTTGATGGTGCCGTCGGGCAACTTGAGCAATTGCAGCACCTGCGCGAGCGTGCCGACGGTATAGAGGTCGCTGGCGGTCGGGTCGTCGGTTTCGGCCGACTTCTGCGCGACCAGCAGGATGCGCTTGTCCGCTTCCATGGCTTTTTCCAACGCGCGCATCGACTTGTCACGGCCGACGAACAGCGGAATCACCATATGCGGAAACACCACCACGTCGCGCAGCGGCAACACCGGCAGATCGAGAACTTCTGGTTGGGACTGGGCCATGGGGCGCTCCGCAGGAATGGGGGTTTGCGGCATAAAAAAAGCCGATGGCCCCGTTATGGGGCCATCGGCGAAGTGTTGCAAGTAGCGTTTGGAAACCCTTTATCCGCGAGCGAGGCCGTGGCCCGGCGCAGCGGCATCGGGGCCTCAATCGCCGGAGGCGGCCTTGGCCGGAGCCGGTTGCGCCTGGTAGATCAGATACGGCTCGGATTTGTGCTCGATCACCGACTCATCGACCACCACCTTGCTGACGTTTTCCTGCGAGGGAAGCTCGTACATCGTGTCCAGCAGCACCGATTCGACGATGGTGCGCAAACCACGCGCGCCGGTCTTGCGCTTGAGCGCCTTCTTGGCGATTGCAGACAGGGCGTCGGGACGGAACTCCAGCTCCACGCCTTCCATGTCGAACAGCTTCTTGAACTGCTTGGTGATGGCGTTCTTGGGCTCGGTCAGGATCTTGATCAGCGCCGGCTCGTCCAGTTCCTCGAGCGTGGCGACCACCGGCAGACGGCCGACGAACTCGGGGATCAGGCCGAACTTGATCAGGTCCTCCGGCTCGACCTCGGCCAGGATCTTGCCGACTTCCTGCTTGCGCTCGCTGCTCTTGACCTTGGCACCGAAGCCGATGCCGCCGGCATCGTTGGAACGCTGCTGAATCACCTTGTCCAGGCCGGCGAAGGCGCCGCCGCAGATGAACAGGATGTTCTTGGTGTCCACCTGCAGGAATTCCTGCTGCGGATGCTTGCGCCCGCCCTGCGGCGGTACCGAGGCCACCGTGCCTTCGATCAGCTTCAGCAGCGCCTGCTGCACGCCTTCGCCGGACACATCGCGGGTGATCGACGGGTTCTCGCTCTTGCGCGAGATCTTGTCGATCTCATCGATGTAGACGATGCCCTGCTGCGCTTTTTCGACATCGTAATCGCACTTCTGCAGCAGCTTCTGGATGATGTTTTCCACATCCTCGCCGACATAACCTGCCTCGGTCAGGGTGGTG
Source organism: Xanthomonas sp. CFBP 8152 (assembly GCF_014199025.1). NCBI lineage: Bacteria > Pseudomonadati > Pseudomonadota > Gammaproteobacteria > Lysobacterales > Lysobacteraceae > Xanthomonas > Xanthomonas sp. CFBP 8152. The sequence goes on from NZ_JACHNO010000002.1 coordinate 178,206, forward strand.
GCATCGGCGATCGTGAACGGCACGTTGAGCAGGCGTGCCAGCGTTTCGGCCAGCAGCGTCTTGCCCGAGCCGGTCGGGCCGACCAGCAGGATGTTGGATTTCGCCAGCTCGACGTCATCGTTCTTGCTGCGACTCTCGATACGCTTGTAGTGGTTGTACACCGCCACGGCGAGCGTCCGCTTGGCGCGCAACTGCCCGATCACGTATTGATCCAGCACCTCGAGAATCTCGCGCGGCTTGGGCAGACTGGAGCGGGCCGACTGCGCCTTCTCCTCGAGTTCCTCGCGGATGATGTCGTTGCACAACTCAACGCACTCATCGCAGATGAATACGCTGGGACCGGCAATCAGCTTACGGACTTCGTGCTGACTCTTACCGCAAAACGAGCAGTAGAGAATCTTGTTGCTGTCGCCGGAACGACCTTGGCGGTCTTCGCTCATGCTTCTGTTACCCAGTTACCCCACCCGATGCACGGGGGTTCGATTTCGAGAATAGCACAGGGTCGGGAGGACATCCGCCCAGCCCGACCCTGCCGGTTTTTCCTGCAATTTCAGCAATCTGGCGATCAAGATGGCTGGATCGACTCTTCCGGACGACGTTCCAGCACCTGATCGACCAGACCGTAGGCTTGCGCATCGACCGCACTCTTGAAGTTGTCGCGCTCGGTGTCGCGCGCGATCGTTTCCAGGGATTGCCCGGTGTGCTTGGCCAGGATCTCGTTCAAGCGCGAACGCAAGGTCAGGATCTCGCGCGCATGGATATCGATATCGGTGGCCTGGCCCTGGAAGCCGCCCAGCGGCTGGTGGATCATCACGCGCGAATTGGGCAGCGCATAGCGCTTGCCGGCCGCACCCGATGCCAGCAACAACGCGCCCATCGAGGCCGCCTGGCCGACGCAGATGGTGCTCACGTCCGGCTTGATGTACTGCATGGTGTCGTAGATGGCCATGCCGGCGGTGACCACGCCGCCTGGCGAATTGATGTAGATGCTGATGTCCTTCTCGGGGTTATCCGCTTCCAGGAACAGCAGCTGGGCCACGATGACGTTGGCCATGTGGTCGTCGATCGGACCGACCAGGAAGATCAGACGCTCCTTCAGCAGACGCGAGTAGATGTCATACGCACGCTCGCCGCGGCTGGTCTGTTCGACCACCATCGGCACCAGGTTCAGGGCTTTGGTCACAATGCTCATCAGTCTTCCTGTAATGGCAGCGGCTTGCGCCGATGCCCGGGTTTGACATCCGCATCCCAGCCATCGGGATGCGGGTTGGTGTCTCGCGATCGCTTACCTTAGACCCGAATGGCGTCCTGGAACGACAGCGACTGCTCGGTGTGCTGGGCGCGCTCGGCGATCCAGTCGATCACCTGCTCTTCCATGACACGGCTCTGCAGTCCACTCATCAGTTGGGGGTCGTTGCGGTACATCTCAATGACCTGTTCCGGCTCTTCGTAGGTCGAGGCGATCAGACGCAGCGTTTCGCTGACGCGCTTGGATTCCAGGCGCAGCTCGTTGCGACGGGCCACCTCCCCCACCAGCAGCCCGACCAGCACGCGCTTGGCAGCCGCATCCATGAAACCCTGATGGGCATCGGCCGGAATCTCGCCCGGGTTGCGGCCGCTGCGGCGGACCTGCTCGACCTGCTGCGCCAGCATCGAACGGGCCTCGTTCTCGACCAGACGCGGCGGCATTTCAACGTGCGCATAGGCGGCGATCAGCTGCTCGCCCACTTCGCGACGCAGGCGGTTCATCAGCGCGCCCTTGAGCTCGCGCTCCAGGTTGGTGCGGATGTCGGCCCGGAACTGCTCGGCGTCCCCACTCTTCACCCCGAAGCTCTTGATGAACTCCTTGTCCACCACCGGCAACACCGGCTCGGAGACCTCGACGGCCTTGACGTGCACCTGCACGGTCTTGCCGGCCAGCTGCGGCACGCGCCACTCGGCCGGGAAGTCGATTGTCAGGGTCTTGTCCTCGCCCTTGGCCAGACCTTCCAGGCCCTTTTCGATCTGGTCGAACATCACGCCCGAGCCCAGCACGCTGCTGCCGGTCTCCACGCCTTCGGCGGGCAGACGCTCGTCGCCGGCCTGCGACCAGGTCTCCAGTGCCACCAGGTCACCGACCTGCGCGCCGCGCTCGACCGGGTTCCAGGTGCGGCGCTGCAGACGCAGGTTCTCGATCATCTGGTCGATGTCGGCGTCGGTCACTTCGGCGGCATGACGCACCACCGACAGCGTGGCCACGTCGATATCACCGAAATCCGGCACCACTTCGAAGGTGGCGACAAAGTCGAAATCGCTCTCACCCTGGTCGATGCGCGGGTTGCCGGCCAGGCGCAGCGAATGCTCGCGCACCGCCGAATCGAAGGTCTCGCGCAGCAGGCCTTCCATCGCCTCGGCACGCACCTGCTGGCCAAAGCGCTGCTCGATGACCTTGGTAGGCACCTTGCCGGGGCGGAAACCCTTGATGCGCGTGGTCCGCGCAAGTTCGCGCAGGCGGCCACCGACATGGGTCTCCAGGCGATCCTGCGGCAGGGTGAAGGTCAGGCGGCGTTCCAGATTGCCGGTGGATTCGATCGATGCTTGCATGTTGACTCCTGCCACCGACTGCACAAGCGTCGGCACGAGATGGAAGATGCGGGTTGACGGATGGCGGGAAAGCCGCCGAGCCTTGTAGTTTCGCCGATAACGGCGGCCGCTGCCAGCGGAACACGCGTCACTGCACCGCGCGATGGAAAGACCCCAGGCCTGTGCTGGAATGGCCGGAACACGCACGGCCACACTGCATTGGTGCGAAAGGGGGGACTCGAACCCCCACGCCTTACGGCGTCAGAACCTAAATCTGGTGCGTCTACCAATTCCGCCACTTTCGCGATACTGCAGTTCCCCGTCCATTGTTGCAGGGATACCGGGAAAGAAAAAGCATCGCGCGAGCGATGGCGCCGCCGAATGTGGTCGCGGCTCGCGTGCTGCACGCGTGCGCGGGCAGCATGATGGTGGTCGGCCCTGACTCGGGCACACTTGAAGGTAAATACATTCATCAAGCGACTGGGTGAACGCTAGCGTCCCTTACGCGCACTTTGCTGGCGCTGGACAACGCTGTTTCGCTAAAATTCCGTTAACAACAGTGAGGGCAGTCATCGCGATGAGAGATCGGTATCGGCAGACCGTGGCCCTGTCACGCGACTGCATCAAGGAGATCGACCTCGACGGGCGGATTACCGCAATCAACGTCAATGGCCTGGCCGAATTGGGCGCCAGCCATCAGGATCAGTTGATCGCGCGGCCATGGCGCGATCTATGGCCACCGGAGGCGGGCGAACTGGTGGAGACGGCGATCGCCGGCTCCCGTGCCGGTTCGATTCAGCAATTCGAAGCCGCCAGCGTGAACTTCGCCGGCGTGCGCCAGATCTGGCAGGTCGTCACCAGTCCGCTGTTCGATGCACTTGGCAAGGTCGAAGCGATCCTGGCGGTGAGCAGGAACATCTCCGACCGCCGGGCGCTGGAGACCGCCTTTCACACGCTGGATTCCACCCTGACCGCAGAGCGCGCATTTTCCAGTGGCGCGCTGCGGCTGGCGCGCGCGCGCGAACAGTCGCTGTCGACCGAACTGCACAGCCTGCGCGACCTGCAAGAGCGCATCGAAGGCGATCTGGACATTGCGCGCGCCGCGCAGAGCGCTGCCGAAAAGATCTCCGAACAGGCGCAAAAAGGCGAAGCGGTGGGACAACTGCTGGCCGGCGTCGTGCACGATTTGAACAACGTGCTGCAGGCAGCAACCTCGGCCATCGAGCTGGTGGTACAGCGCGCCAGGATCGATGCGCACGACACCAAGCTGTTGAGCGTGGGCGCCGCCGCGCTTAAGCATGGCTCGGTCATGGCACAGCGCCTGGTCGGGTTTTCGCGGCAGTATCCGTACAGCCCGGAACCGGTGGATCTGGCCGCCCTGACCCAACAGCTCGGCCCGTTGCTCGAACAGGTGCTCGGCGCAGATCTGCAATTGCAGCTGCGCACGGGCGAAGGCGGATGCTGCTCAATGGTGGATCGCCACACGGTGGAACGCGCCATCTTGAACCTGGTGATCAACTCACGCGATGCCTGCCAACGTGGCGGCGTCATCCGCGTGGAGACGGGCGACGCCGTGGTCGCTGAAGAACAGGCCAAGCTGACCAGGCCGGCCGGGCGCTATGTCACCATCGCCGTGGCCGACGACGGGCATGGCATGGATGCACACGTGCAGGCGCACCTGTTCGAAGCGTATTTCACCACCAAGGATGCCGACAAAGGCGCGGGGCTGGGGCTGGCACAGGTGTATAGCGCGGTCCGTCAGGCAGGTGGCTTTGTCGAAGTGACATCGGCGCCCGGCCAGGGCGCGCGCTTTACGCTGGCATTTCCACGCATCCAGCAACGCCCAGCGCCCGCACCCGCTGCGTCGACGTAAGCGACCACGGCAGTAGGTGCCCGCAGCCGAGCAGGCACGGCGCATCGCCATCGGACGTATACAAAGCGCCATCCAACGCCGCAAAGAACATCTTCCTGCACATGCTGATGGACGCTGCCTGGCGACCGGTCACCCGGCGTGGGGCGACACTGCCAGGCGCGACCACATCAGCCAGACAAGCACAGCGCAGGCGCCACCTGCCGCCAGCCCACACTGCAGCAGCATCAGCATCACCGCGCGATCGGACATCATCGACCAGCCGCCGATGATCGCCAGCAGCAGCACCATCACCCCGGCCGAGAGCAGGCCACCCAACGCACCGATAGCAATGTGGGCCATCGGGTTGGGCCGGCGTCCGCGATACAGCCAGGCGCAGGTGCGCGCACATAGCCACCCCGCAGCAGCGCAGGCAATCACCGGCAACACCAGGCCGTACGACCAAGCAACCACCGACAACGCGGTCTGCAGATCGAACCGAGCCCACCGCACAAGGCCCAGCAGCCCGCCGATCGGAGGACCGACGATTGCGAAGAGGCCGACCTGCCGCAGGATCGAATGCCGCAACGCTCCAGACACATCAGTGCTCATTCGCATTCGCTCATCCGGGCGGCCGCCAGTGGCGATTGCGCGCATGCCGCAGGCAAGACATCGCGCCAGGCCCGGACGAACACCGCGCTCGCGCAGTCGCCGACCGAGACGACAGCGAAGCTGCAACCAATTGCTTGCGCCATCTCTTTATCCTCAGCACAAAAAGAAAAGCACCTAGGCGAATGCCTAAGTGCTTTTGTTTGGTGGGCCGTCAAGGATTCGAACCTTGGACCTATTGATTAAGAGTCAACTGCTCTACCAACTGAGCTAACGGCCCTGAAACTGGTCGCACATTGTATGCGCGTTTTTGCTTCGTTGCAACACCCCGCGATGCATCGGGTCCAACTTTTCCTGCAATCAGTGGGGTGGCTGAGGGGACTCGAACCCCCGACATCTGGAATCACAATCCAGTACTCTAACCAGCTGAGCTACAGCCACCACTGAAACCTACTTCCTACCGCCCCGCCGATGGCGCGCCCGACAGGACTCGAACCTGTAACCGCCGGCTTAGAAGGCCGGTGCTCTATCCGGTTGAGCTACGGGCGCCCGGACCGAACTTCGCATTCCCACGCCGCCAAGAGGCTCGGAATGGTCGGGGTAGAGGGATTCGAACCCCCGACATCCTGCTCCCAAAGCAGGCGCGCTACCAGACTGCGCTATACCCCGGCGGGACCTTTCCATCCCGAAGGCTGGAAAGGTCGGCTATTTTGGGAATGATTGGCCTTGCTGTCAATCACTCTGTGTAAATCGGACGATCCGGTATCCTCGCGGCATCGCTCGCCAAGTCGGCAGGCATCTATATTTCATGGAGAACACGCATGCGTAGCGGCAATCCCGCCCTTCGGGAATCCACCTTCCTCGACCTGGGTTCCGGCTCGGTGGTCACGCGCGACGGTCAGGCGATGACCCTCAACGGCACCGTCAACAAGACCGGACTGCTGTTGCTGATGGCGGTGGTCACCGCCGCTTTTGCCTGGTCGCAGTCGATCGGGGCCGACGGCGTTCCCTTGCCTGCCGCGCGCCTCTACATGATTGCCGGCGCGATCGGTGGGCTGGTGTTTGCGCTGGCGACCAGCTTCAAGCCGACCTGGGCTCCGGTCACCGCGCCGTTATACGCGCTGGTGGAAGGCTTTTTCCTGGGCTCGATCTCGGCGGTCTACGAGGCGCGCTTCAATGGCATCGTGTTCCAGGCGGTACTGTTGACCTTCGGCACCATGTTCGCTTTGCTGTTCGCCTATCGCAGCGGCATGATCAAGGCCACCGAGAACTTCAAGCTGGGCGTGGTGGCGGCCACCGGCGGCATCGCGCTGGTGTATCTGGCGACCATCGTGCTGGGCTTGTTCGGCGTGCGCATTCCCTTCATCCACGACTCGGGCCTGATCGGGATCGGCTTCAGTCTGTTCGTGGTGGTGGTGGCGGCACTGAACCTGGTGCTGGACTTCGACTTCATCGAGAGCGGCGTGGAACAGGGCGCTCCCAAGCACATGGAGTGGTACGGCGCGTTCGGCCTGATGGTGACGCTGGTGTGGCTGTACATCGAATTCCTGCGCTTGCTGTCGAAGCTGCAGTCGCGTAATTGAGCGGGGAATCGAGCGTCGGGATTGGGGATTCGTAAGAGCGGTTCCCTCGAACATCCGGATTTCGAGCAGAAGAAAGGGCGCCTGGGCGCCCTTTCTTTTTTTACTGTCGCCGTGTCGCTCAGAGGCGGCTGGCGATGGCCTTGGCGAAGCCCATGGTGTTGCCGGTGCCGCCCAGGTCGGGGGTCAGCGAATCCTTGGCTTCCAGGGTGGCCACGATCGCTTCGCGCAGGCGCTCGGCGTTCTGCGGCTGACCGATGTGGTCCAGCATCTGCGCGGCACCCAGCAGCAGCGCGCACGGGTTGGCCTTGCCCTGCCCTGCGATGTCCGGCGCCGAGCCGTGCACGGCCTCGAAGATCGCCGCGTCCACACCGATGTTGGCGCCCGGGGCCAGGCCCAGGCCGCCGACCAGACCGGCGCACAGGTCGGAGATGATGTCGCCGAACAGGTTGGTGGTCACGATGATGTCGAACTGCTCAGGACGCATCACCAGCTGCATGCAGGTGTTGTCGACGATCATTTCCTGGAATTCGATTTCCGGGTACTGCGTGGCCACATCGCGTGCCACCTTCAGGAACAGGCCCGAGGTCGACTTGATGATGTTGGCCTTGTGCACCGCGGTGACCTTCTTGCGGCCGGTGGCGCGCGCCAGGTCGAAGGCGTAGCGCACGATGCGCTCGGAGCCCTTGCGGGTGACGCGGGCGCCGGAGAACGCGGTCTCGCCGTCCTCGGACACGGTCTGGCCTTCGCTCAGGTAGGCGCCTTCGGTGTTCTCACGCACCGTGATCAGGTCCACGCCATCGGCGAAACGCGACTTGGTGTTGGGGAACGACTTGGCCGGACGCACGTTGGCGTACAGGTCGAACTTGCGACGCATGGCGACGTTGATCGAGCTGAAGCCCTCGCCGACCGGGGTGGTCAGCGGGCTTTTCAGGGCCACCTTGTTCTTGGTGATCGAGGCCAGGGTGGACTCGGGCAGCAGATCGCCGTGCTTCTCCAGCGCGACCAGGCCAGCGTCGGCGTACTCGTAGGTCAGGCCAGCCTGCAGCGCGTCGAGCACGAACAGCGTGGCATCCATGATCTCCGGGCCGATACCGTCGCCGCGGATGACCGTGATTGTCTGCGTCATAACGTTGGGTTTCCGAACTTGAAGGGGGGAGCGCCAGCCGCAGTACCCGGCAGAGCGGCGCAAGGAGGTTTCACAGGCAATTATGCCCGATGCCGGTGAAGGCGCCCAAACCGACCTTGGTCTAAGAGGCTACAGCTGCGCACGACGGCCATTCGGTGCAGCGAACGGCGGCAGAAACGGGCGCGCGTACCAGCGCATGCGGGCATAACTTCAGTGCAGATGCCCTGAAAGCACCGGCCCCTAGCCAGCGGCCGGTGCCGAAATCGGACCGCCCAAGGCAACGCCGCCAACAAAAAGCGGCACGCCCACCCCGCCCGCCGTTACGAATCCCGAATCACCACTCCCCACTCCCGCCCCAATCACCCGTGCGCGTGCTGCTCCGGTGCCGGCGCGCCGTCCTCGAGCTGGTCGAGGAAGTCGACCGCGCGGCGCAGATGCGGGATGACGATGGAGCCGCCAACCACCAGGCCGACCGAGAAGGTTTCGAAGAATTCCTCGCGCGTCACGCCGGCGTCCTTGCACTGGGCGACGTGATAGCTGATGCAGTCGTCGCAGCGCAGCACCATCGAGGCAACCAGACCGAGCAGTTCCTTGGTCTTCACGTCGAGCGCGCCGGCCTGGTAAGTCTGGTTGTCCAACGCGAAGAACCGGCGCACCACCTGGTTCGGCTCGGCCAGGATGCGCTGGTTCATGCGCTGGCGAAATTCGGTGAACTCGCGCAGCCGGTCGTCGCTGCCGTTGCCGGTCTCGCTCATGCCTGGCCGCCTGTAGCGCCGGCCAGCAGCGGTTCGAGCTTGCCGGCACGGTGCATCGCCATCATGTCGTCGTAGCCGCCCACATGGACGTCGCCGACGAAGATCTGCGGCACGCTGGTGCGCTTGGCCAGCGCGACCATCTTGTTGCGCTCGGCCGGGTCCAGGTCGATGCGCACCTCGGTCCAGGTCCGGCCCTTGCTCTTGAGGAAGTTCTTGGCCGCCACGCAGTACGGGCAGATCGCGGAGGAATACAGGGTGATCTGCGGGCCGCTGGCCGCGTCCTGCACGTTGGTGTCTTGGCTCACGGGAAACTCCGTGGTTGGTCTGAGGTCTGACAATGGTACCGGGCGACTGGAATTTCCATGTCGTCACCGCAACACTGTGAATTAACCGATGATTCACGCCATCGCGCCGTGCTGCCCGCATGCTCCGCGCACCACCTGGGAGTTCCACTTGCGCCTGCTACCGCTCGCCACCGCCCTCACGCTGGCCGTTGCCATGGGGGTGGCACCCGCGCAGGAAAACCGCCTGCCCGACATCGGCTCGTCAGCCGGCGAGCTGCTGACACCGGCGCGCCAGGCCGAGTACGGCAAGATGATGCTGGCCGAGTTGCGCAATTACGACTACGTGCTGGACGACCCGCTGATCACCGACTGGCTGCAGACCATGGGCACCCGGCTGGGTGCCAACAGCGACCAGCCGCAGCAGCCGTTTACGTTTTTCATGCTGCGCGACCGCCAGATCAATGCCTTCGCCACGCTGGGCGGGTATATCGCGGTCAATGCCGGGCTGGTGTTGACCGCCGAGCGCGAGGACGAGGTGGCTGCGGTGCTGTCGCACGAAATCGCCCACGTCACCCAGCAGCATGTGCTGCGCGGGGTGGAACGGGCGCAGCGCGACCAGATCCCGATCCTGCTCGGCATGCTGGCAGCGGTGGTCGCCGCGCAACAGGCCGGCGGCAATTCCAGGGGCGATGCCACCATGGCCGGCATCACCAGCGCGATGGGGCTGATGCAGCAGCGCCAGATCGACTACACCCGCTCCAACGAATCCGAGGCCGACCGGCTGGGCATCCGCACGCTGGTGCGCAGCGGCTACGACGTGGATGCGATGGCCGGTTTCTTCGAGCGCATGTCGGTGGCGATGCGCGCCAACGAGGGCGGCTACAGCGCGCCGGACTTTCTGCAGACCCACCCGGTCACGGTCACCCGCATCAGCGAGGCCAAGGCGCGCGCCGAGCAGATGAAGAAGAACACCGTGGTGCTGACCACCTCGGTGCCGGGCGGCACGCGCCAGGAACGGGTGGACCCGGCCGACCCGTCGCTGTCCGAACCGTTGAGCCGCAACGGCAACGCGCTGCTGCCGTATGCGCTGCGGCTGCCGGTGGATGCGCTGAGCCGCGGCGGCGACCAGCAGAACTTCGACTGGGCCAAGGAGCGCCTGCGCGTGCTCAGCGCGGCCACGCCGGATGCGGCCATCCGCGAATACGAGACCCTGCGCCGCAGTGCCAAGCACGGCCTGACCGATGCCCAGCGCTACGGACTGGCACTGGCGCGCCTGCGCAACAGCGGCGGCCGGCCGGGCGAGCCGGTGGCCGAACTGACCAGCCTGCTGGAAGCGCACCCGGACAACCTGTGGCTGACGCTGGGGCTGAGCGAGGCGCAGGCGCGGGTGGGCCAGCGCGAGGTGGCCAATGCGCGTTTCGACGCGCTGCTCAAGCAATTGCCGAACAACCGCGCGGTGGCGCTGACCTATGCCGGCGCGCTCAACGAGCAGGCCGGCAAGGAGTCCGGCCAGCGCGCGCGCCAGGTACTGGAGCCGTTACTGCATCGCAGTAGCGAAGACCCCTTGTTGCAACAGACCTACGCCCGCGCCTGCGAGCTGTCCGGCGACCATCTGCGCGCCAGCGAGGCGTACGCCGAATCTGCGTACTTGAATGGACGCCCGGAACAGGCGCTGATCCAGCTGGAAGCGTTGAAGAAGAAAGATCTCGACTATGTGACACGGGCGCGGGTGGATGCACGCATCGCGGCGATCACCCCGACCGTGCTGGAGCTGCGCCGGCAAGGCATCCGCGACCCGGATCTGTCGACGCGCTAGCGCATGTGACGGTCGGCGCAGTGGTCATTTCAGCGTACGCCAAAGCGTTCAGCACTGCACGGGTGGCTGGCACAGGCCGCTTTGGTCGCGGTCGCCGCCGTCGGGGATGTCACATTGGAGTCACAAAACCGTAGTCTACTGGCGATCAACCAAAGCCAGACGGTAAGCCCCGCGTGCAAAAACGCATTCTGATCGTCGACGACGAACCCGCGATTCGCGATATGGTGGCATTCGCGCTGCGCAAAGGGGAATTCGAACCCATCCACGCCGGCGATGCCCGCGAGGCGCAGACCGCCATCGCCGACCGCGTGCCGGACCTGATCCTGCTGGACTGGATGCTGCCAGGCACCAGCGGGCTGGACCTGGCGCGGCGCTGGCGCAAGGAACAGCTGACCCGCGAGATTCCGATCATCATGCTGACCGCGCGCGGCGAAGAGAACGACCGCGTCGGTGGCCTGGAAGCCGGGGTCGACGATTACGTGGTCAAGCCGTTCTCGGCGCGTGAGTTGCTGGCGCGCATCCGTGCGGTGATGCGCCGCACCCGCGAGGACGACGAAGACGGCAGCGTGGCGGTGGGACGCCTGCGCATCGACGGCGCTGCGCACCGGGTGTTTGCCGGCGACGCGCCGGTGCCGATCGGCCCGACCGAATACCGCCTGCTGCACTTTTTCATGACACATCCCGAACGCGTGTATACGCGCACCCAGCTGCTGGATCATGTCTGGGGCGGCAGCGTGTATGTGGAGGAGCGCACCATCGACGTGCACATCCGCCGCCTGCGCAAGACGCTGGAGCCGTTCGGTCTGGAAAACATGGTGCAGACCGTGCGTGGCTCGGGCTACCGTTTCTCTTCGGCAACCTAGTGGTTGCCGCACGGCCGGTCGGTCATAGGGCCGGCCGGTTCGCACGCCTACCTGACGCTCCGTGGTAACGCCTTCCATGCCTCGACATATCCGTTCCGCCTGGCTCAAGACGCTCGGCACTCTCGCGCTGTTGCTGGGCGCTGCCGTGCTGGTCGGCGTGCTGATCGGGCATGTGTGGATGGCGTTGACGCTGACCGCCCTGGGGGCGCTGGCCTGGCATTACTGGCGGCTGCGTCAGGTGCTGCGGCGCCTGACCGCGCGCCAGCGCGCCGAGCCGGCCGCCGGAATCGGCGCATGGAACGAACTGGATCGCCTGCTCTATCGCAGCCAGGCCGAAATGCGTGGGCGCAAGCGTCGCCTGATCGAGATGCTGCGCACCTACCGCGCCGCCGCACAGGCGCTACCGGACGCGGTGGTGGTGGTGGATCGCAACAGCCAGCGCGTGCAGTGGTTCAACCGGGCCGCAGGCGGACTGCTGGGCCTGCATCATCCTGGCGACATGGGCGTGTCGGTTGTGGAGCGGTTGCAGCCGTTGCCGTTGGCGCACTGGCTGGCGGCCGGCCGGAATGCCGAACCCATGCTCGACGCCGCCTCGCCTGTGGATCCGGATCTGCGCCTGAATCTGCGCCTGATCCCCTACTCCGACGACTACTGGCTGCTGGTGGCACGCGATGTCAGCAAGCTGCTGCGGCTGGAGCAGGTACGCCGCGACTTCGTGGCCAACGTCTCCCACGAACTGCGTACGCCACTGACGGTGGTGCACGGCTATCTGGACATGCTCGACCCGGAAGACTTTCCCGATTCCGGCCCGATGCTCGCCGAGATGCGCAAGCAATCGCAGCGCATGGCCCAGCTGGTCGAAGACCTGCTGACGCTGTCGCGGCTGGAATCGCAGGAAGAACTCGGCGAGGAACACGTGGCGATGGCGCCGATGCTGTCGACGCTGCGCCGCGAGGCCGAAGCGCACAGCCAGGGCCGCCACACCGTGGAAGTGTTCGACGAGGCCGGCGTGGACCTGCTCGGCTCCAACAAGGAACTGCATAGCGCCTTTTCCAACCTGGTCACCAACGCGGTGCGCTACACCCCCGGCGGCGGCACGGTGACGATCCGCTTCGTGCGCGAGGGCGATGGCGCGGCACTGGCGGTGCGCGACACCGGCTACGGCATTCCCGCCTCGCATCTGCCGCGCATCACCGAGCGCTTCTATCGCGTGTCCAGCAGCCGCTCGCGCGAGAGCGGCGGCACCGGGCTGGGGTTGTCGATCGTCAAGCACATCCTGGGACTGCACCAGGCGCGTCTGGAAATCGAAAGCGAGGTCGGACGCGGTAGCGAATTCTCATGCCATTTTGTCGCTGCGCGCATCGTGCAGCGCGATCAGTCCCTGCCACTGTCACGTTCGGCGTGATATGTAAGGGGTGCGCGCCGCACTGCGGTGCGATGCGCGCGCACACGACGCGCTGCATTGCCTGCGCTGCACCTGGCGCGCTGCCATGCCGCACACCATCTCCGTCTTGATGACCGACTCCAATGGGCCACGCCAAAGAACTGCACGACGTCACACCTTCCGAGGATATCGCCACCGATCCGTTGCGCGATCCGGCGCTGTACATCAACCGGGAACTGTCGCAGCTGGACTTCAATTTCCGGGTGCTGGCGCAGGCATTGGACGAGCAGGTGCCATTGCTGGAACGGCTGCGGTTCCTGTGCATTTCCTGTACCAACCTGGATGAATTCTTCGAGATCCGCGCGGCCACCGTGCGGCATGCGCAGGAGTTCGGCCTGCCGCCGGCGCCGGATGGCCTGAGCCCGACCGCCATCCTCAACGCGGTGCACGACCGCGCCGCCAAGCTGGTCGAACAGCAGTACCACGCATGGAATGAAGTGCTGCGCCCGGCGATGGAAGATGCCGGCGTGGCGGTGCTCAGCCGCACGGCGTGGACCTCACGTCAGAAACGCTGGCTGCGGGCGTACTTCCGCAACGAGATCATGCCGGTGCTGTCGCCGCTGGGCCTGGACCCGGCGCATCCGTTTCCGAAGATCCTCAACAAGACCTTGAACATCGTGGTGGTGCTGGAGGGCCAGGACGCATTCGGCCGTGCCGGTCATCTGGCCATCGTGCGTGCGCCGCGTTCGTTGCCGCGCATCATCCAGCTGCCGGCGAGCCTGTCGCCGGAGGGTACGCAAGGCTTCGTGTTCCTCTCCTCGGTGCTGTCCGAGTTCGTCGACGAACTGTTCCCCGGCATGCAGGTCAAGGGCTCGTATCAGTTCCGCGTCACCCGCAATTCCGAGCTGGTGGTGGACGAGGAAGAAGTGGAGAACCTGGCGCTGGCCTTGCGCGATGAACTGGTCACCCGCGGCTATCGCCCGGCAGTGCGTCTGGAGATCGCGCACGACTGCCCGGCGCCGATCATGCGCACCCTGCTGCAGAACTTCGGCCTGAACGAAAACGCGGTGTATCGCATCGTCGGGCCGGTCAACCTGAGCCGCGTCACCCAGGTCTACGATCTGGTGCAGCGCCCGGAGCTGAAGTATCCGTTGTTCAACCCGCGCACCTTGCGCGACAACGACGGCATCTTCGAGATCGTCAACAAGGGCGATGTGCTGTTGCATCACCCCTTCGATGCGTTCACTGCGGTGCTGGACGTGATCCGTCAGGCCGCGGTCGACCCGAACGTGCTGGCGATCAAGCAGACGCTGTACCGCACCGGCAAGGACTCGCTGATCGTCGATGCACTGATCCTGGCCGCGCGCAACGGCAAGGACGTCACCGTGGTGGTGGAGTTGCGCGCGCGCTTCGACGAGGAGGCCAACCTGGGCCTGGCCGACAAGCTGCAGGAAGCCGGCGTGCAGGTGGTGTACGGCGTGGTCGGCTTCAAGACGCACGCCAAGATGCTGCTGATCGTGCGCCGCGAGGGACGCAAGCTCAAGCGCTACGTGCATCTGGGTACGGGCAACTACCACAGCGGCACCGCACGCCTGTACACCGACATCAGCCTGATTACCGCGGATGTGGAAATCGGCAACGATGTGCACATGCTGTTCCAGCAATTGTCCGGGCTCGCCCCGCGCATGAAACTGGAACAGTTGCTGCAGTCGCCCTTTACTCTGCACGCCGGCGTGTTGAAGCGGATCGAGCGCGAAACGCGGCTGGCCCGCAACGGCCGCCCGGGCCGCATCATCGCCAAGATGAATGCCCTCAACGAGCCGCAAGTCGTGCGTGCGCTGTATACCGCCTCGCAGGCCGGTGTGCAGATCGACCTGATCGTGCGCGGCGCCTGCACGCTGCGGCCGGGCGTGCCCGGCGTATCCGACACTATCCGCGTGCGCTCGATCGTGGGGCGTTTTCTGGAACATAGCCGCGTCTACTGGTTCGGCAACGATGGCGCGGCAGAGTTGTACTGCGCCAGCGCCGATTGGCTGGAACGCAACCTGCTGCGGCGCGTGGAGACCTGCTTCCCGATCCTGGACCCGGATCTGGCCAAGCGCGTCTATCGCGAAGTGCTGCAGAACTACCTGGACGACAACGTCAACGCCTGGGAGCTGGATGCCGACGGCGTCTATCACAAGCGCTTACCCGGCCCCGGGGAGCCGGCGCATTCGGCGCAGATGACCTTGCTCGAGCGGATCTGAAAGCGGCGTGGGCGCGGCCCCTCACGGGGCCAACGGCCCATCGGCTACCATGCGCCCATGCCAATGCCCTCCCCCACGGTCCCGCCCCTGCGCGATGGCGATTTCCTCGCCGCCATCGACTTAGGATCCAACAGCTTCCACATGGTCATCGCGCGCTACCTGATGGGTCAGCTGCGCGTGGTCGATCGCCTGCGCGAAACCGTGCGCATGGCCGACGGCCTGGATGGCAAGGGTGGCATCTCCAATGAAGCGCGCCAGCGTGCGCTCGAATGCCTGGCGCGCTTCGGCCAGCGCATCCGGGACGTGCCGTCGTTGCGCGTGCGCGCGCTGGCCACCAACACGGTGCGTCAGCTGCGCTCGCCGCAGGCGTTTCTGATGCCGGCCGAAACCGCGCTCGGGCATGCGATCGAGGTGGTCAGCGGACGCGAGGAAGCGCGCCTGATCTATCTTGGCGTGGCACATGCGCAACCGCCCAAACCCGACCAACGCCGGTTGGTGATCGACATCGGCGGCGGCTCGACCGAGTTCATCATCGGCCGTGGGTTCCAGACCCTGGAACGCGAATCCCTGCAGGCCGGCTGCATCGCCAGCACGCGACGCTTTTTCCCCGGCGGCAAGCTGTCGAAGAAGAAATGGAAGGATGCGCTGACCGAGATCGGCGCCGAGTTCCAGCAGTTCGCCAATCAGTACAAGGCACTGGGCTGGCATGAGGCAATCGGTTCGTCCGGCACGCACAAGGCCATCGGCGAGATCTGTGCGGCGATGAAGCTCACTAAGGGCGCGATCACTGCCGAGGCGTTGCCGGCGCTGCGCGAGGAACTGCTCAAGGCCAAGCGCATCGAAGACATCCAGCTACCTGGCCTGGCCGCCGAACGGCGGCCGATCATCGCCGGCGGCATTCTGGTGCTGGAAGCGGCGTTCCAGGCCCTGGGGCTGGAGAAGCTGATGGTCAGCAAGGCGGCGATGCGCGAAGGCATCCTCTACGACATGCTCGGCCGCGGCGGCGAGAACGACCCGCGCGACAGCTCGGTGGCCTCGCTGGTGCAGCGCTACGGTATCGACGAAGTGCAGGCGCAGCGCGTGGAAGCCACTGCCTGCCGCCTGTTCGATCAGGTCTGCGAATCCTGGCAACTGGATGGCGACGATGCGCAGGTGCTGCGCCGCGCTGCCCGCCTGCACGAGCTGGGCCTGATCATCGCGCACAGTCAGTATCACGTGCACGGCAGCTACATCCTGGAGCATTCGGATATCGCAGGTTTCTCGCGGCAGGAGCAGCAGGTGCTGGCATCGCTGGTGCGCACGCACCGGCGCAATGTGCCCAAGACCGCGTTCGAGGCGCTGCCCGATCGCCTGCTGCTGCCAACCCGACGCAAGGCCGCACTGCTGCGGCTGGCGGTGCTGCTGCATCGCGCGCATGAGTCCGACCCGATTCCGACCCTGGAACTCACCGCCGATGACGCACGCCTGTCATTGATCCTGTCGCAAAACTGGATCGACTCGCGCCCGCTGCTGCGCGCCGACCTGATCGGCGAAGTCGAAAGCATGGCCGGGCTGGGAATCGCGTTCAAACCGTTTGTGACCTGAGGCCTGCGGCCTCAGACGGGATTCGGGAATGGGGATTCGGGAATAGTCGACCACGGAGCTCTGAGAAGTTCTGACTGGTGGCGATTGCGCTAAACGAGTGCAGCACGCTGCCTTTGCGATTCCCCATTCCCCATTCCCCATTCCCGGCTCCACTGTCACCGCCGCGACTTGTGCGCGCAACATCCATGCCATCGCCCTCCCGGAAGCTAGCGAAAACCGGAGAACGGGCATGCGCTACGCGATCGTTACCGAAACCTATCCGCCCGAAGTCAACGGTGTAGCGCTGACCGTGCATGGGCTGGAAACCGGCCTGCGCGCACGCGGACACCAGGTGGACGTGGTGCGTCCACGGCAGAGCAGCGATACCGACGCGGCCACTGCCCTGCTGGTGCGCGGCGCGTCACTGCCGCGCTACCCGGGACTGAAGTTCGGGTTGCCGGCAACGCAACGTCTCCTCCGTCATTGGGCAGGCTCGCAACCGGATGCGGTCTATGTGGCCACGGAAGGCCCCTTGGGCTGGTCGGCGATGCGTGCGGCACGCCGGCTGGGCATTCCAGTCGCCACCGGCTTCCATACGCGCTTTGACGAGTACCTGCCCGACTACGGTGCCGCCTGGCTGCAGGGCACTGCGTTGCGCTGGATGCGCCGCTTCCACAATCAGGCCGAAGCCACCCTGGTGCCTACCCGCGAGCTGCAGCAGTTTCTGCGTGACGGCGGTTTCGAGCGGGTGCAATTGCTGGCGCGCGCGGTGGACAGCCAGCAGTTCGATCCGGCTCGACGCGATCCGGCCTTGCGTGCCGACTGGGGCATCGAAGGCGAAGGCTTCGCCGCGATCTACGTCGGACGCATCGCCAACGAAAAGAATCTGCCGCTGGCGATTCGCGCCTTCCGCAAGCTGCAGCAGATCCGCCCGAAGGCACGCTTCGCCTGGGTGGGCGATGGCCCGGCACGCGAAAGGATCGCGCACGAGAATCCGGATTTCATCTTCTGCGGCATCCAGCGCGGCGAGGCGCTGGCGCGCCACTTCGCCAGCGGCGATCTGTTTCTGTTCCCCAGCCGCAGCGAGACCTTCGGCAACGTGACCCTGGAGGCGATGGCCAGCGGTGTGGCCACCGTGGCCTTCGACTACGGCGCCGCACGCGAGTATCTGCGCAGCGGCCACAGCGGTGCGGCAGTGGACAACGACGAGGCGTTCGTCCAGGCCGCCGTCGCACTCACCGACGACGATGCGATGCGCCAGCGCCTGGGTGCGGCGGCCGCGCAGGCAATGAAGAAACTGCATCCGGACAATGTGGTCTCCGACTTCGAGGCCTTGCTGATGGGCATCACTGCGGCACGGGGGCGTTATGTCGGCAACGCGGCTTGAACTTCTGCGCGGTCGCGAAGCGCGCTGGTGCCGGCGCGCCAACCACTGGTGCCGCCGCCACCCGGTGCGGCGCGCGTTTGCCACCATCAGCCGGCTCGGCGACGGCATGTTCTGGTACGGCCTGATGGGCTTGCTGGTGCTGCTCGACGGCATGGACGGCGTGCGTGCATCTGCGCACATGGCCGCCACCGGCGTGCTGGCGTTGACCTTGTACAAAGCGCTCAAGCGCTGGACGCGGCGGCCACGCCCGTATGCGGCCGACGTGCGCATCCGCGCCTGGGTGGCGCCGCTGGACGAGTTCAGTTTTCCGTCCGGCCACACGCTGCACGCGGTGTCCTTCAGCATCGTGGCACTGGCCTACTACCCGTGCTTGGCGCCCCTGCTGGTGCCGTTTTCGGCCGGCGTGGCGCTGTCGCGCGTGGTGCTGGGCCTGCACTATCCCAGCGATGTGCTGGCTGCCACGGCGATCGGCGTAGTGCTGGCCAGTCTGTCGCTGTGGGGATTGCCGGTACTGCTTGGCTAAAGAGTGAGCGCTGCCACCGCCGAGTTACCCTGACCAGGCAGATGACCCCTCGTCACCGTAGCTGGCCGCTCGCTCCGCGATGCAACGCTCCACCGATTCCCGATTCCCGATTCCCGATTCCCGTCCCGCGCTCCCGCCGTACAATGGCGCAATGACGACACTGTTCATCTCCGACCTGCATCTGGATCCGGCCCGGCCGGCGATCACCGAGCTGTTTCTGGACTTCCTGCGCACGCAGGTGCCCGGTAGCGACGCGCTCTACATCCTCGGCGATCTGTTTGAAGCCTGGATCGGCGATGACACGCCATCGACCGCTGCCGATGCGGTGGCCGTGGCGCTGCATGCGGTGGCCGATAGCGGCGTGCCGGTGTACTTCATGCCGGGCAACCGCGACTTCCTGGTTGGCCAGGCGTATGCACAACGTGCGGGCTTG
The DNA here is from genome assembly GCF_014199025.1 of Xanthomonas sp. CFBP 8152. Lineage (NCBI taxonomy): Bacteria > Pseudomonadati > Pseudomonadota > Gammaproteobacteria > Lysobacterales > Lysobacteraceae > Xanthomonas > Xanthomonas sp. CFBP 8152. The sequence goes on from NZ_JACHNO010000002.1 coordinate 197,189, forward strand.
CGCATCCTGCCCGACCCCACCGTGGTCGATTTGTACGGGCATCCGACCTTGCTGATGCATGGCGATCTGCTGTGCACCGACGACACCGCCTACCAGGCGTTCCGTGCGCAGACGCGCGATCCGGTCTTTCAGGCGCAGTTCCTGGCGCAACCGCTAGCTGCGCGGGTGGCCTTCGCGCAACAGGCACGCGCTGCCAGCCAGGCGCGTCATGCAGAACTCAAGCAGGGCGACCAATCGCGCTTCGAGACCGTCACCGATGTCACCCCGGCCGAGGTGGAAACCACCTTCGAGCGGTATGGCCTGGACCGCCTGATCCATGGCCACACCCATCGCCCTGCGATCCACACCCTTCAGGCCGGTGGCCAGACCTGCACACGCATCGTGCTGGGCGACTGGTACGAACAAGGCTCGGTATTGCATGTGGATGCCGACGGCGTGTCGCTGGAGCAGTTGCCGCTTTAACGTGGCTGTCAGCAGCTAGCGAGCGGCGCCCGCCGGGCACAGGCTGCTCGCTCGGAACCAGTCTGCGGGCGGCAGACGCGATGGGCATCGGCCGCGCCGTCTGCAAGTGAGCGCTGTGGTTTCGAGATCAGGCCTGCGCACGCTCGGTGTGCTGCTTACCCGTGCAGGAATGCAGATGGATGCGTCGACGCGCTGTCGGCAAGACTGATCGCGCCAGCCTGCTGGTACGCAACCGCACGGTCCATGCAGTATCCAGAAGCATCACTGCATGCTGCGCGCATGCTCGGCGTAGTCGACAAAGTCGGCGTTGACCACGTCGTACCAGAACACCGTGCCATCGGCCTGCACGCGGAAACGATCGCGCACCGGGCTGGTCTGCGGGTCGCCGGGGCACTCGTTGCCATGCCGCTCGTGCACCGCGAATTCGAATGCATCCGGCGTCGGCGCAGCGTCGTCTTCGGCGATGATACTGAGGCAGTTGTCCGGATAGAAATGGTCGCCCTGCAAGCGGGTTTCCAGCACATGCAGCGCGCGAGCCCGGGCATCGTTGCCGGTCGCCGCTGCCGGTGCGGACACGGCCGGTTTGGGTACCGAAGGGGCTGGGTCGGCAGGTTGCTGTTTGCAACCGGCGACCGCCAGCGCGGCCAGGCACAGCGCCGCATAACGCAGGGACTTGGACATGGATGCTCCGCTCCGCAGGACACGCCGGCGGCTGCCGGCAATGCCTCTAGTCTGCGCGATCACGGCGCCTGCGTGTAGCGGTAATGGCCCGGCACCTGCGGTGCCGGGCCGACAGCGGAACGATCGGCTTGGTACTCAGCGGAAGCCGGCGATGGTGGCCTTGGTGTTGACCAGCACGCGCTGATTGTCGGCGGTGCTGGCATTGCCCATGGGCACGCCGTTGTAGCTGATGTTGGGGTTGGACCAGTAGTTCAGGCGCGGGCAGCTGCTGCTGCAGTCGTAGGCCATGATGGTGCGCCAGCTGTTGCCGTAGCGATAACCGTGCCCGTAGGCATACGGCGAGGTGCTCGGGTCGTTGGTGGCGTCGTGCCGGGCGCTCTGCAGATGGCCGATTTCATGCGCGAAGCTGTAGTAGCCGGTGGCGCAGTCCCAGTACACCGAGGCAAACGCGGTCGCCGCGGTGGAGCCGATGCCCGATGCCAGGCCGCAGTAACTGCTGTTGTCCAACACGATCACGCCCACATCGGCGGTGTAGGTGTTGCGACTGGTGTGGATGCTGTCCATGTAACCGTCGTTGGTCACGCGGAAGCGCTGCAGATCGGTGGTGAAATTGCCGGTTTCGCTGTAGCTGGTGGTCTCGTAGCGCGCCAGCTGCAAGGTGATGCCGACGTTGCTGTTGACGTAGCCCTGGTTGGCCTCGGCCACTGCCAGTTGCACCAGCGACTGCATGTTGCCGCCGTATGCGGTCACTGCCTGATTGGTGGCGACCACCAGCACCCGGATGGTCGCCGGGCTGCCCGACGACGCGGCGGCCGCGGTGACGCGCCCGTCGCTGGGCATGTCGATCTTCGGCAGCAGGCTGTATTCGGCCGGGTGCTCCTGCGGCAGGCGGCTTTCTTCCACCTGCACCAGCACATGGCGGCCATCGGCGAGCGGGCGTAGCCGATACAGCTTGCCGGCGTAACGAATGGTGCCGGTGACGGTGTCGCCGCTGCGCACCAGGATGGCCGAGTTCAGCGGATCCACGCCCGACAGCGTACGTGCGCGGGTGCCGGCGCGCGGGCCGAGGTTGCCGTACCACACGCTGTCGCCGCCTTCCAGCGCATCGACCTTGGCCTGGGTGGCGGTGATGGTCTGGCCGTCCAGCTGCAGTTCCAGCAACTTTTCCGAAGCGGTGACGGCGTCGGCGTCCAGCTGGACCACCTGCGCGTTGGCGGTGGACGGTGCGCTGAGCAGGCGCTGCAACGAGGGTTCGGCGGCCGCGGTGGCGCTCGCGCTGCGGCTCAGCGCAGGGCCGGATTGATACAGCGGCTTGCCGGCAGCGGCGGCCGAACCGGCCAGACACATGGCGATCAGACCCACCGTGGTGCACATCGACTTGGACTTCATCGTCTCTCTCTCCTTAGACATGGAAGCAACGGATGTGAAACACCGGGCCCCTGCCCCCGGGACGCCATTAAGGCGCGCCTGGCCGTACCGATTGCAAGTCGTTACAAAAGAAAATTACAGTTCTGTGATGTCGGCCGTGAATGGATGGGATTTCGGCAGCTGTGCCGGAGGACCCAGCGCACAGTCCGGTGGGCCAAGGCGCGTTGCCGCGCAGGTGGCCTGTCACGTGTTGTCGGCATCCGAGCGCGGGCACGACGTCATCACGACGGGCAGCGATGCACGTCGATCCAGCGCGCTGCGATCGTTCCGCCACGCACTGAGCTCATCGCTCACGCGCGACGCTGCGAATGCGCATCACCCAGCGTGGCGTCGGTACTGGCCGATTCGATCTGCACGCAAGCGGCGATCGAAAAATCGTGCACTGCGGCCTGCCCACGCATCCACCACCGGCCGCTTAGCCGGCCTGCTCCACCAGATCGGCCAGTTCGTCCTCATCGAAACCGGCAAGCAGCCGCGCCTGCAGATTGAACGGCCCATGCAGGTAACCACCGGCATATTCGTGCAGCAGTGCCTTGAAGCGCGCGCGCGGCTCGATGCCGGCCTGCGCGCAATACCAGCGGTACCAGCGCGAGCCGGCGGCCACATGCGCCACTTCTTCGCGCAGGATGGTGTCCAGCACCTCGGCCGTGGCGGTATCGCCGAGCGAGCGCAGCTTGACGATCATCGCCGGTGTCACATCCAGGCCACGCGCTTCCAGCACGCGCGGCACCAGCGCCATGCGTGCCAGACCATCGTGCGCGGTCTTCTCGCACATTTCCCACAGGCCGTTGTGCGCGGCGAAGTCGCCGTAGTCGTGGTCGTGCGCGTGCAATCGTGCGCGCAGCAGCATGAAATGGCGCGATTCGTCGTCGGCCACGCCAACCCAGTCAGCATAGAATGCCGCCGGCAGCCCACGGAAGCGATACACCGCATCCCAGGCCAGATCGATGGCGTTGAGCTCGATATGCGCGATGGCGTGGATAAAGGCGGCGCGGCCTTCCGGATTGCCCAGCCCACGCCGCGGCACCTGCCGCGGATGCACCAGCACTGGCCTTGCAGGTCGGCCAGGCATGCGGATCGGCTCCGGGGGCGCCGCCTGCGGCGGTGGCAACGGCAACGTGCCGGCACGGAACGCGGCCGCATGTCGCTGCGTCAACGCGACCTTCTCCAGCGGATCGGCCGCTTGGAGGCAGGCGTATGCGGCTTGCAGAAGATCCATCGGGTCCATTACTCCGTTCGTTGCGGTAGCCGCAAGATCGACACCTGGCGCCTGCAGATACAACGCTGATCAAGACCACCACGCAGCCGTCGCAGGTGCGGTCTGGGACCAACCGGCGGCTGGCGCCACTATCGAACCAGCGCAGCGCACCCGCTTGTCGATCGGCGGCACCCAAATCGCGCGATCGCCACGCAGGTACTCCTGCGTGGCACAGCGGGCTCTAGGCCACGTCTGGGTCGCGCCGAGCTGCAGCGCTACCGCACAGCCTCACGCGCGGCGACGCTTCTTGGCATCGTCCGAGCGCAATTGCTGGATGCGTTCGAAATAGCCCGGTTCGATGCCGGTGATGTACTCGCCGTTGAAGCACGAGGAATCGAACTGCTGGATGTCCGGGTTGCCTTCGCGCACGGCCACTTCCAGGTCTTCCAGATCCTGGTAGATCAGCCAGTCGCAGCCCAAAAATTCCTGGATTTCCAGCTCGCTGCGGCCATGGGCGATGAGTTCTTCGGCCGCCGGCATGTCGATGCCGTAGATATTGGGATAACGCACCGGCGGCGCGGCCGAGGCCAGATACACCTTGCGCGCGCCGGCATCGCGCGCCATCTGCACGATCTGCCGGCTGGTGGTGCCGCGCACGATCGAATCGTCGACCAGCAGCACCACGCGGTTGCGGAATTCCAGGTGGATCGGATTGAGCTTGCGCCGCACCGATTTCTGCCGCTCGCCCTGCCCCGGCATGATGAAGGTCCGGCCCACGTAGCGATTCTTGACGAAGCCCTCGCGGTACTTCACCCCGAGCACGTTGGACATCTCCAGCGCCACATCGCGCGAGGTGTCCGGGATCGGAATGATGGTGTCGATATCATGGTCCGGGCGCAGCCGCAGGATCTTCTCGCCCAGTTTCAGACCCATGCGCATGCGCGCCTTGTGCACCGAGATGTTGTCGATCATCGAATCGGGACGCGCAAAGTACACGTACTCGAAGATGCACGGCGCGTTCATGGTCGGCGCGGCGCAGACTTCCGAAAACAGCTCGCCGCGCGCGGTGATCACCATCGCCTCGCCGGGACGCACGTCGCGCACGCGCTGGTAGCCGAGGATGTCCAGCGCGGCCGATTCGGAGGAGACGATGTACTCGGTGCCTTCGGCGTGCTCGCGCTTGCCCAGTACCAGCGGACGGATGCCGTGTGGGTCGCGGAAGGCCACCAGGCCCAGGCCCAGCACCACGCTGACCACCGCATAGCCGCCCTTGCAGCGGCGGTGCACGCCGGCCACCGCGCGGATCGCCGCCTCGGGGGTGAGCATGCGCTGCGCGTCCAGCTCGTAGGCGAACACGTTCAGCAGCACTTCGCTGTCCGAATCGGTGTTGATGTTGCGTCGGTCCGCCTCGAACACCTGCTGGCGCAAGGCCTCGGTGTTGATCAGGTTGCCGTTGTGCGCCAGCGCGATGCCGTAGGGCGAGTTGACGTAGAACGGCTGCGCCTCGTCCATGCCTTCCGAGCCGGCGGTCGGATAGCGGCAATGCGCGATGCCGACACGGCCTTCCAGCACCGCCATCTTTTTTTCGTCGAAGACATCGCGCACCAGCCCGTTGGCCTTTTGCACGCGCAGGCGCGTGCCGTCTGCGGTGGCGATACCTGCGGCGTCCTGCCCACGATGCTGCAGGACGGTCAGGCCGTCATACAGCTGCCCGGCGACGTTCTGGTTGCCGACAATACCGACGATGCCACACATGGTGCGCGTTCTCCGCTACGGCTTGCGCCGTTACTGTGAAGGGGGCCGTGCCTGGCCTTGGGACTCGACCCGGGCTGGGTCGCTTTCTCCGCCGCGAACCTGCGCCGGATCGATATTGGCCGGCATCGCCTGCGCCGGATTGCGTCCGTCGCTGGCGGCTTTACCGGGTTGCCCGAGCGCACGCGTGATGGTGTCGCTCAGACCGGACCCGGACAGCGCCTTGCCCAGGTCCGTATTATCGCCTGCCGAGGGCAACTTCCCCAACTCCGTTGGCAAGTTGCCAAGTTCCATCGATGGCATGTCCATCGACGGCATCCGCCAGGCTGGCAGTTGCGCCCGCATCCAGCTCGCCCCCGGCGACAGCATCGGCATCAGCATCGACTGGCGCCAGGACGGCTCGCGCGGCAGCGGCGTGAAGCTCATCAGCAGCACCAGCACACTGGCCAGAAAGCCGCCGCGCACCAGGCCCAGGCCGAACCCGAGCATGCGGTCCATCCCGCCCAGACGCACCGCGTCCACGCCAGCGCGGATCACCATGCCGGTCACCGCCACGGTGATCAGCACGCCGACGAACACCATCGCGTAGCCGCCAAACGATTCGGTGGCCGACGGGTGCTTGCCGTCGGCAATCCAGCCCGCGGCCGGGCCGCCGAACTGGAACGTCGCCCAGCCTGCCAGCAACCACGACAGCGTGCCGACCACGATCGCGACAAACCCGCGCAGCAAGCCCAACAGGGCCGACACCAGGATGATGACGCCCAGCACCATGTCGATCATTGCCCACTTCTCCGCGCGGCAGTCGTGCCGCTGGTCCAACCTGGCTTGGTGTTCATTGCGCTCCCCTCCATGGGCGTGAGGCGATCAGGAAATCCGCTCGCCGCTGGCGATACCACGCAAGCGGCGATCAGGCGTGCAGCGGACGGGCCGCACTGCGCGCAGCGGACCGACCGTCATGCCGATCTCCAGCATGCACCGCGCCCGCCCGATGACGGCGCGGTGGTTTACGGATGCGGACGCACCATGCCGGAAATGCCGACCTTGGCCGCCACCTGCGCACGCAACTGTTCGGCATCGCTGCGGTTGGCTACCGGGCCGACACGCACGCGGTTGAGAGCGCCCTTGTCGGTACGCACCTGCTCGACAAAGGCGCTGAAGCCGGCGGCGCGCACGCGGTCGCGCAAGGCGTCGGCGTCTTCGGCGCGACCGAAGGCGCCCAACTGCACCGCAAAGCCGACCGAACTGGCCGCAGGGGCGGCCGGCGCGGCAGGTGCCGCGACGGCTGGCTTGGCCGGCTCGGGCTTGGCAGGCTCCGTTTTCGCCGCCTCCGGCTTGGCCGGTGCAGGCGTGGGCGCTTCGGCCGGCTTGGGCGTGGCGGCCACCGGTTTGGCCGGCTCCGGTGGCAGGCTCTCGGTCCTGGTCGGGGCGGCGGTGCTGGCGGCGGCCACGCTGCTGTTGGGCTTGGCGGCCGGCGCCGGCGCCGGTGTGCTGGCTGCAGGCGCTGGCGCGGCGGCGTTGGCATCCAGCGTCACCACCTGGGCATTGACGTCGCTGCGCACTTTCACTGCCTGCAGGCGCGCCGATTCGGCCTGCGCCTGGTCGACATACGGCCCCACGCGCACGCGCCAGGCCGGGCGGCCGTTGATCTGGGTTTTTTCGCTGAAACCGGGCAGCTGCGCCTGCTTGAGCCGCGCCAGCACCGCGTCGGCGTCGGCGCTGGTGGCGTAGGCGCCGAAGTTGACCGCGTAGTTGCCGGCCGCCACCTCAGGCGCCGACGGCGCGCTGGACGGGTTGGCCAGGTCGGCCGCATCCGGGTTGTCCTGCACCGCAGCCGGCGCCGAGGCGGCGCCGCGCATGCCCAGCGCGCCGCCGGCCGGCGCATCGCCCGGGGTGACCAGCGGCAATTCGCGGGTTTCGAACTCGCCATTGGCCGGTGCGGCAGGTGCCTCCAGCGGCACATCGGCCACGCCGCTCGACGGCGCAGGGCCCTTGACCAGCATCGGCAGGAAGATCACGGCAAGCGCCACCAGGACGATGGCGCCAATCAGTCGCTGTTTCAGAGCAGTATCCACGTAAAGAGACGAGAGGCGGCGTGGCGGGATGCCGCGGCGATTATAAGGCCGCAGCCGGGCTACCGACCCGGGTGGACTGAACGAAGTGCGTTTAGCGCGTCGGCAACGGTCTGAAACGAGCCGAACACCAGCACCCGATCGCCGGGTGAGGCCTGCGCCAGCACCGCGCGCAGTGCGCCCGCCACATCGCCATGGCAGGCCGCCTGCGCTGCGGCACTGCCCCGCAGACGCGCCTGCAGGGCCTGCGCCGACTGCCCACGTGCGCCATCCAGCCCGGCCAGGGTCCAATGGTCGACCTGCGCGGCCACCGCCTCCACCACGCCCAGCACATCCTTGTCCGCCAGTGCGGCGTAGATCGCATGGGTGCTGCCGGTGTGCGCCTGCGCGCCGAGTGCATCGGCCAGCGCGCGCGCGGCCTGCGGGTTGTGGCCGACATCCAGCAGCACCTGCACGCCATCGATGTCGCTGCGCTGCAGGCGCCCGGCCACCCGTGCATTGGCAATGCCCTGCGCCCAGGCGGCCTCGGGCAGGTCCACCGGCAAGGCCTGCAACGCGGCGATCGCCGCGGCGGCGTTGGCCAGCTGCACCGGCGCCTGCAAGGCCGGCATCGGCAACTCCAAGGTCACCGCGACATCGCGCCAGCGCCACTGCGGCGCGTCCGGGTGCTGCGCCTCGATCGGCTCGAAGAAGTAATCGCTGCCGGCGCGGATCGCATTGGCGCCCACCTGGTAGGCCCGCCGCAACACGCTCGACGGTGGGTCGATTTCGCCCAGCACCACCGGCTTCCAGGCGCGGATGATGCCGGCCTTCTCGGTGCCGATCGCCTCGCGGTCTTCGCCCAGCCAATCGGTGTGGTCGATGTCCACGGTGGTGATCACCGCCACATCCGAATCAATGAGGTTGACCGCATCCAGGCGCCCGCCCAGGCCGATTTCCAGCACCGCCAGATCCAGCCCGGAGCGCTGCAGCAGCCACAGCGCCGCCAGCGTGCCATATTCGAAATACGTCAGTGCGGTCTGGCCACGCGCCGCCTCGACGGCGGCAAAGGCGTCCACCAGTTGCGCGTCGCCGGCCTCGTTGCCGTCGATGCGCACGCGCTCGTTGTAGCGCAGCAGATGCGGCGAGGTGTAGCTGCCCACCTTCCAGCCGGCGGCCTGCGCGATCGCCTCGATAAAGGCCACGGTGGAGCCTTTGCCATTGGTGCCGCCTACGACAATGACATGCCTGGCTGGCGCTTCAATCTGCAACCGCGCAGCGACCTCGCGCACGCGCTCCAGGCCCATGGCGATGTTCTGCGGATGCTGCTGCTCGATGTAGGCGAGCCAGTCGGAGAGGGAGTCGGTCGCGTTCACGGTCAGGGCTATGCGAGAAGAACCGCATTATCGCCGTTTGCCGGCGTGCAGCGCACATCACCAGGCATGCCTGAAGATCGCGCGCCATCACGTGAATCGACAGGGTGCGCGCGCCTCAGCGAACAACTGGGGAGCGCTGTCGCCCGCATTCAAGGGACATCGGAAATGGACGCAATGCGCATGCCCAACACCGAGCGTTGACCGCGCAACAGCACCGAGACACGCTGCTCGGGATGACGCCGATACAGCGCTTCGTCGATGCACAGATGGCCCGGGAAACGATGCGCGAGCGGCCCGCCACTCAAGCGGTATTTGCACGCCCGCGCGTTGGGCATGGAGGTGGTCTGCATGACATGCGTTTGTTCGAAATCGACGCCGACGACGCGGGTGTAGACCCAGGGCCCGCCTCTGGCCAGCACCAGCCAGCACAGCAATCCCAAGAGCGGCGGCGCCAGGCAGAGCGCCAGCATGGTGTTGAACAGCTGCTTGCCGACGACCGCCTTCCACCCGCCGATGCGATAGGCCGGCGCGACGATCAACACCGTCAATCCGCTTCCCGCCAGCAACATCGGCGCTATCCAGGCCCGACCGGACAGGAAGGGTGCGGGAATGAAGTCGGAGAACGCGCCCAGCGCCAACAGGCCAGACACACTGCCCAACGCAGCGTACCGAAGCGCTTTGGGCCACTTGGCAATCGTGCCGATATGACGGACCACAGCCTCATCCAGCGTCCGTGCCGAGCGTTGCCTTACAGCGCCCGATGCTTGGCTTCACCGAAAAACGGCGTGTGGTGCGCGCAGTCGTTGAGCCGCACCACTTCCAGGTGATCCACGTCCTCGCCTTCGAGCAGGTTGAGCGTGGTCGGCGCCTGCCGGAAGGTCCACAGCCGGGACAGCGGCAGGCCCAGGATCTTGCACAGGATCACGCGGTTGACCGCATCGTGCGCGACCACCAGCAAGGTGTCGTCGGCGCCCAGGCCATCGGCCGCGCGCGCCAGGCCGCGCCAGCTGCGATCCAGCACCTGACGCAGGGATTCGCCGCCGGGCATCAGCACGGTATCGGGCTCGTCGCGCCAGGCGCGCAGACGTGCCGGATCCTTGTCGTTGATCTCGCTGGCCAGCAGGCCTTCCCATTCGCCGTGGGCGATTTCCTGCAGGTCCGCATCGGTCTGCAGCAGGCGTTCGCGGTCGTTGCCCAGCGCCAGCCTGGCGGTGGCCTGCGCACGCGACAGCGGCGACGCCACCGCGCGGGTGATCTGCAACGACTGCAGCCGCGCGCCGAGCGCGGCGGCCTGGCCTTCGCCGACCGGCGACAGCGGGATATCGATCTGGCCCTGGTAACGGCCTTCGGCGTTCCACGGCGTCTCGCCGTGACGGGCAAGCAGGATGCGCATGCGCGAGAGATTCCTTGGGGGAAGGGGCCGACTCGCCGCAGCGAAACGGGAGCGCATGATAACCCCTCCCGCTGCGGTGCCGGCTGCCCGCGTCAGCGCACCCGGAAGTTCCTGCAACAGCTGCGCCGGAGCGACTTCCGTCATGACCCAGCGCAAATACCGGCTATCCGAGGCGCTCATGCGCGTCATCGCAGGATCGAAGACCCAGCTGCTGCTTACCGACTCCCAGCTGCCGTCGAAGGCCAGGCCGACCCGCCTGCCCTGCGCGTCCATCACTGGCCGGCGCCGGCTCAGGCGCGCCCGAATGCCGGATCGCTGCGGCTGGGCCTGCCTGTTTCCAGATGCCCGGCCAGGCGGCGGCGGAATGCGGCTCCCGGTTGTTCCAGCACCACGTCGTACCAGTGATCACTGGCAGCAAGCGCCAGACGCACGGTCTGACGTTGACCTGCGGCCAGATGCAACGACCGCACGGCCGGATCTGCGTAGTCCAGCGCGCGCAGCTGCAGGGTGCACGGCTGCTGCCCGGCGTTGCCAATTTCAAGCACCAGCACGTCGCCATCCTGCCGCGCCTCCAACCACGGCGCTGCCGATTGCGTCCCGGCTGCAGCGAGGTCGCCAGCGAATTCGCGCAGGAAGCCATTGGGTCCATGCACGCTCAACGCATAGGCGCCGTCATGCGCAGCGCCGGCCGGCACATCGTCGAGCCGGGTGCCGGGCAACACGGTGTAGTACCACGGGCCGCCGCTGGCAGCGCTGGTGTAGACATTGAACGCGGCCGCCGCGGCGCCGCTGTTGACGAACTGCAGCTGCACGCCGCTTTCGTCCTGCACGCGCGCATGCACGTGCAAGGCATACGGCAGCGCGCGTGCCGGACGTTGTCCCGGCTCCTGTCGCGGCATGCTGGGCCGGGCCGGCGGCACCGGTAGCGGCTTGCTGCGCACCGCAGCGGTGCGCGCGCGGTAGTCGTCGACCGACGGCAATGCGCTCAGTGCCGAATCGTCCGGCTTGCGGAAATCGAACACGCTGGTCAGATCGCCACTGACGGCGCGACGCCACGGGCTGATGTTGGGTTCGGCCACACCGAAGCGACGTTCCAGCAAGCGCAGCACCGAGGTGTGATCGAACACCTGCGAATTGACCCAGCCACCGCGCGTCCAGGGCGAGATCACCAGCATCGGCACGCGGATGCCCAAGCCCATCGGCACGCCCTCGTAGACCTCCCCGCGCGTATCGACATTGCTGCGCCCCATGCGCGCGTCCAGGGCCGGCAGCGCTGCGGGCACGTGATCGAAGAAGCCGTCGTTCTCGTCGTAGTTGATGATCAACGCGGTCTTCGCCCACACCTGCGGATTGGCGGTGAGCGCGTCGATCAAGCGCGCCACCAGCGATTCGCCGTAGGCCGGCGGCGCTTCCGGATGTTCGCAGTACGCGGTGGGCGGCACGATCCAGGACACCTGCGGCAAGCGATCGGCCTGCACATCGGCGGCGATTGCGGCGATCAGATGCTCGGCCTGCGTGGTGGCGGCATTGTCTGCAGTGGACCCGGGCACGCAGGCACGTGCGCGTCGATAACGTTCGTCGCTAGGGTGCAGATCGCGGTAGTGCGAAAAATACGCCAGCGAGTTGCAGCCGAAGTTGTCGTACTCCTGGTACACGCGCCAGTCCACGCCTGCGGCCTGCAGGCGTTGCGCATAGGTGGTCCAGTCCATCGCGGCATAGCCGGGCTTGTCGCGCGCCATGTCGGCGGTCCAGTTGCCATCGTCGGCATTGGTCACCGCCTGCGCGCCGAGATTGCCCACGCTCGGGCCGCTGGTGCCGGTGAACAGGTACATGCGATTGGGATTGGTCGGCCCGTGCAGCGAACAGAAATAGCCATCGCAAATGGTGAACGCATCGGCCAGCGCGTGGTAGTACGGGATGTCGTGACGCTGGAAATACCCCATCGTCAATTCGCCCTTGTACGGCACCCAGGCGTCGTACTCGGCCCAGCGCGCCGGGTCCTGCCCGTGGCCGGCTTTCCACGAATGATCCAGGCTCTTGATCAACGGCGCGCAGGTGTCTTGCGAATTAAAAGCGAACGGCAGCAGGCGACGCCCGTCTGCGGCCGGCTGGCTCCATACCGGGTGACCGTCGCGCAGCTGCAACGGACGCGGATCGCCGAAGCCACGCACGCCGCGCAGCGCACCGAAGTAATGATCGAAGGAGCGGTTTTCCTGCATCAGGATCACCACGTGTTCGATGTCGCGCAGCGTGCCGGTGCGCGAGTTGGCCGGCAGCGCGAGTGCGCGGCCGATCGAGGACGGCATGGCGCCGGCGGCAGTGAGCGCGGCGACGCGCTTGAGGAAATCGCGGCGCGAGGGGGAGGACGTCATGGCTATGGGACCTGCAGGAAACACATGTATATCGCCGCGCAGTGCGGCCGGGTACCACACGTATAGCGGGCAAGCACGACAGTTTTGCGACAGCCACCGTCATCAATGTTTCATACGTCGTTGACACCCTGCGTCGCGAAACGCCGGTCCTGCACCGTGCGTTGCCCTCAGCCGTGCTCGAACAGGATTCCCCCATGACTTCCGCTCGCCGTTTCCGTGTCACTCCGCTGGCGCTTGCCCTGGCCGCGATGCTTCCCGTCATCGCCTCTGCCGCCACACCGGCGGCCGACCCGGTTGCCGGTGCAGACGCGCCGGTAGCCGATGCCCCGGTCACCGCGGCCGATGCCGCCACCAATGCCACCCAGCTGGATGCGATCAACGTGGTGTCGCAAGGCAGCACCCGCCAGGTCCAGCGCATCAGCCGGCAGGACATCGAGCAGCTGACACCGGGCAGCAGCGCCTTCAAGGCAGTGGAAAAGCTGCCGGGCGTGCAGTTCCAGTCGGCCGATCCGTTCGGCACCTACGAGTGGTCCACGCAGGTGACCCTGCATGGCTTCGATCAGAGCCGCCTGGGTTACACGCTTGATGGCATTCCGCTCGGCAACATGAGCTACGGCGTCACCAACGGCCTGCATATCACCCGCGCCATCATTTCGGAAAACCTCGGCTCGGTGGAAATCGCGCAAGGCGCCGGCGCGCTCGGCACTGCATCCAACACCAATCTCGGCGGCACCATGCAGTTCTACTCGGCCGACCCGCAGACCACGCCCGGCCTGCGCCTGGTGCAGACGGTCGGCAGCGATGCCACGCGCCGCACCTTCGTGCGCGGCGACACTGGCGATCGCAACGGCCTGTCGGCGTACCTGTCCTATGCCAATGCCAGTACCGACAAATGGAAAGGCTTCGGCGACCAGCAGTCCGAACAGGCCAACCTCAAGACCGTCTACCAGTGGGGCGACGGCAACCGTCTGAGCCTGTTCGTGGATACCTCGCGGCGCAAGGAGTACGACTACATGGACCTGTCGTTAACCAGCCAGCGCGCGCTGGGCTGGGACTACGACTATCTGCAGCCGGATTGGGCCACCGCGGTACAGATGGCGCGTGCGTATCAGAACACCGGCGCCACCAGCGGCGTGGCCAACGGCTATCCGCAATCGCTGGCCGGGCTGCCCGACGATTACAGCTGGCTCGATGCCAGCTACTACGCCGGCGGCGGCCTGCGCCGCGACAACCTTGCCGGGCTGTCGGGCACGTTCGTGTTCGGCGGCGCCACCCTGGATGCCACCGGCTACTACCACGGCAATCGTGGCGAAGGTCAGTGGGTAACGCCGTATGTACCGACGTCTGCGCAGGTTCCGCTGTCCATGCGCACCACCGACTACGGCCTGGATCGTTACGGCGGCACCAGCGCACTGAAGTGGTCGTGGGGCAACCACGATCTGGAAGCGGGCCTGTGGGCGGAAAACGCACGCACCACGCAGCAGCGCAACTACTTTGCGCTCGGCAACGAGGGCTACACCTCGCTGTACGACGTGTACGAAGTGCAGACCCCGTTCCGTCGCGATTTCCTGCAGCGCTATACCACCCAGACCCGCATGCTGTACCTGCAGGACACCGTGCGCCTGCTCGACGATCGACTGACCCTCAACTACGGCGCAAAGGCGCTCAGCACCACCACGCGCGCACAGTCGCTGCTGCCGACCACCGCACTGGCGCAGGGCCGTATCCGTGCCGAGGACAACTTCCTGCCGCAGGTCGGCGTGAACTACAAGCTGGACGAGCGCCAGGACCTGTACGCCTCCTACAGCAAGAACATCGCCGCCTTCGGCTTCACTCCGTTCGGCACCTCGCAGGCCGCCTTCGATCGCAGCCGTTCCACGCTGGAACCGGAACAGTCGCAGACCGTGCAGGTGGGTTACCGCGTGCAGGATGCGCAGTTCCAGCTCTCGGCCGACGCCTACTTCACCAAGTTCTCCAACCGCTTGTTGACCACTTCGCCGTGCACCGCGGTGCAGACCTGCGCGGCGATCCTGAGCAATGTCGGCGCCGTGCATAGCGCGGGTGCCGACCTGGCCTTGATGTGGCGCCCGCTGGAAGGCCTGAGCTGGTTGAACTCATTGTCGTGGAACCGCTCGCGTTATCGGGACGATTACCTCAACAACGGCGTGGTCGCCACCTCCGGCAAGGACGTGGTCGGCATCCCCGCGTTGATGTTCTCCTCCAGCGCCAGCTACCAGCTCGGCAACCTGCGCCTGGATCTGGACGGCAAGTACGTCGACAAGCGCTACATCACCTTCCTCAACGATTCGCAGGTGCCCTCGTACTGGCTGTTCAATGCGGGCGCGCGTTACGACTTCGGTCGCGTGAGCGGGGTGGCCGACGTGGCGCTGGCGCTCAACATCACCAACCTCACCGACAAGCGCTATTTCGCCAGCACCGGCACCAACGGCTACGTCGCCTCCGATCCGGATGGCTACAACCAGACCATGGTGGTCGGCGCACCGCGGCAGACCTTCATGAGTCTGGACGTGAAGTTCTAATTCGCTGGCGCCCTTTGCCTCTCCCCGGGACGGGAAGGCACGGCTTGCGCGCCACCGGCACGCGCCTTAGAGCGCCCCGCTGCCAGAGCGGGCAGGGGCGCGGAGCGGGGGTTTTGAGGGTGAGGGTGACGCCGACGATTCACCCTGGCGACGCGTGGCGACGCGCTTGCCGTCGCAGGCGGTGACAGATCTCGAGGCGCCCTTCATCCGGCGCTTTGCGCCACCTTCGCCTCGTGAAGAGGCCAATGTCCCGGAGGGAGAAGGAAGATCAAAGCCCCTCTCCCTTCGGGAGAGGGGTTGGGGTGAGGGTACGGTGCGAAGCTCTTGTGTATTCCAACCGCACGAGGCGTCGCTCGCCCCCCGCATCCGGCGTTGCGCGCCATCTTCTTCCGATGGGAGACGGGCGGCACCGGCCCTAACCCGCCATGATCCGTGTCGGCCAACACCGCCATTCCCGCACCGCCGCATGGCACCGACCTCGCGCCGCATATAATCGGCGCCTTACTTTCACTCAGCAGGTCCCGCCAGATGGCGCAGACGATGAAGGCGCTGGTCAAGCGCGAAGCGAACAAGGGCATCTGGCTGGAACAGGTCGCCGTCCCCAGCCCCGGCCCCAACGAGGTGCTGATCAAGCTGGAAAAGACCGCAATCTGCGGCACCGATCTGCATATCTACCTGTGGGACGAATGGAGCCAGCGCACCATCAAGCCCGGCCTGACCATCGGCCATGAGTTCGTCGGCCGCGTGGCCGAGCTCGGTTCGGCGGTGACCGGCTACCAGGTCGGCCAGCGCGTGTCGGCCGAAGGCCACATCGTCTGCGGGCATTGCCGCAACTGCCGCGGCGGCCGCCCGCACCTGTGCCCGAACACGGTCGGCATCGGCGTCAACGTCAACGGCGCCTTCGCCGAATACATGGTGATGCCGGCCAGCAACCTGTGGCCGATCCCCGACCAGATTCCCTCCGAACTGGCCGCGTTCTTCGACCCTTACGGCAACGCTGCGCATTGCGCGCTGGAATTCGACGTGATCGGCGAGGACGTGCTGATCACCGGCGCCGGCCCGATCGGCATCATTGCAGCTGGCATCTGCAAGCACATCGGTGCGCGCAATGTGGTGGTTACCGACGTCAACGACTTCCGCCTCAAGCTGGCGGCCGACATGGGCGCCACGCGCGTGGTCAACGTATCCAAGACCTCGCTCAAGGAAGTGATGGCCGACCTGCACATGGAAGGCTTCGACGTGGGCCTGGAAATGAGCGGCAATCCGCGCGCCTTCAATGACATGCTCGACTGCATGTACCACGGCGGCAAGATCGCCATGCTCGGCATCATGCCGCGCGGCGCCGGTTGCGACTGGGACAAGATCATCTTCAAGGGCCTCACCGTGCAGGGCATCTACGGCCGCAAGATGTACGAGACCTGGTACAAGATGACGCAACTGGTGCTATCGGGCTTCCCGCTGCACAAGGTGCTGACCCATCAATTGCCGATCGACGACTTCCAGAAGGGCTTCGACCTGATGGAAGAAGGCAAGGCCGGCAAGGTCGTGTTGAGCTGGAACTGATCGGCCAATGCGTTTCAACACAAAAGGCGCCGCAAGGCGCCTTTTGCATGTCCATCTTCAGAGCGCAGCTGACGCAACAGGCAAAGCTCACTGGTCGAGCGCGCGGCGCACTTGCCACACTCGGGACACGCCGTGAATCCGTTCCTGGAGGCTTCGTGGCGGCATCCATGCCGCCAAGGGTCCCGCAACCGGCAAGGACACCGACCGAGAGTTGGTGGGTTGCTGCTTGAAAGCTTGTCCGTCGATCCGCTTGCATTAGAAACACGACTGGACGCGGCGTTATCCGAGCAGCGGACGTTGTGCCTGCTCGCACCATACACACCGACCATCTCGACGGGCCCTTGTCAGCCTACCGTCGCGGGGCCATACGCGGCATGGATGCCGCGTAAGAGCCTACATGGACGTACTTGCGCTCGCTGGTGTCGTAATAGCCCACGCTCAAGCCCCTGCGGACCGAAGGCCTTGCCACCATTCACGCCGAAGTCGTTGTAGTCATATCTATCTCACTCAACGAGAAGGTATAGACGCCAGCTCCGCACGGGATTTGCTACGGCCAAGCGCATCGCTGCCAATCCGAATCATCAATCCCAGCCTCAATCAGGCCGGGAACACGCCAAAATGTCGCGCGGCCAGCAACAACTGCTGCCCGGGCTGAAAGCTCCCCGCCGATGCCGGCAGCTCCACTTCTATTTCATTACCAGCCGGCTCCAGCGTTGCGCGCAGACGCAGACGCGCACCGCTGCGCTGCGACCAGGCCACCGTGGCCGGCCATCCAGCGTCGTCCGGCACCAGATCTTCCGGCCGCACGTAGACCTCTACCGGGCCGGCCGCCAGCGCGGTGTCGACTGCCGGCAAGGCATGCCCGGCGACCTGGATCTGGCCTTGCGCCAACACACCGGGAATGCGGTTCACCGCACCCACGAACGAATACACGAACGGCGAGGCCGGCTTGTCGTAGATCATCGCCGGCGTGTCGAGCTGCTCGATACGGCCACGGTTGAGGATCGCCACCCGGTCGGCCAGCTCCAGCGCCTCTTCCTGGTCGTGGGTGACGAACACCGTGGTCAGGCCGGTCCGTTCGTGCAGCTCGCGTAGCCAGCGGCGCAGGTCGCGGCGCACCTGCGCATCCAGCGCACCGAACGGCTCGTCCAGCAGCAGCACGCGCGGCTCGATCGCCAGCGCGCGCGCCAGCGCCACGCGCTGCCGCTGACCGCCGGACAGCTGGGTGGGATAGCGCTGCTCCAGACCCTGCAACTGCACCAACGCAAGCAGCTCCTCCACACGTGCGCGGATACGCGCTTCGGCCCAGCGCTCGGGACCGCGTCGCACCCGCAGGCCGAAGGCGATGTTCTCGAACACGTCCATATGCTTGAACAGCGCGTAGTGCTGAAACACGAAGCCGACCCGGCGCGACTGCACGCTCATGCGGGTGGCGTCTTCGTCGCCGAACAGCACCTGCCCGCCATCGGCATGCTCCAGCCCGGCCATGATCCGCAGCAAGGTGGTTTTGCCCGAACCGGACGGCCCCAGCAAGGCCAGCAACTCGCCCTGACGCACGTCCAGGGTGATGTCGTCCAACGCGGTGAACGTATCGAACTGCTTGCGCAGGCGGTGGATGCGGATGCCCATGTTCACCTCAATGTCGGTGGTTGGCGGCAAGCGAATCGCCGTGCCGCCATTCCAGATACGTCTTCAGCGCCAGCGTCAGCAGCGCGGTCAGCGCCAGCAACGAGGCACACGCGAACGCGGCGCTGTAGGCGTATTCGTTGTAGAGAATTTCCACGTGCAAGGGCAGCGTGTTGGTACGCCCGCGGATATGCCCGGACACCACCGACACTGCACCAAACTCGCCCATCGCACGTGCCGCGCACAGCAACACGCCGTACAGCAGGCCCCAGCGGATGTTCGGCAAGGTCACCCGCCAGAACATCTGCCAGCCGTTGGCGCCCAGGCTCAATGCGGCCAGTTCTTCATCGCTGCCCTGCTGTTCCATCAACGGCATCAACTCGCGCGCGATGAACGGGAACGTGACGAAAGTCGTCGCCAGCACGATGCCGGGCAACGCAAACACGATGCGCGGCAGCTGGATCAGCATCTCGCCAAAGAACGGCAACTGCAGCCGCCAGCCTTCGTCGATCAACGGCCATGCCCAGCCACTGCGGCCGAAGATCAGCACGAAGATCAGACCCGCCACCACCGGCGATACCGAGAACGGCAGGTCGATCAGGCTGATCAGCAAGCGTTTGCCGGGAAATCGATGCTTGCTGACGGCCCACGCCGCCGCCACGCCGAACACCAGATTCAGCGGCAGCACGATGGCAGTGACGATCAAGGTCAGCTTGATCGCCGACAACGCGTCCGGGTCGACGATCGCGCGCAGGAAGGTGTCCCAGCCACCGCGCAGCGCCTCGGCGAACACCAGCACCAACGGCAGCAACAAAAACGCCAGCAGAAACAGCAGCGCCCCCGCAATCATCAACCACTGCACCCAACGCGGCTCGTTGGTGGCCGACTCGGTGATGCGGCGCGCCTGTTCGGTCATCTGGCGGGTGTGCAACATGGCGGGCAGCGGCGAAACAGCATCGTTCATGCAGTCCTCCGTTGATAACGCAGCAGGCGTGCCTGCAGCGTATTGACCACCAGCAGGATCACGAACGACAGCAGCAGCATCGCCGCGGCAATCGCGGTGGCACCGGCGTAGTCGAACTCTTCCAGCCGGATGGTGATCAGCAGCGGCGCGATCTCGGTGGAATTGGGCAGGTTGCCGGCAATGAAGATCACCGAACCGTACTCGCCAACCCCACGCGCGAACGCCAGCGCAAATCCGGTCAGGACCGCCGGCCACAGTCCCGGCAGCACCACCCGCCACACGGTCTGCCAACGCGACGCGCCCAGCGTGGCGGCGGCCGCTTCCAGCTCGCGTTCGCTCTCGGCCAGCACCGGCTGCACCACCCGCACCACGAACGGCAACCCCACGAAGACCAGCGCCAGCACGATGCCCAACTGGGTGTAGGCGACCTTGATGCCGATCGCCTCCAGCCAACGCCCGACCCAGCCGTTGCCGCCGTACAGCGCGGTCAGCGCGATGCCGGCCACCGCAGTCGGCAACGCGAACGGCAGATCGATTACCGCATCGAACAGGCGCTTGCCCGGGAAGCTGTAGCGCACGAACACCCATGCCACCCCGGTGCCCATCACCGCATTGAAGGCGCCGGCCGCAAATGCGGTGCCGAAGCTCACCCGCAGCGCCGACAGCACGCGCGGCTCGCTCCATACCCGCCACAGGCCGTCCCAGCCCAATCCGCTGGTCTTGATGAAGACGCCCAGCAGCGGGATCAGCACGACCAATCCCAGCCAGGTCAGCGTGATTCCAAGACTCAAGCCCAGCCCCGGCATCACGCGTCGGCGCGGTGACGGCGCTTGGTGGGGTGCAACCGACATCGGCATTGCCTACTTTTTTGCCTGGATCTGATCGAATACGCCGCCGTCGGCGAAGTGTTCCTGCTGCGCCTTGTCCCATGACCCGAACGCATCCTGGATGGTTACCAGCTTGATGTCCGGGAACCTTGCCAGATCGGCAGGGTCGGCAAATTCCGGATGACGCGGGCGATAGAAATGCTTGGCCGCCAGCTTCTGCCCCTGCGGCGCGTACAGGTAGCGCAGATAGGCCTCGGCCACCTCGCGGGTGCCGTGCTTGTCGACGTTCTTGTCGACCAGCGCCACCGACGGCTCGGCCAGGATCGACAGCTTGGGCACCACGATTTCGAACTTGTCCTTGCCCAGCTCTTCGCGTGCCAGCAGCGCCTCGTTTTCCCAGGCCAGCAACACATCGCCGATGCCACGTTGCACGAACGTGGTGGTGGCGCCGCGCGCACCGGTATCCAGCACCGGCACGTTGCGGAACAGCGCCTGCATGTAGCGCATGATGCGCTCGCGGTCGCCCTTGAAGATGTGGTCGGCATAGGCCCAGGCGGCCAGGTAATTCCAGCGCGCGCCACCGGAGGTCTTGGGGTTGGGCGTCACCACCGCCACGCCGGAGCGCAGCAGGTCCGGCCAATCGTGGATGTTCTTCGGGTTGCCCTTGCGCACCAGGAACACGATCGTCGAGGTGTAAGGCGCGCTGTTGTCGGGCAGGCGCTTTTCCCAGTCGCTGTCGATCAGCTTGGCTTTTTCGGCGATCGCATCGACGTCGTAGGCCAGCGCCAGCGTGACCACATCGGCCTCGATGCCGTCGATCACCGCACGTGCCTGTTTGCCGGAGCCGCCGTGCGAGGTCTCTACCGTGACGGTGTCCTGCGGATGCTGCTGCTTCCACTGCGCGGCAAACGCGTTGTTGTAGTCGCGGTAGAACTCGCGGGTGGGATCGTAACTGACATTGAGCAGGCCGATGTCGCGCGCGCCTGCCGGGCCGGCCAGGACCAGCAGGCTGCACAACACAGTCGCCATAAGACGGAAGCGGGGGTGGGTCACAGCAATCTCCAGACCGTTGGGGCGCAGCTGAACAGCAAGCATGCCATGCTGCGCAGCGGCACGCAGGCGGTGAAATGACATCAAGGCCGCACCTTATGCCGATTTTGCATGACGTAGTGGTATGCCACCGTGATCGTTAAAATCATGCGTCTCCTGCCACTGCGACCGCCATGACCAACGCTCCCGCTGCGCTGACTGCCCATTACGCCGCCGAACTGGAAACCATCCAGGCCCAGGGCCTGTTCAAGTCCGAGCGCATCATCACCGGCCCGCAGTCGGCCCGGATCACCATGGCCGATGGCCGCAGCGTGCTCAACTTCTGCGCCAACAACTATCTGGGCCTGGCCGACCACCCGGACATCATCCAGGCCGCCAAGGACGCGCTGGACACGCACGGCTTCGGCATGGCCTCGGTGCGCTTCATCTGCGGCACCCAGGACCTGCACAAGCAGCTAGAGCGCACTATTGCCGACTTCTTCGGCACCGAGGACACCATCCTCTACGCGGCCTGTTTCGATGCCAACGGCGGCCTGTTCGAACCGCTGCTCGGCGAAGCGGACGCGATCATTTCCGACGCGCTCAACCACGCCTCGATCATCGACGGCGTTCGCCTGTGCAAGGCCAAGCGCTTCCGCTACGCCAACTGCGACATGGCCGACCTGGAAGCGCAGCTGCAGGCGGCCGATGCGGCCGGCTGCAAGACCAAGCTGATCACCAGCGACGGCGTGTTCTCGATGGACGGCTTCATCGCCCCGCTGGACGAGATCACCGCCCTCGCCCGCAAATACAATGCGCTGGTGCATATCGACGAATGCCATGCCACCGGCTTTCTCGGCGCCACCGGCCGCGGCTCGGCCGAGGTCAAGGGCGTGCTGGACCAGATCGACATCATCACCGGCACGCTGGGCAAGGCGATGGGCGGCGCACTGGGCGGTTTCACCACCGCCAAGCGCGAAGTCATCGAACTGCTGCGCCAGCGCTCGCGTCCCTACCTGTTTTCCAACTCGCTGCCGCCGCACGTGGTGGCCGCCGGCATCAAGGCCTTCGAGATGCTGGAAGCCGCCGGCGATCTGCGTACGCACCTGGTCGACAACACCCGCTACTTCCGCGCGCGCATGACCGCCGCCGGCTTCGACCTCAAGCCCGGCGTGCATCCGATCAGCCCGGTGATGCTCTACGACGCGCCGCTGGCGCAAAAATTCGCCAAGCGGCTGCTGGAAGAAGGCATCTACGCGATCGGCTTCTTCTTCCCGGTGGTGCCCAAGGGCCAGGCGCGCATCCGTACCCAGATCAGCGCCGCGCACACCCGCGAGCAGCTGGATCAGGCGATCGACGCGTTCATCAAGATCGGGCGCGAACTCGACGTGATCCAGCACTGATGCGCACGGCGCTGCGCCAACGGCTGCTGCTGGCGGCGCAGACCGACACCCAGGCGCAGCTGTTGGACGGCAACTGGGAAACCCGCTGCCTGCATTGCCGTCGGCGCCTGCAGCTGCGCGCCGATGGCGAGCCGCACGGGCATACCACGCTGGAACACGTGGTCCCGCAGGCCTGGTTCGGCCGTCGCGCGGCGACGGCCCTGTGCGCGCTGGTCGGCGACGATGCGAATGCGGCGCGCAATCTCGCCCTGGCCTGTGCCGGCTGCAATCACGCCAAGGGTCGGCACCACGATGCCAACGGTGCCGGCGACGCCCGCGCCGTCGAGGTGGTCAGCGCCTTGCTCAGCGCGCGCTTGGCGCGCTGGCGGGAGCCACCGTCAGCGCACTGACTTCCTCTGGGCTGAGCATCCGCCACGTCCCCTTGCCCAGCTCGCCCATCGCCAGCGACCCGATCGCCACCCGCACCAGCCGCAGCACACCGATCTCCACCGCGGCCAACAAGCGGCGAATCTGTCGATTGCGGCCTTCGTCCAGCACGATCTCCAGCCACGCATTGCGCTCGCCTTCGCGCAGCACTCCGACCCGCTTGGCGCGCAGCAGCACGCCCTCGCCCTCCGGATCGGGGTCGACCATGCCGGCCTGCAGCTGCGCCAGTTGCGCAGCGCTCGGGCGGCAATCGATCTGCACGTGATAGGTCTTGTCTGGCCCGGTCGCCGGGTCGGTCACTGCCGCCGCCCATTGCGGGTCGTTGCTGAAGAGCAGCAGGCCTTCGCTGGCCTTGTCCAAGCGCCCGACCGGGGCGATCCACGGCAAGCCGGCACCATCGAAGCAGCGATACACCGTGTCCCTGCCCTGCTCGTCGCGTGCGGTGGTGACCACGCCGCGCGGCTTGTTGAGCATCAGATAGCACCGCGCCGGCCCGGCCAACGGCTGCCCATCGACACGGATGGCGGACTGCTGATCGGCACGGATCGGATACTCGGGATCGTGCACCACACGTGCCGCCACGCTGACCCGCCCGTCGGCGATCCAGCGCGCCGCTTCGGTACGCGAACACACGCCCAGTTTGGACAGCACGCGCGCCAGCCCATGGCGTGGCGCGGTGGTTGCCACGGTCGTAGCGGAGACGCGCGACGGGCCCGCCGGACCACGCGTGCGCTGCCGGGACGTCGCCGGCGCAGGCCGCCGGGTCATGCCGTCCCGACCGCGCCGCTTACTTGTTTTCGACCGACTTGGCGTCGGCCGCAGGCGTTGCAGTTGCCGCAGCAGCCGGCGCCGGCGCCGCCACCGGACGCGCCTTGACCACACGCACGCCACGCGCCTTCATCCAGGCGTCGAATTCTTCGGCGGTCATGCGCTTGCCGTTCTGGCTCATGTCAAAGCGCCACGGGGTGTTGTCGAATGCGGTGGTGGCCTTGTAGGCAGCCGGATCGTTCGGATTGACGGTGCCACCGGGCGGAATAACCTTGGCCAGATCCTGGCAGCCTTCCACGCGCAGACGCAGCAACACGCGGTCCACCGACTGCTCAGTGGTATAGGGCTGTGCCAGCACGCCGGTGGGCATGCCCAGCTGCACGCTACGGGTGTAGAACTCGGCGGCTGCCGGCGCAATGACGGTAGCGGGCAACGGCAGTGGCTGGGACACCGTGCTGCCGGCGCAGTTCGGAGCGGCGTAGGCGGCGGGAATCAAGGCGAGACAGAGCAATCCTGCCGTGGCAGTACGCAGCATCGGGTTCTTCCAGTTATGAGTGTGGTGTTGACGCGGCGAGTGTAGGCAGCGATGAACGCCGTTTCAACCGGCACCGCGCTTGTATGGCAACACAGACAGCATTGGCACCGTCCAGGCGCCGGTTTTCGGTTCCCACAAAGACAAAACCCGGCGCGAGGCCGGGTTCTGTATGCAGCAGCTAGCGGTCCAATTAGTTCTGGACGTTCAGCTCGGTACGACGGTTCTTCGCACGGCCTTCCGGATTGTCGGAACCATCCGGGTTGGCGTTCGGAGCAATCGGACGGCTCTCGCCGTAGCCGATCGGACCAACCAGACGCGACGCATCGACGCCGTTCTTGGTCAGGTAGTCGTACACGGTGGTCGCACGACGCTCGGACAGCTTCTGGTTATACGCGTCGGTACCCTTCGAGTCGGTGTGACCGGCAACCTCGACCTTCAGGTCGGGGTAACGCTTCAGGATCTCGGTCGCTTCGCTCAGGATCGAGACGGCGTCCGGACGCAGGGTCGACTTGTTGAAGTCGAAGTTCACGCCCTTCAGGTCGATCGACACAGGCACCGGGCAACCGTCCGGACCGATGGTCTGGCCAGGCTGCGAAGCCGGGCACTTGTCGTCGCAGTTGTTGACGCCGTCACCGTCGTCATCCAGGTCTGCGCAGCTCGGAGCAACCGGAGCCGGAGCCGGCGGCGGAGCGGTCGACGGAGCCGGTCCCAGCGGGATCACGACGCCGACCGAAGCCAGCACGTCGCCGAACCAGTCTTCCTGCGGAGCAGCGACGCTCTGGTCGTTGAAGTCAGCGCGGTAGGCCAACTCGGCACGCACGGCGACGCGCTTGTCGAAGGTGGTCTGCAGACCGACACCAGCCTTGGCGGCAAAGTTGCCGTCCTTCTGCTGGCCCGGCGAAACCGGGTTCGGGGTGGCGTCGAACTCTTCTTCCGAACGCTGATAGCCCAGACCGAACAGCAGGTAGGGGTTCCAGCCGCGGCCTTCCTGGATGAAGTGGCGACGCAGGTCGAACGAGATGCCGTACTGGCTCCAGTTCTGATCCTGGTTGGCATCGAAGTTCGGGTTCTGATAGTTCAGCTCGCCGTCGATCGACCAGTTCGGGCTAACGAACTTGCCCAGGCCCAGGGTGACGAACGGGGCGTCATTGGTCAGACGATCGCTGTCCTGGAAGTTGAAGCCAGCGCCACCGGTCAGGTACCAACGGTCATCGAACTCCTGCGCGGAAGCAGCCTGGGCAACCGCCAGACCACCGAGCAACGCGGCAGTGAGAATTTTCTTGTTCATGTGTATACAGCTCCTTCTTTGGGAGATAAAACCGATAGAGGCGTTGTTCTTGGTAAAGATGCTCGTCACATCCAGAGCCATCGGGGCGCAGATTAAGCCGGCCTTAGTGAAGATCGCGTTAACGGTCATATAACATGTGAAAGCAATCACCAGGGCCAGCAATGCCGTTCAATACTACGTATACAGTTTCATGAAGGAAAGGACCGGGCACTCAGTTTGCATATCTGGCCTGCATGAACCGCAGCCCAATTAAGTGAGTTGAATACGACGGCGGGTCGACTCCGGCGGCGGACTGCGCAGCGACGCAAAAACCACATTGGTGAACGCCAGGCCCCGTGCGAGCTGAATTAGGAGGGGTGTGGTTGCAACGTGACGTCTGCACAACGCACCCTGAACTCCCCATATGGAGCGACCAGATGAAAGCTGTCGTCATCACCCGCCATCTTCCGATCGACGATCCCGCCGCCCTGCTTGACATGGAACTTCCGGCCCCGTCGGCTCCCTCCGGATATGACTTGTTGGTGCGTGTCGAGGCGATCTCGGTCAATCCGGTCGACACCAAGGTGCGCGCCCCCAAGCCGCAAACGCTGGATGCGCCGAAGATCCTGGGCTATGACGCGGCCGGAGTCATCGAAGCGGTAGGTCCCGATGTCACCGCGTTCGCGGTCGGCGATGAGGTGTATTACGCGGGCGATATCGGACGACCTGGCAGCAATGCGCAGTATCAGTTGGTCGATGCGCGCATCGCAGGCTGCAAGCCCACCTCGCTCAGCTTCGCCCAGGCAGCGGCCCTGCCGCTGACCACGTTGACCGCGTGGGAGCTGCTGTTCCATCGCATGCCGTTCTCTTTCGACGGCGCACGCAATCGCGGCAGGCACGTACTGATCATCGGTGGCGCGGGCGGCGTGGGTTCGATCGCCATCCAGCTGGCGCGGCATGCCGGCTTCAGCGTGATCGCCACGGCCTCGCGACCGGAAACCATCGAATGGGTGCGGCAGATGGGCGCCCAGCATGTCATCGACCATCACCAGCCGTTGCATCCGCAGTTGCAGGCCCTGGGGATGCAGAACGTGGACGTAGCGCTCAACCTGGCCGACACCGACCGCTACTGGGAGCAGTTGGGTGAGATCCTGGCACCGCAGGGGCATGTCGGCTTGATCGTGGAGCCGCGTGGCCCGCTGTCGATCGGCGATCCCTACAAATCAAAATGCATCGGCATCCATTGGGAACTGATGTTTACCCGCGCCCGCTACGCAACCGAGGACATGGTCGAGCAGCACCGCATTCTCAACCGCGCCGCCAGCCTGATCGATGCGGGCGAGTTGCGCACCACGCATACCGAGACACTGTCGCCCATCGATGCGCACCAATTGCGCGAGGCACATCGACGCCTGGAAAGCGGCAGCACGATCGGCAAGTTGGTACTGGCGGGGTGGTGATGGGCGTTACCGCTTGAGTTCGGCTGCTGCATGGGGCACCGGCCTGTTGGCCCGCACATACGCCACTGATCAGGGCGTCGGCAAGCGCCGGATCGAGCGTCAGCCATCCAGAAGCCCCCGATGGGCGTCTTCTTGGCGTGGCTGGTCGGGTTTAGCAGGTGTGGAGCGCCTCAGCTGGTGCGCGGCCCAGAGCGCAAGCCAGCCGCCCCGACCTCCCCGGCCCCACGCTGCCGATAGCGGCGGCGCGGCGTCAAGACTTGCCGTCACGCCCGTTTGCCTGCATCGTGCGCACTCCGTACGCCAGCGTATCTTGCCATGTCGCCCGCCACCGGCCCGTCTGTCTCGTCCTACCCGCACCTGTTCGCACCGCTCGATCTGGGCTTCACGCAACTGCGCAACCGCGTCCTGATGGGCTCGATGCACACCGGTCTGGAAGACCGTGCGCGCGATTTCCCCAAATTGGCCGTGTATTTCGCCGAGCGCGCTGCCGGCGGGGTCGGTTTGATCGTCACCGGCGGTTTTTCGCCGAACGTGGTGGGTTGGCTCAAGCCGTTCGGCGGCAAGCTGTCGTGGCCGTGGGAAGTGCGCCCGCATCGTCAGGTCACCCAGGCGGTACATGCGCACGGCGCCAAGATCTGCCTGCAGCTGCTGCATGCCGGGCGCTACGCCTATCATCCGCTGTCGGTGGCGCCGTCCAGACTCAAGGCGCCGATCAATCCGTTCACCCCACGCGCGCTATCGGCACGTGCGGTGGACCGGCAGATCGCAGCCTACGCGCGTGCGGCGCGGCTGGCGCGCGACGCCGGCTACGACGGGGTGGAGGTGATGGGATCGGAAGGCTATCTGATCAACGAATTCACCGCTGCGCGTACCAACCAGCGCAGCGATGCCTGGGGTGGCGATGCGGCCAAGCGCATGCGCTTTGCGGTGGAGATCGTGCGACGCATCCGTGAGGCCTGCGGGCCGGACTTCATCATCATCTACCGGCTGTCGCTGGTGGACCTGGTCGAGGACGGCAACCATTGGCAGGACATCCTGACGCAGGCGCAGGCAATCGAGGCGGCTGGCGCGACCATCATCAATTCCGGCATCGGCTGGCACGAAGCACGCATCCCGACCATCGCCACCTCGGTACCGCGCGCGGCATTTGCCGGTGTGACCGCCAAGCTCAAGCCGCACCTGCGCATTCCGGTGGTGGCCACCAACCGCATCAACATGCCCGAAGTGGCCGAACGCATCCTGGCCGACGGCGCGGCCGACATGGTGTCGCTGGCGCGCCCGCTGCTGGCCGACCCGCAGTGGGCCAACAAGGCCCGCACCGGCCAGTCGCATGCCATCAACACCTGCATCGCCTGCAATCAAGCCTGCCTGGACCATGTGTTCGACAACAAGCTGGCGAGCTGCCTGGTCAACCCACGCGCTGCGCACGAAACCGAACTGATCTATGCACCGACTGCCAACCCCAGGCGCATTGCGGTGGTCGGTGCCGGCCCGGCCGGCCTGGCGTGCGCGACGGTGGCCGCCGAGCGCGGTCATCGCGTCACCTTGTTCGATGCAGGCCATGCAATCGGCGGGCAATTCAACGTCGCCAGGCGCATCCCGGGCAAGGAGGAATTCAACGAGACGCTGCGCTACTTCGGTCACCGCATCGACGCGACCGGGGTGCAGCTGCGCCTGAATACCCATGTAGAAGCGGCAGACCTGAAAGACTTCGACGAGATCGTGCTGGCCACCGGCATCGAGCCGCGCAAGGTGGACTTCCCCGGCGCCGATCACCCGATGGTCGTGAGTTATCTGGACGTGGTGCTGGGCCGCCATGTCGCTGCCGACAGGGTCGCGATCATCGGGGCCGGCGGGATCGGCTTCGATGTCGGCGAATTTCTCGTGCACACAGGGCCATCGCCGTCGCTGGACCCTGCACGCTGGATGGCCGAATGGGGCGTGGACCCCAGCTTCGAGACAGCTGGCGCATTGGCCAGACCGCAGCCCGAGGGCCCAACCCGTCAGGTCTGGCTGCTGCAGCGCAGCCCCGGCAAACCCGGCGCGCGCCTGGGCAAGACCACCGGCTGGATCCACCGCGCCACGCTCAAGGCCAAGGGCGTCAAGATGCTTGGCGGTGTGGAATATCTGGGCGTGGACGACGCCGGGCTGCGGATCCGCGTGGAAGGTACGGAACAGCTGCTCGATGTCGGCACGGTGGTGATCTGCGCCGGCCAGGAACCGCGCCGCGACTTGCTTGCCGCGCTGCAGGCGGCCGGCCAACAACCGCATCTGATCGGCGGTGCGGATGTCGCTGCCGAACTGGATGCCAAGCGTGCGATCAATCAGGCGTGCCGATTGGCGGCTAGGTTGTGACGCGCGTTGCCGCGAAGCGCTGAAAGCCACAGCAGCCTGCTCGCGATACCGGCACGAACCCGTGTGCGAGTGTCGTGGCGCCTGACTCACTCAACGTCAACGCTGGTAATGGCGTTAGTGAGCGATGACCGATCCGTCCATCCGATGCCAGCGCGAGTTTGTAGGCCGAGATCCGAGTGGCCAGATCGGTGCGAATCCCGACGCTGCCATCGATCGCGCCGGTGACAATGCGAATGCCGCTGGCCTGCATGTCTGCATGTCTGCATGTCTGCATGTCTGCATGTCTGCATGTCTGCATGTCTGCATGAAATCATCTCGCACCGTGTCGAACTTGATGCGTGTGATTCAACACGCCTGATACGTTCGAACATGCACAGCGTAAATGAGCAAAAGTGCAGCAAGCGTGCGATGCAGTCGCCACTCGGTCAACGCAGATGCGCCACTGATACCGTCGAAAAAATCGTGCCGATAGTTCTGGCGACTTCGGCTGCATATCTTCGTGCGGACATTACAGCCCATCTGAAACGCCATTGAGTCATTGCTGCGGGGTGTGCACGCAGGCGTTGGCGAGCGACTTGATGATGCAGTGCGAGAGCAAACAACCTTGTGGCGCTTTTTGCCTACCTCCATCAATTTTGCGTCGGGCAATTCGGCGGCCTCCTTTAGTGCGTGCAACCCCGGATTCTGCGATGCGCAAGCAAGCGCGCAATGCGCGATCCTATCAGCAGCAGACATCGGGCACTGACAGTGCCTTCATGCACCTGCGTGTGCATCTCGATGTGTAGCCACTACTGCAAGACACCATCGCACAAGCACATTCATCGGTGACGATGACGTGTAATGTAGACTTGAGATGGTGCCGCATCTGTAGCCCAGCGCAACGCATGACGTCTCGCTGACAACTACGCAAACGCATACCGTTGCATGCACCCTGCGCCAAGATGTCTTGCGACATCCGCTGTCGCCACCGCGATGCGACGCATTCAACGAAGGGGCGCGTTGTGTAAGCGAGCAAAGCCGTAGATGCCCCAAGCGATCACACACGTCAACCTGCCTATTCAGCCGCGATTCTGTGATCGACGCCTACCTTGCGCCAACTTTTTGACCCGCCGCATCTGGTGGGCACCTCCGGTAGATCTTCTTTCGCCGGAGACCGGGCGACCCGTGGCAGGTCGCCTCCCCATGACGCCAAGCCCTCTGCACTGGTGCATCCACATTGGATGCCCTGCGGATCGGCCCATACGGAGCAAGGAGTTATATGAAACTGGTTTGGATACTTTGGCTGTCGCAGTTGTTGCCGCAGCCGGCTGCAGATTCGTTGTGCTTGAGCACCACCGTGTACCTGGAAGCGCGTGATCAGACCTTGCGCGGCCAGCAAGCCGTCGCCGAAGTTGCGTTGCGTCGGCTGGATAGCGGTTTGTGGGGCGATTCGATGTGCCAGGTAGTCACCGCGCGCAAGCAGTTCGCGCCCACCATCGTGGCTCCGGGAACGCAACTGAAAAACGACGATGCCTGGAACAAGGCGCTGGATGTGGCGATGGCTGCAGAGCGCAACTGGGCGCTGCCGGTGGGTCAACGCAAGGAAATCGTGCCGGGCGCCAGTCACTTTGCCGCAAGCGCGATCGCAAGCCCAAGCTGGCGCAACGCGTACCAGGTGGCCACCATCGGCGACCACACGTTCTATCGCGTACAGAAGCTGCGCCCGCGCACCGCATCCTGACGCTGCCCACGCACTCACGCGTTGCCGCTAAGCTTGCGTCTTCGTTCCTGTGCGGAAATTCTCATGAAGCTGTACACCAAGCCGGGCGCGTGTTCGCTGGCGGATCACATCGTGCTGCGCTGGTCGGGGCTGCCCTTCGATCTGCAGGTGGTCGACGCCGCCACGATGAAGTCCCCCGAGTATCTGCGCCTCAACCCGGCCGGCGCCGTGCCGCTGCTGGTTGTCGACGACTGGGCACTGACCCAGAACGCCGCCATCCTCAACTACATCGCCGACATCGCACCGCTCACCGGCCTGTCCGGCGATGGCACCGCGCGCAGCCGCGCGGAGATCAATCGCTGGATCGCCTTCGCCAACGCCGATGTGCATCCGGCCTTCAAGCCGATCTTCGGCAGCACCGCCTATCTGCAGGACGACGCACTGATCGCGCGCAGCCATGACGACGCACGCAGCAAGTTGCGCACCTTTTACGAACGTGTCGACACGCATCTGCAGGGGCGCAACTGGCTGGCAAGCGATACCCACACCGGCGCCGATGCGTATCTGTTCGTGACGCTGCGATGGGCGCAGAAGGTGGGCGTGGACCTGAGCGGCCTGAGCGCGGTGGATGCGTTCGTGCAGCGCATGCTGGACGATGCGGATGTGCAGGCCGCATTGAAGGCCGAAGGTCTGGCCTGAGTGCATCGCACCAGCCAATCGGTGCGGCGGCCATACGTCTCGCACCGGTTTTGCAACACCGATGGACATGCTTGTGTCCTTTCCGCGCCGCAGCCACCGCGTCTCGCGCACTGCATCGCATAAGCGCACATAAAAAACGCCGGGCACTGCCCGGCGTTTTTGCTACAGCAGCAAGGCAAAAAACTCAGCCCAGCAGATGCGATACGCCGCTGCGCTCTTCTTCCAGCTCGGCCAGGGTCTTGTCGATGTACTTCTGGCTGAAGTCGTCGATCGGCAGATCCTTGACCAGGGTGTACTCGCCGTTGGCGGTGGTCACCGGGAAGCCGAAGATCACGCCTTCCGGAATGCCGTAGGAGCCGTCGGACGGCACGCCCATCGTCACCCACCTGCCGTTGCTGCCCAGCACCCAGTCACGCACGTGATCGATGGCGGCATTGGCGGCCGACGCAGCCGAGGACAGGCCGCGCGCTTCGATGATCGCCGCGCCGCGCTTGCCCACGGTCGGGATGAAGGTGGACGCGTTCCATTCCTGGTCATTGATCGCATCGCCGATGGACGCACCATCGGCGGTGGCGAAACGGTAGTCCGGGTACATGGTCGGGCTGTGGTTGCCCCACACCACCAGCTTCTCGATGCCGCCGACCGGCTTGCCGAGCTTCTGCGACAGCTGGCTGAGCGCGCGGTTGTGGTCCAGACGCAGCATGGCGGTGAAGTTCTTCGGGCTCAGATCCGGCGCCGACTTCATCGCAATGTAGGCATTGGTGTTGGCCGGGTTGCCGACCACCAGCACCTTGACGTCACGCTTGGCGACCTTGTTCAGCGCCGCGCCCTGCGCGGTGAAGATCTTGGCGTTCTCCAGCAGCAGGTCCTTGCGCTCCATGCCCGGGCCGCGCGGACGCGCACCGACCAGCAGGGCGACGTCGATGTCCTTGAACGCCACTTCGGCGTCGTCGGTGCCGACCACGCCGGCCAACAACGGGAATGCGCAGTCTTCCAGCTCCATGATCACGCCCTTGAGCGCGGCCTGGGCCTTTTCATTGGACAGTTCCAGCAATTGCAGGATCACCGGCTGATCCTTGCCCAGCATTTCGCCGGAGGCGATGCGGAACAGCAGGGCATAGCCGATCTGGCCGGCAGCGCCGGTCACGGCAACACGAACAGGTGCTTTCATGGGGAGTTTCCTCTGCTAAAAAACGTGGGTGGAGGTGAACGCTGGCGTGGCGCAGGGCCTGGCGGCGCGCAGTGACAGACGAACGGCCGCACAGGGCGGCCGTTCGGGGAACGACATCAGGCGGCGAGGATCTTGTTCCACTCCGCGACGCGGTCGGCCTTGGCGGCCAGCACGGCGTCGGTATCGCCTTCGATCGTCACCTTGTTGATCACATCGCCCTGGGCGACGGCGTCGACCACGTCCAGGCCCTGGGTGACCTTGCCGAACACGGTGTGCTTGCCGTCCAGCCACGGGGTGGCGGTGTGGGTGATGAAGAACTGGCTGCCGTTGGTGTTGGGGCCGGCATTGGCCATGGACAGCACGCCGCGGTCGTGACCGACGCCGTTGTTGGCTTCATCCTCGAAACGGTAGCCGGGGCCGCCGCGGCCGGAGCCTTCCGGGCAACCGCCCTGGATCATGAAGTCGGCGATGACGCGGTGGAAGCTCAGGCCATCGTAGAAGCCGCGCTGGACCAGGTTGACGAAGTTGGCGACGGTCAGCGGGGCCTTGTCGGCGAACAGCTCGACCGCGATCGGGCCGCGGGTGGTGTCGAAATGGGCAATCAGGGACATGGAAATCCTTGCAGGTTTCAGGGTGTATGACAGCCCATTAGGATACACCCGGCCGTGCAGGCGACCGTGCAGGCTGGACCATCGTCGGGGGTGCCGGATCAAGCTGAATGGGCGTTTTGGACCGCCCGGCGGCCGAACGCAACGGCACGGCAACGAAACCGCTATAATGTCGGGCTTACCTCATCTCAAGACTGGCGCCAGACAGGGGCCCTTTCCGCATGTCTATCGAAAAACTCCGCAATATCGCCATCGTCGCGCACGTCGACCATGGCAAGACCACCCTCGTCGACTGCCTGCTGAAGCAGTCCGGCACCCTGTCCGAGCGCACCGTGCTGGCTGAGCGCGTGATGGACAGCAACGACCAGGAAAAGGAGCGTGGCATCACGATCCTGGCCAAGAACACGGCCATCACCTGGAACGGCAACCGCATCAACATCGTCGACACCCCCGGACACGCCGACTTCGGTGGCGAAGTCGAGCGCGTGCTGTCGATGGTGGACTCGGTGCTGATCCTGGTCGACGCGATGGACGGCCCGATGCCGCAGACCCGCTTCGTGACCCAGAAGGCGTTCGCGATGGGCTTCAAGCCGATCGTGGTGGTCAACAAGATCGACCGTCCCGGCGCACGCCCGGACTGGGTCATCGACCAGGTGTTCGACCTGTTCGACAAGCTCGGCGCCACCGACGAGCAGCTGGACTTCCCGATCGTCTACACCTCCGCCCTGAACGGCTACGCCAGCCTGGATTCGAGCGTGCGCGACGGCGACATGACCGCGCTGTACGAAGCGATCATGCAGCACGTGTCGGCACCGGACGTGGATCCGGACGGCCCGTTCCAGATGCGCATCAGCCAGCTGGACTACAACAACTTCGTCGGCGTGATCGGCATCGGCCGCATCCAGCGCGGCGTGCTGAAGAAGAACATGCCGGTCAGCGTGATCGACCGCGAAGGCAAGAAGCGCCAGGGCAAGGTGCTGCAGGTGCTGGGCTTTTTGGGCCTGGAGCGCATCGAGCAGGACACCGCCGAGGCCGGCGACATCGTGGCCATCTCCGGCGTGGCCGAGCTGACCATTTCCGACACCGTGTGCGCGCTCGACGCCCCGGAAGCGCTGCCGGCGCTCACCGTGGACGAGCCCACCATCTCGATGACCTTCCAGGTCAACAACTCGCCGTTCGCCGGCAACAAGGACCTGTCCGGCGGCAAGTTCCTGACCAGCCGCCAGCTGCGCGACCGTCTGGACCGCGAGAAGGTGCACAACGTGGCACTGAAGGTCGAGGAAGGCTCCGATGCCGACAAGTTCCTGGTCTCCGGCCGTGGCGAACTGCATCTGTCGGTGCTGATCGAGAACATGCGTCGTGAAGGCTACGAGCTGGCCGTGTCGCGTCCGGAAGTGATCATCAAGGAGATCGACGGCAAGCAGATGGAGCCGATCGAACAGCTTGTGGTGGACATCGAAGAACAGCACCAGGGCGGCGTGATGGAAAAGCTGGGCACCCGCAAGGGCCAGCTGAAGAACATGGAGCCGGACGGCAAGGGCCGCGTGCGCCTTGACTACATGATCCCGGCGCGTGGCCTGATTGGCTTCCAGAACGAGTTCCGCACCCTGACCCAGGGATCGGGTCTGCTGTTCCACGTGTTCGACCATTACGGCCCGAAGGAACAGGGCGCCATCGCCAAGCGCCAGAACGGCGTGATGATCGCCAATGCGCCAGGCGCCACCCCGGCCTATGCGCTGGGGCCGCTGGAAGAGCGTGGCCGCCTGTTCGCTGCCGAAGGCGACAACGTGTACGAAGGTCAGCTGGTCGGCATCCACTCCAAGGACAACGACCTGACCGTCAATGCGATCAAGACCAAGCCGCTGACCAATATGCGCGCCTCGGGCAAGGACGATGCGATCAAGCTGACGCCGGCGATCAAGTACACCCTGGAGCAGGCACTGGACTTCATCGAAGACGACGAGCTGGTGGAAGTCACCCCGAAGGAAATCCGCCTGCGCAAGAAGTTCCTCACCGAAAGCGACCGCAAACGCGCTGGCCGTTCCGGCTAAGCACGGGCAGTTCATCTCCGTGAGCAACACGCCCTACAGCCCGGATCCGCGTGCGCATCCGGGTCTGCATGTGATCGCATTGCTAGAGGCGGTCAAGGGGACGCTTGCGCTGTTGGCGGCAACGGGCCTGGAAATTCTGGGCCCGCTCCCGCTGCAGAACGCGGTCAGCACGCTGATCCGCCGCTTCAATCTGGACCCCGAGCACGGCGCCCTGCCGTCGTTGCTCAAGACTATCAGTCCCGACGCCGTCCATCTGGCCGCTGCCGCAATGCTGGCGTATGGCCTGTTGCACGTGGTGGAAGCCTGGGGTCTGTGGCGTGCCAAGGCCTGGGCGTCGCTGTTGGGCTGCCTGTCGGCGGCCATCTACCTGCCTTTCGATATCTACGCCATCGTCCGCCATCCCGGCTGGACCGCCTGGGGCGTGCTGGCGATCAATCTGATCGTGGTCGGCGTGCTGGCACGCGATCTGATCAGGCGCCGGCATCGCTGACGCATCCTGCCCGCCTGCGGGCAGCTCATACACGTTGTCACCCCGACGCAGCGCCGTTAGCCTGCCAACAGTCCTCCGGGGAACACCGCCAATGCGATCCACCACCTTGTCCTTCGCGCTGCTGCTTGCGCTGTGCGGCTGTGCGCATGCCGATAGCCTGACCCCGGCCAGTGCCACCGCAGCCACTGCCAGGCAAGACGATCTGATCGATGCCGACATCATCGGCCTGCAGGCACGCATGGCTGCCGGCAAGACCAGTAGTTTGGATCTGACCCGCGCGTACCTGCAGCGCGTCGCGATCATCGATCGCGCCGGCCCCACCCTCAATTCAGTGATCGAACTCAACCCGCAAGCCGAAGCCGACGCGCGTGCATTGGACGCCGAACGCCTCGCCGGCCACGTGCGCGGGCCCCTGCATGGCATTCCGGTGTTGCTCAAGGACAATATCGATGCGCTGCCGATGGCCAACAGCGCCGGCTCGCTGGCCCTGGCCGATTTCAGGCCCGGCCGCGACGCGTTCTTGGTGCAGCGCTTGCGCGCCGCCGGCGCGGTGATCCTGGGCAAGACCAACCTGAGCGAATGGGCCAACTTCCGTTCCACCAAATCCAGCTCCGGCTGGAGCGCACGCGGCGGGCTGACCCGCAATCCGTACGCGCTGGATCGCAATCCCTGCGGCTCCAGTGCCGGCACTGGCGCGGCGATCGCCGCCAGCCTGGCCACGGTCGGCATCGGCACCGAAACCGACGGCAGCATCACCTGCCCGGCCTCGGTGAACGGTCTGGTCGGGCTCAAGCCGACCGTGGGCCTGGTCAGCCGCGACGGCATCATTCCAATCTCTGCCAGCCAGGACACCGCCGGCCCGATGACGCGCAGCGTCGCCGATGCGGCCGCCGTGCTGCAGGCGATTGCCGCGCCCGACCCGCAGGATCCGGCTGCGCGCACTGCGCCAGCGTCCCCACCAAACTACTTGCCCGACGGCCTGCGTAGGGCGCGCCTGGGCCTGCTGCGCAATCCCTTGCGCGAAGATCCAGCCATCGCCGCCACGCTGGAGCGCGCCGTGCAGACCCTGCGCGCCGCCGGCGCCACCGTCATCGAAACCAGCCTGACAACCGATGGCAAGTGGGATGCCGCCGAGCAAACGGTCTTGTTGGTCGAGTTCAAGGCCGGCCTGAACGCGTATCTGCGCAGCCACACCGCTCCGGTGTCGAGTCTGGAGCAGTTGATCGCCTTCAATCGCAGCCACGCGCAACGCGAGATGCCCTACTTCGGGCAGGAGCTGTTCGAGCAGGCGCAGGCCGCGCCGGGACTGGACGACGTCGCGTATCTCACGGCCCGGGCCACTGCCAAACGGCTGGCGGGGCCGGAAGGCATCGACGCCGCGCTGCAGGCCAATCGCCTGGACGCGCTGATCGTGCCGACCACAGGCGCTGCCTGGGTCACCGACCTGGTCAGGGGCGATACCTTTCCCGGAGCCGGCTACGGTGCGGCTGCGGTGGCCGGTTATCCCAGCCTGAGCGTGCCGATGGGACAGACCCAGGGCCTGCCGCTGGGCTTGTTGTTCATGGGCAGCGCCTGGAGCGAGCCGCGCCTGATCGAGCTGGCCTACGCCTACGAACAACGCAGCAAGGCGCGTGTTGCGCCCGGCTATGCGCCGACTGCGCCAGGCGCGTCGGCGGCCATGCCGGCGCTTACACCGTAGTCGCAGGCTCGCCGTCTTCGGCACCGGGCGAGCGCACGCTCTCCTGGGCGATCGGCGCGGCGGCGCGCAGGGGTGGCTTTTCCTGCGCGGCGATTTCGGCGCGGATCCTGGGCAATGCGTAAGGGTGCTCTCGGGTCAGGAAGTCGATCATGCGCTCGCGGCTGATGCAACGCAGATCGAACGCATCGCCGGAATTGCGCGCACTCACCAGCAGGCGCACCTGGATCGTACTCTCGCTGGTCTCTGTCACCTGGGTCACGCATACCCGTCCGTCCCAGAGCGGCTCGCTCTTGCAGATGCGCTCCAGCTCGGCGCGCACCGCCGCGATCGGGGTACGGTAATCCAGCCACAAAAACGCGGTACCGAGCAGATCGGCGCTGCTGCGTGTCCAGTTCTGGAACGGGTGCTCGATCCACCAGGTCAACGGCACCACCATGCGCCGCTCGTCCCAGATCCGCACCACCACATACGAGCTGCCGATCTCCTCGATGCGGCCCCATTCGCCCTCCACGATCACCACATCATCCAGCCGGATCGGCTGGGTCAGGGCAATCTGCAGACCGGCAATCAGGTTGCCGAACACCGGCTTGGCCGCGATACCGGCCACCAGGCCGATGATGCCGGCCGATGCCAGCAGCGTCTTGCCGATCTGGCGCACCTGCGGGAAGGTCAGCAGCACCACCGAGATGCCGAGCAGGATCACCGCGCCCATCACCACCCGGCTCAGCACGCGTGTCTGGGTCTGGATGCGCCTTGCGGTGAGGTTGTCGGAGACTTCGATGGGGTTGCTGCGCAGGATCGCCATCTCGCCGGCGGACACTGCACGTACCAACAGCCAGGTCACGCAGCCGACGATGCCGACGTGCAGCAGATGCTGCACCGCTACCAGCCCGTTGCCGGAGAGCGGGGTCGCCTCGGTGGCGATGCCCAGAAACAGCAGCGGCAGGATGAAGGCGGCCGGCAGCGTGACCACGCGGATGATGCGAGCACGGCGATAGTCGCGGCCCTGCATGCGGCGAAACAGCCACAGCATCAACGACCAGGTGACGATGCCCGCCAGCAGCGCGGCACCAAGCGGGATTGCGTATTCGCGGATGACGTTCCAATCGGCAGTCAAACCGTTCCTCCTGTGGGGGGAAAGAGGGATGGCTGCAGCATCATGCCGCACGCGGCATGAGCATCACGTCATGCGCACGGTGACATCACGCGCCCAGCGGCTGCGACGCCACCTGCTGTTGCTTGCGCACGATCGCCATTGCGATTTCCAGCGACTGCTCGTAGTTCAAACGCGGATCCACGCTGGAACGGTAGGCTCGCTCCAGATCGCGCTCGGTCAGCTCGCGCGCACCACCGGTACATTCGGTGACGTCTTCGCCGGTCAGTTCCAGATGTACCCCGCCCAGCCGCGTCCCGGCTGCGGCATGCAGATCGAACGACAACTCGACCTCGCTGCGGATATTGTCGAAACGCCGTGTTTTATAGCCATTTCCTGTGCTTTCGGTATTGCCGTGCATCGCATCGCATACCCATAACACCCGACGCCCATCGCGCTTGACCGCCTCCAGCAGCGGCGGCAACCTCTCGGCGATCTGCGCCGCACCCATGCGATG
Organism: Xanthomonas sp. CFBP 8152; assembly: GCF_014199025.1. Taxonomy (NCBI): domain Bacteria; kingdom Pseudomonadati; phylum Pseudomonadota; class Gammaproteobacteria; order Lysobacterales; family Lysobacteraceae; genus Xanthomonas; species Xanthomonas sp. CFBP 8152. The sequence goes on from NZ_JACHNO010000002.1 coordinate 236,689, forward strand.
GATGAAGCTCAGGCGGCCGGGTTCGTCTTCCGGGTTGAGCACGTCGATCAGACGCAACAGCTGATCCGGCTGCACCGATGGCCCCACCTTGATCGCGATCGGGTTACGCACGCCACGCAGGTATTCCACATGCGCGCCATCCAGCGCGGCAGTACGCATGCCGATCCACGGGTAATGCGTGCTCAGGTTGAACCAACCCCACTGGCGCGGCACCTGCCGGGTCAGGCCTTCCTCGTACGGCAGCAACAGCGCCTCGTGCGAAGTGTAGAAGTCGATGCGGTTGAGGTTGTAGACCTCCGCGCCGGACAGGGTCTCCATGAAGCGCACCGCATCGCCGATCGATGCCACCATCTTCTGGTAGTCCGCCGCCAGCGGCGAATACCCTACCCAGTCCAGATTCCAGTATTCGGGATGGTGCAGGTCGGCAAAGCCGCCGTCGATCAGGGCGCGTACGAAATTCATCGTCATCGCCGAGCGCGAGTGCGCGGTGATCATGCGCTGCGGATCCGGCACGCGCGCCGCTTCGGTGAAGGCCGGCGCGTTGATCACATCGCCGCGGTAGCTCGGCAAGGTCACCCCGTCGCGGGTTTCGGTGTCGGCCGAACGTGGCTTGGCGTACTGCCCGGCAAAGCGCCCTACCCGCACTACCGGCAGGTGCAGGCCGTGCACCAGCACCAGGCTCATTTGCAGCAGCACTTTCAGGCGATTGGAGATCGTGCCCGATTCGCAATCGCTGAAATTCTCGGCGCAGTCGCCGCCCTGCAGCAGGAAGCGCTTGCCTTCCTGCGCCTCTGCCAGCTGGCGCTTGAGCGCGAAGATTTCCCAGGAGGTCACCAGCGGTGGCAACTGCCGCAACTCGCCCAGCGTGTGTTCCAGCGCAACGGCGTCCGGGTAGACCGGCATCTGCAACGCCGGACGCTGCCGCCAGCTCTGCGGCGACCAGTGGTCTGCCTGGTTGACGGACGAATGAGGGGAAGCGGACATCGTGAACTCCAGAAATCTCGGGCGCCGGCCAGCGCCGGAACGAAACGATCAGAACAATTTACGCGGACCACGCTGCTTGAAGCCGGCATACAGCGCCCATAGCGCCAGGCCCACGAACCACAGCATGCTCCACATCGGCATGCTCAGGCCCAGAAAGCGCCAATCGATATTGCCGCAGTCGCCGGTGCCGGTCAGCACGGTGCGGAACACTTCGAACGGCCCCATCGTCTCGCTCAAAAAGCTCAACGGCGGTCCGCACGAAGACATCATGTCCTTGGGCCGGATCTGCACCCAGACATGCCGCGCCGCGATGCCCATGCCGACGCCGGCAGCAATGAAGCTCAGCACGCCATAGAGCTTGCGCGTGCCCGCTGCGCGCGGCCCATGCAACGCGCCCAGCAGAAACAACACCGCCAGTGCCGCAAAGGCGATCCGCTGGAAGATGCATAGCGGGCAAGGCTCAAGCCCAAGATGCAGCTGCACGTAGATCGCATAGGCAAGCAGTCCTGCGCATGCAAGAAAGCCCAGCAGAAACTGCGCCCGGAAACCCCAACGAAATGGATTCATCGCTACCGCTTGCCTAGGATCGAATGCCCGATTATCAGCCATCGCTGCCGTGGTGACCACGGAGGCCTGCATCGGGCAGGTCGCACGTCACCACGTCCTGTACAGCCATGCATGCCGAAAGTCACGCGTCACCTTGTAAATGGGCGGACGCCGCCCGGTCGCGACCATCCTTGCGGCGACTTTTCGACCTTCCTCGGTTCCTGCACGTCCGTGCACTGTACTTCTGCAAGCGCGAGCCGAGATCGACCGGCACTGTTCCGGACCGCAATGAAAAAGCCCGGCGCTAGCCGGGCTTTTTGAGAATCTTTGCGAAGAGCGAACCGATTACTCGGCCACTTCCTCGGCGACGACCGGACGGTCGACCAGCTCGACATACGCCATCGGCGCATTGTCACCGGCACGGAAGCCGGCCTTCAGGATGCGCAGGTAGCCGCCGGGACGGGTCGCGTAACGCGGGCCCAGCTCGACGAACAGCTTGCCCACTGCTTCCTTGTCGCGCAGACGCGCGAACGCCAGACGACGATTGGCAACGCCATCGACCTTGCCGATGGTGATCAGCGGCTCGGCGACGCGACGCAGTTCCTTGGCCTTCGGCAAGGTGGTCTTGATCAGCTCGTGCTTGAACAGCGACGCGGCCATATTGCGGAACATGGCTTCGCGGTGCGCGCTGGTGCGGTTGAATTTACGACCGGATTTCTGGTGACGCATGAGTGTGATTTCCTAAGGAATGTTGAGACTGCTTCAGAGACGTTGTCGCCATCCTGGCGCTGTTGAATGGACTGCGGTTGGTCCGAGCCGGCCGTCCTTTGACCGGATGTCACCGCGGGCTTTGGCCCGTCGATGTAAAAAAGCAGCATGGGCGCCCGAAGACGCCCATGCGGTGATGCATCAACCAAGCATGCCGTGCTGGGCGACACCGGCCGGCGGCCAGTTCTCCAGCTTCATGCCCAGTGCAAGGCCGCGCTGTGCCAGCACTTCCTTGATTTCGGTCAGCGACTTCTTGCCAAGATTCGGGGTCTTGAGCAGCTCCACTTCGGTCTTCTGGATCAGATCGCCGATGTAGTAGATGCTCTCGGCCTTCAGGCAGTTGGCCGAACGCACGGTCAGCTCAAGGTCGTCGATCGGGCGCAGCAGCACCGGATCCACGCCGCTGGCAGCCGGCTTGGCTGCACCGCGATCGCGGTGGGTGAAATCGCCGAACACCGACAGCTGATCGCTGAGGATGTCGGCGGCGGTGCGCACGGCTTCCTCGGCATCGATCGTGCCGTTGGTTTCGATATCGATCACCAGCTTGTCGAGGTCGGTGCGCTGTTCAACGCGCGCAGCTTCCACGGCATAGGCAACGCGACGCACCGGCGAGAACGACGCATCCAGCATCAGACGACCGATGGTGCGGGTCTCTTCGTCCGGACGACGACGCGCGGCAGCCGGCTGATAGCCGAAACCACGCTCGATCTTCAGGCGCATGTTCAGCGCCGTGTCCTTGGTCAGGTGGCAGATCACGTGGTCGCCGTTGATGATCTCGACGTTGTGATCGGTCCTGATGTCGGCCGCAGTGACCGTGCCCGGACCCTGCTTGGACAACGACAGCGTCGCGCTGTCGCCACTATGCATACGAATCGCCACGTCTTTCAGGTTGAGCAGGACGTCAAGCACGTCTTCCTGCAGCCCTTCGACCGTGGTGTACTCGTGCAGCACGCCGTCGATCTCGACCTCGGTGATCGCAAAACCCGGGATCGACGACAACAGCACACGACGCAGGGCATTGCCCAGCGTGTGCCCGTAACCGCGCTCCAAGGGCTCGATCACGACCTTTGCGCGATTGTCGGTAAGACGTTCGATCTGCGGACCACGGGGGCGCAGAACCTGGTTGGCGGTAACCGTCATGTTGCGGGGTCTCCTGCGAACCTCCGGCGGTGCCGGAGGCTCTCCAATGTGAATTACTTCGAATACAACTCGACGATCAGCGCTTCGTTGATATCCGAAGGCAGGTCAGCGCGATCCGGCACGGCCTTGAACACGCCGCTGAACTTCTTCGAATCGACTTCGACCCACGACGGCGTCATGTCGTGCTGCTCAGCCACGGTCAGGGCTTCCTGCACGCGGAGCTGCTTCTGTGCCTTTTCCGACAGCGTGATCGCATCGCCAGCCTTGATCTGGTACGAAGCCAGATTCACCGACTTGCCATTGACCAACACGCCACGGTGCGACACCAGCTGGCGCGCGGCCGGACGGGTGACGGCAAAGCCCATGCGGTAGCAAACGTTGTCCAGACGGGTTTCCAGCAACTGCAGCAGGTTCTCGCCGGTGTTGCCCTTCTTGGTCGAGGCCTTCTTGTAGTAGTTGCGGAACTGGCGTTCCAGCAGACCGTAGATGCGCTTGACCTTCTGCTTTTCACGCAGCTGGGTAGCGTAGTCGGAGAGCTTGCCTTTGCGAGCCGCGCCGTGTTGGCCGGGCTTCTGCTCAAGCTTGCACTTGGAGTCCAGCGCGCGCGCCGGGCTCTTGAGGGAAAGGTCGGCGCCTTCGCGGCGGGCGAGCTTACAGGTAGGACCGATATAACGAGCCATTTCTTATCGCTCCCTTTAGACGCGACGCTTCTTCGGCGGACGGCACCCGTTGTGCGGGATTGGCGTCACGTCGATGATGTTGGTGATCTTGTAGCCCACGTTGTTCAACGAACGCACGGCCGACTCACGGCCCGGACCCGGACCCTTGATACGCACTTCCAGCGACTTCACGCCGTAGTCGAGCGCAGCGCGGCCAGCCTTTTCGGCGGCAACCTGAGCAGCGAACGGGGTCGACTTGCGCGAACCACGGAAACCGGCGCCGCCGGACGTGGCCCACGACAGCGCATTGCCCTGGCGATCGGTGATGGTGACGATGGTGTTGTTGAACGAAGCGTGGACGTGAGCGACGCCGTCAGTGATGACGCGCTTGATCTTCTTCTTCGTTTTCTTTTCTGCTGGCTTTGCCATGATCTATCCCTTACTTCCTGATCGCCTTGCGCGGACCCTTACGGGTGCGGGCGTTGGTACGGGTGCGCTGACCACGCAGCGGGAGACCACGGCGATGACGCAGACCGCGATAGCAGCCCAGGTCCATCAGTCGCTTGATCGCGATACCGATTTCGCGGCGCAGGTCGCCTTCGACGACATACTTGCCGACCTCGGCGCGCAGGCGCTCGATTTCGGGTTCGGACAGATCACGAATCTTCGTGGTCGAGGTAACGCCTGCGGATTCGCAGAGCTTCTTCGAACGGGTACGGCCGATGCCGTAGATGCTTTGCAACCCGACCCAGACGTGCTTCTGGGCTGGCAGGTTGACGCCTGCAATACGCGCCATGACGCGATTCTCCAACTGAGTGATGGCCCGACAGCGCGCAGGCGCCATCCGGCAGGATGGATCAAAAGTGAACTCGGAATTGTAGCAAGGCCTCGGATTGCTTTGAAGCCCGTGGAACCGAAAGTTCCATGGACCCGGCGTGGGGAGTGTGCCCTCGCTCCGGCGCCGGACGATGTTGACCCAGAAAACCTCTCCGAATCGCCTGTACTACTCCCGCACAGGACCACCTCGTCACACCCGCGCGCGAGACGTCGCGCGAGCCGCCCTTCTGATCGGAAGATCTTGGCCCGGGAACCAGGCCGTCTTCACGCAATGAAGATCTAGTGTACCACTTAACTGCGCGCCAGACCGCCGCGCGAGCCGCCCTTGAGGTTGGCTTTCTTCAGCAGGCTCTCATACTGATGCGACATCAGATGGGCCTGGATCTGCGCGATGAAGTCCATCACCACCACCACGGCGATCAGCAACGACGTACCACCGAAGTGGAACGAGGTGCCCAGCTGCGTGCGCATGATTTCCGGCAGCAGGCAGACGATCACCAGATACAACGAACCCGCTGCGGTCAGACGTGTCAGCACGCCGTCCACGTAATCGGCCGTCGCCTTGCCCGGACGGATACCCGGAATCAACGCACCCGACTTCTTGAGGTTGTCCGCGGTTTCCTGCGAGTTGAACACCAGCGCGGTATAGAAGAACGCAAAGCCGATGATCAGTGCGGCGAACACCAGCATGTGCACCGGCTCGCCGGGCCCGAGTGCATTGGCGATCTTCTGCAGCCACGAACCCACGCCGCTGCCGGAAGCCGCCTGACCGGACCACATCGACAGCGTCGCCGGGAAAGCCAGGATGCTGGACGCGAAGATCGGCGGAATCACGCCTGCCATGTTGAGCTTCAGCGGCAGGAACGAGGTCTGGTTCATGTACGCATTGCGACCGCCCTGGCGGCGCGCGTAATTGACCGTGATACGTCGCTGCCCGCGTTCGACAAACACCACAAACAGCGTAAACGCCAGAATGGTGATGACGATCAGCAGCAGCGAGATGAAGCTCAGATTGCCTTCGCGGAAGGCCTCGACAGTCTGGATCGCCGCGGACGGAAGGCCTGCAACGATGCCGGCAAAGATGATCAGCGACACACCATTACCGATGCCACGCTCGGTGACCTGCTCGCCCACCCACATCAAAAAGATGGTGCCGGCGGTCAGTGCAATCACTGCGGTGAGCACAAAGCCCATGCCCGGCGCGTATACCACCGGAGCGCCACCAGGCGCGGTCTGGTTCTGCAGTGCCAGCGCGATACTGCCGCCCTGCACCACCGCCAGCAACACCGCACCGATGCGCGAATACTGGGTGATCTTGCGTCGGCCGGATTCGCCTTCCTTCTGCATCGCCTTGAGGGCGGGAAAGATGTGCGTGGCCAACTGGATCACGATCGATGCCGAGATGTACGGCATCACGTTCAACGCAAAAATACTGAACCGGTGCAGGGCGCCGCCCGAGAACATGTTGAACATGTCCACGATGCCGCCGCCCTGCGCCTGCATCAACGAAAGCATGGCATCGGGATTCACGCCCGGCACCGGCACATAGCAGCCGATGCGATAGACGATCAATGCCCCGAGGACGAACAGTAGCCGCTGGCGAAGTTCCGTGAACTTGCCGAGCCCGCCACCGAGGTTACCAATGCCAGCCTGCGCCATCTGCCGATTACTCCTCTACGCTGCCGCCGGCAGCTTCGATTGCCGCCTTGGCGCCCGCACTTGCGGCGACACCCTTCAGCACGAACTTCTTGCTCAGCTCGCCCTTCAGCACGATCTTCGCCTTCTTGGCGCGGCTTGGGACCAGATTGGCCGCACGCAGCGCTGCAAAGTCGATCTCACCTGCTTCCAGCTTGTCCAGCTGGTAGGACAACACTTCGGCACTGTCACGCGCCATCTTGGAGCGGAAGCCGATCTTCGGCAGACGGCGCTGCATCGGCGTCTGGCCGCCTTCGAAGCCGGCCTTGATCTTGCCGCCGCCCTTACGCGCGAACGAACCCTTGTGGCCGCGGCCGCAGGTCTTGCCAAGGCCGGAGCCGATGCCACGACCGACGCGGGTGCGCTCGGTACGGGCGCCGTCGGCGGGCTTGAGGTCATTGAGATGCAAAGTCATGGGATTAGTCCTCAACCTTGACGAGGTAGTGAACGGTATTGATCAGACCGCGAACCTGCGGGCTGTCCTTCAGTTCACGCACATCGTTGAGCTTATTCAGGCCCAACGCACGCACCGACAGGCGGTGACGCGACTGGGTTCCACGCAGGCCACGCACCAGGCGCACCTTCACGGTCTTGTTGGTGTCCTTAGCCATGGTTGAGCTCCTCCACCTTCTTGCCGCGCTTGGCCGCAACACGGGCCGGCGACTGCACTTCCGACAGACCCTTCAGGGTTGCACGGACCAGGTTGATCGGATTACGCGACCCAACCGCCTTGGCCAGCACGTTCTTGACGCCGACCGCTTCCAGCACGGCGCGCATCGCGCCGCCGGCGATGACGCCCGTACCTTCCGAAGCCGGCTGCATGTAGACGCGCGCTGCGCCATGGCCGGACTTGACGGCATGCCACAAGGTACCGTTGTTCAGATCGACAGTGGCCAGGTTCTTGCGCGCCTGCTCCATCGACTTCTGAATGGCGACCGGCACTTCGCGCGCCTTGCCATACCCGAAACCGACCTTGCCCAGACCATCGCCAACCACCGTCAGCGCGGTGAAGGTGAACTGGCGACCGCCCTTGACCGTCTTGCTGACGCGATTGACCGCGACCAGCTTTTCGATCATGCCATCGTCGACTTTCTCTTCGCGGTTACGGTCGCGATCACGACCCCGCGGTGCACGTTCTTCTGCCATCTTGATTCCTTGATTGATTGAGTATGTACGGCTCGGGGCCGCTTATGGTTGTGGAGTCACGCTGTGTTCCCGGCTCCGTTGCAAAAGAACGGGACGGTCCGGCATCTCCCCTGCCGGCGGTAACGCGGATGTGGCCGATGGCCACATCCGCAGCAGTGCTTAGAACTGCAGGCCGCCTTCGCGAGCTGCGTCGGCCAGCGCCTTGATACGGCCATGGTAGCGGTAGCCCGAGCGGTCGAATGCGACCTTCTCGATGCCGGCAGCCTTGGCGCGCTCGGCGATCAGCTTGCCGACCTTGACGGCCGCATCGCTGTTCTTGCCGTTCTTCAGGCCTTCCTTGACGTCGGCCTGCAGGGTGTTCGCCGCAGCGATCACCTTGGAGCCGTCGGCGGTGAAGACCTGCGCATACAGATGCTGGCCGGTGCGCAGCACCGACAGGCGAGCGACGCCCAGTTCACGGATGTGCGAACGGGTGGACTTGGCGCGACGCAGACGGGCGATGTTCTTGTTGATGCTCATGATATTTATCCTACGGAAGCTGAAGGAAGCAGGCTTTTGCATCGAAACGTCCGGCCATGGATGGACGGGCTCCTAGCAGAGGGACCTGCGTTACGCCTTCTTGGCTTCCTTGCGAATGATGACTTCACCGGCGTACTTCACACCCTTGCCCTTATAGGGCTCCGGCGGACGGAAACCGCGAATCTTGGCGGCGACTTCGCCGACGCGCTGCTTGTCGGCGCCCTGGACCAAGATTTCGGTCTGGGTCGGGGTCGACAGCGTGATGCCTTCCGGCGCCACGAACACCAGCGGATGCGAGAAGCCGAGCGCCAGGCTCAGATCCTTGCCCTGCATGGCGGCACGGTAACCGACGCCGACCAGCTCGAGCTTGCGCTCGAAGCCTTCGGACACGCCCTTGACCATGTTGGCCAGGATGGCGCGCACGGTGCCAGTAATGGCGATCTGCGACGGGTCGTTGGCCGACAGCGTGGCGACGTCGCCGTCGATGGCGATTTCCACGCCAACCGGCTTCGGCAGGGTCAGGGTGCCCTTCGGGCCCTTGACGCTGACCAGCTCGGGCTGGACGTTGAGTTCAACACCCTTCGGAAGGGAAACAGGCTTCTTGGCTACACGGGACATGATCGATTCCTTCCCTTAGGCCACGAAGCACAGGACTTCACCACCAACGCCGGCTTCGCGAGCCTGCGCATCGGTCATGATGCCCTTCGACGTGGAGATGATGGCGACACCCAGGCCACCCAGGACCTTGGGCAGCTCGGTCTTGCCGCGGTACTGGCGCAGACCCGAGCGCGAAAAACGCTTCAGGGTCTCGATGACCGGGCGGCCTTCGAAATACTTCAGCACGATTTCCAGCTCCGACTTGTTGTTCTCGGTCGCTGTCACGCGCAGGTCCGTGATGTAACCCTCGTCCTTCAGGACCTGGGCGATCGCGACCTTGATCTTGGACGACGGCAATTTCACCGTCTGCTTACCAACCGCGGCCGCATTCTTGATGCGTACCAGCAGGTCGGCGATGGGATCAGTCATGCTCATATGAGTACCTTTGAGTGCACCGATATCCGCTTTCGCGAAAATCTTGTGTTTTCCTGGGGATGGGCCAGGACCCTTTACGCCATGCCAGGCCCATGCGGGCAAGACAGAAGCGGAAGTATACGACAAAAGAGCCCGACTTGCGTCGGACTCCCTTGTTGAACAGAACCATCCTGTTCAAGCCGGCCGCGAACGGCCGGCAATGCTGTTACCAGCTTGCCTTGCGCAGGCCCGGAACGTCGCCGTTCATCGTGGCCTTGCGCAGCATGTTGCGACCCAGACCGAACTTGCGGTAGACACCGCGCGGACGGCCGGACAACTCGCAACGGTTGCGGTGGCGGCTCGGCGACGAATCGCGCGGCAGCTTCTGCAACTTGGTCGACGCATCGATCTTCTCTTCGTAGGACGCATCCTGACTGGAGAGGATCTTCTTCAGCGCATCACGCTTGCCGGCGAATTTCTTCGCCAGCTTTGCACGCTTGATATCGCGGTGGATCATGGAGGTCTTTGCCATTTCGGATGTCCTCGACGGTCAGTTACGGAACGGGAACTTGAACGCTGCCAGCAGCGCCTTCGCTTCCGCATCCGTCTTGGCGGTGGTGGTGATGGCGATATCCATACCGCGGATCGCGTCGACGGCGTCGAAGTCGATTTCCGGGAAGATGATCTGTTCCTTCACACCCATGTTGAAGTTGCCACGACCGTCAAAGGAACGACCGGAAACACCACGAAAGTCGCGCACGCGCGGCAGCGAGATGTTGATCAGACGATCCAGAAACTCGTACATCTTGGCGCGACGCAACGTGGTCTTGCAGCCGATCGGCCAACCGTCACGAATCTTGAACGATGCGACCGAAACGCGCGACTTGGTGACCACCGGCTTCTGACCGGAGATCTTGGACATGTCGGCGACCGCATTTTCCAGAATCTTCTTGTTGGTAGCCGCCTCGCCCACGCCCATGTTGAGCGTGACCTTGACCAGCTTCGGCACTTCCATCGGATTGGTGTAGCCGAATTCCTTCATCAGGGCCGGCACCACGTTTTCCTTGTAAAACTTTTCGAGACGAGTGTTCATGATCGCATTCCTCAGGCGTCGAGCGCCTCACCGCTGGAGCGGAACACACGCAATTTGCGTCCATCCTCCAGCACCTTGAAGCCAACGCGCTCGCCCTTGCCCGTCGCCGGGTTGACGATATTGACGTTGGAGATATGGATCGACGCTTCACGCTCGACCACGCCGCCGGCGACACCCGCCTGCGGGTTCGGCTTGGTGTGGCGCTTGATGACGTTGGCATTGGAGACGATCACGCGATCGCCGTCCACACGCACAACTTCACCCTGCTTACCCTTGTCCTTGCCGGTGTTGATGACGACCTGGTCGCCCTTCTTGATACGGTTAGCCATGTATATGTCCTCCGCTCACAGCACTTCGGGAGCGAGCGAGACGATCTTCATGAACTTCTCGGAACGCAGCTCGCGCGTCACCGGCCCGAAGATGCGGGTCCCGATCGGCTCCTGCTTATTGTTCAACAGCACAGCGGCGTTGCCATCGAAGCGGATCAGCGAACCGTCGGGACGGCGCACACCCTTGCGGGTACGCACCACGACGGCGTCGTAGACTTCGCCCTTCTTGACCTTGCCACGCGGAATGGCGTCCTTGACGGTCACCTTGATGATGTCGCCAATGTGTGCATAGCGGCGCTTGGAGCCGCCCAGCACCTTGATGCACATCACTTCCTTGGCACCCGAATTGTCGGCGACATCGAGGTAGCTCTGCATCTGGATCATGATTCAGATCTCCCTTATTCGGCCGAACGGGTGACGATTTCGACCACCCGCCAGTTCTTGGTCTTGGACATTGGAGCAATCTCGGTCACACGCACGACGTCGCCTTCGTTGCAGGCATTGTCGGCGTCGTGTGCGTGAAGCTTGGACGAGCGCTTGATGTACTTACCGTACAACGGGTGCTTGACCTGGCGCTCCACCAACACGGTGACCGTCTTGTCCATCTTGTTGCTGACGACACGGCCTTCGACCGTGCGCAGCGCTTGCTTTTCGTTGTTGTCGCTCATCGCGGCCGTCCTTACTTGGTGCTGCCGAGCAGGTACTTGACGCGAGCAATCTCGCGGCGCACCCGGCGGGTATCGTGGGTCTTCGGCAGCTGGCCGGTGACCTGCTGCATACGGAGCGAGAACTGCTCCTTACGCAGATCGGTCAGGTGGGCCTTCAGTTCGTCAGCCGACTTCTCGCGGAGTTGTTTGATATCCATCAGCGCACCGTCCGGGTCACGAAAGTGGTGGTCACCGACAATTTCGCGGCGGCAAGGCGGAACGCCTCACGTGCGATATCTTCGGGAATACCCTCGATTTCATAGATCATGCGGCCCGGTTGAATCTGCGCGACCCAGTACTCCACGTTGCCCTTACCGGAGCCCATGCGGACTTCGATCGGCTTCTTGGTGATCGGCTTGTCGGGGAACACACGGATCCACATCTTGCCGCCCTTCTTGACGTGGCGGCTGATCGTACGACGTGCTGCTTCAATCTGACGCGCGGTCAGCTGACCGTGCGCGGTTGCCTTGAGGCCGTACTCGCCGAAGCTGACGGCGTTTCCGCTCCATGCCAGGCCGTCGTTACGGCCCTTGTGCATCTTGCGATATTTGGTTCGCTTGGGTTGCAACATTGCCGTTACCTCGCTTCACGAGCCGGGCGCGAAGGACGGTCACCACGGTCGCCGCGATCGTTACGATCGTTGCGCGGGCTGTCGTCCTGCTTCTCCTGGCCAACCTGGGAGAAGTCGAAGACCTCACCCTTATAGATCCAGACCTTGATGCCGATGATGCCGTACGTCGTGGACGCCTCGGCAAAACCGTAATCGATGTCGGCACGTAGCGTGTGCAGCGGCACGCGGCCTTCGCGGTACCACTCCGAACGGGCGATTTCTGCACCGTTGAGGCGGCCAGCCACATTGACCTTGATGCCCAGGGCACCCAAGCGCATCGCGTTGCCGACCGAGCGCTTCATTGCGCGGCGGAACATGATGCGACGCTCAAGCTGCTGCGCGATCGACTCGGCGACCAGCTGCGCATCCAGCTCCGGCTTGCGCACTTCGGTGACGTTGATGTGGGCAGGAACACCCATCATCGCGCTCACTTCCTTACGCAGCTTTTCGATGTCCTCGCCACGCTTGCCGATCACCACACCCGGACGGGCGGTATGAATCGTCACGCGGGCGGTTTTGGCAGGGCGCTCGATCAAGATCTTGCTGATACCTGCCTGCGCGAGCTTCTTGCGCAGCATTTCACGCACTTTCAGGTCGGCTGCCAGGTAGGCGGCGAAGTCGGCCTTGCTTGCGTACCACTTGGAATTCCAATCCTTGGCGATGCCAAGGCGAATTCCAGTCGGATGAACTTTATGACCCATGGTCTTTTCCTTTCCGCTTACTTGGCGGCGCCGACAATCACAGTGATGTGACTGGTGCGCTTGAGGATGCGGGTACCGCGGCCTTTCGCCCGCGCCATGAAACGCTTCAGGGAGGGACCTTCATCAACCATGATGGTCTTGACCTTCAGCTCGTCGACATCCGCGCCCTGATTGTTCTCGGCATTGGCAATAGCCGACTCCACAACCTTCTTGATCAGGTGCGCAGCCTTCTTGTCCGAGAACTTCAGCAGATTGACCGCACGTTCGGCGGACAGTCCACGCACCTGGTCAGCGACCAGGCGGGCCTTCTGCGGGGAGATGCGCGCGGTGCGCAGGATTGCTTTCGCTTCCATCGTCATCTCTCCTTACCTGCTCGACTTCTTGTCGCCACCGTGACCCTTGAAGGTCCGGGTGACGGCAAATTCGCCGAGCTTGTGGCCGACCATATTCTCGTTGACGAGCACCGGAATGTGGTTCTTGCCGTTATGCACGGCGATGGTGATGCCTACCATTTCCGGCAGGATCATCGAACGGCGCGACCAGGTCTTGATCGGCTTCTTGCTACCCGCAGCGGACTCCACCTTCTTTGCAAGGTGGTGATCGACGAACGGGCCCTTCTTGAGTGAACGTGCCATGGTCGATTAGCCCCTACGATCGCGGACGATGAATTGCTGGGTGCGCTTGTTCTTGCGCGTCTTGTAACCCTTGGTCGGAACACCCCACGGGGTGACCGGATGCGGATTACCCTGGCCAGCCTTGGCCTCACCACCACCGTGCGGGTGATCGACCGGGTTCATGGCCGCACCGCGAACGGTCGGGCGAACACCGCGCCAGCGCTTGGCGCCAGCCTTGCCCAGCTTCTCGAGGTTGTGCTCGTCGTTACCGACTTCGCCGATGGTGGCGCGGCACTCGACCGGCACCTTGCGCATTTCGCCCGAGCGCAGACGCAGCGTGGCATAGATGCCTTCGCGAGCGACCAGCTGGACGGCTGCACCGGCAGCACGTGCGATCTGAGCGCCCTTACCCGGCTTCAGCTCGATACCGTGGACCGTCGTACCGACCGGGATGTTGCGCAGCGGCAGCGTGTTGCCGGTCTTGATCGGTGCGTTGGCACCGGCAATGACCTGATCGCCAGCCTTCAAGCCCTTGGGGGCGATGATGTAGCGACGCTCGCCGTCGACATAGCACAGCAGGGCGATATGAGCGGTACGGTTCGGATCGTATTCGATCCGCTCCACACGCGCCGGAATGCCTTCCTTGTTGCGCTTGAAGTCGATGATGCGGTAGTGCTGCTTATGACCACCACCGACGTGACGCACGGTGATGCGGCCATGGTGGTTACGACCACCGGACTTGCTCTGCGAGTCGAGCAGCGCCGCGTGCGGTGCGCCCTTGTGCAGATCGGGAGTAACCACGCGCACGGCGGAACGACGGCCGGGAGAGGTGGGTTTGAACTTCATCAATGGCATGGGATGGACCTCAGGCCTTGGCCGTTACGTCGATGGACTGACCATCAACCAGGCGGACGTACGCCTTGCGCCAATTGCCACGGCTGCCAGCACGGTTACGGAAGGACTTGCTCTTGCCCTTGACGTTGACCACGTTGACCGCTTTGACCTTGACGTCGAACAGCTGCTCAACCGCGGCCTTTACATCGGCCTTGGTGGCTTCGTTCGAAACTTCGAAGACATACTGGTTGGAAATTTCCTGCAGGCGCGCGGTCTTTTCGGAGACTCGCGGAGCACGCAGCACGCTGAAGATTTTTTCGTTGCTGCTCATGCCAGCCACTCCTCGACCTTCTTGACCGCATCGGCGGTGATCACGACCGTATCGGCCCCGACCAGAGCGACCGGATCCAGACCCTGCACATCACGCACCTGCACATACGGCAGATTGCGGGCGGACAGATACAGGTGCTCGGAGGCTTCCTCGGTGACGATCAGCGGGCGCTTGCCCACATCCAGCCCCTTCAGCTTCTCGATCAGACCCTGGGTCTTGGTGGTTTCGACGTCGAACGCATCGACGATCATCAGGCGACCCTGGCGATTAAGCTCAGAGAAGATCGCGCAGATGGCCGCACGGTACATCTTGCGGTTGACTTTCTGTTCGAAGCTGCGCGGCTTGGCCGCAAAGGTCACGCCGCCGCCGACGAAGATCGGAGCCGTCAATGCGCCATGACGCGCACCGCCGCCCTTCTGCTTCTTCGACTTCTTGGTCGTGCCCGCAACTTCCGAACGCGTCTTCTGTGCCTTGGTACCAGCGCGACCGGCATTGCGATAAGCGACGACGACCTGATGAACCAGATCTTCGCTGAATTCGCGACCGAACACGGCATCGGAGACCGAGACCTTGTTGTTGCTACCCGTGATAACGAGTTCCATCGTCATCTCTCCTTATGCCTTGCTCGCCGGACGGACGATCACGTCGCCACCAGCTGCGCCAGGCACGGCGCCGCGGATAGCAATCAGACCACGCTCGACGTCGACCTTGACCACTTCCAGGTTCTGCGTGCTTTGCTGCACGGCGCCCATGTGGCCCGACATCTTCTTGCCCGGGAAAACGCGACCCGGGGTCTGGCGCTGACCCAACGAACCCGGCGCGCGATGCGACAGCGAGTTACCGTGAGTTGCATCGCCCATACGGAAGTTGTAGCGCTTGATGGTGCCCTGGAAACCCTTACCCTTGGTGACGCCCTGGACGTCGACCTTCTGGCCGACCTCGAAGATGTCCGCCTTGATTTCGCCGCCGACGGCGAAATCGCCGAGCTGCGCATCTTCAACGCGGAATTCCCACAGGCCGCGACCCGCTTCCACCTTCGCCTTGGCGAAGTGACCAGCAGCCGGCTTGTTGACCAGCGCGGCACGACGGGCACCGACGGTAATCTGCACGGCGCTGTAGCCGTCAGCTTCGACGGTCTTGATCTGCGCGATGCGGTTTGGAGTTGCTTCGATCAGCGTGACCGGTACCGAGCGACCGTCTTCAGTGAAGACGCGGCTCATACCAGCCTTGCGGCCTACGAAGCCCAACGAATATTTCTTCGTCATGGTCGTAGTCCTCAGGTCAACTTGATCTGTACGTCGACGCCAGCCGCGAGTTCGAGCTTCATCAGCGCGTCCACGGTCTTGTCGTTCGGGTCGACGATATCGAGCACACGCTTGTGCGTGCGGGTTTCGTACTGGTCACGCGCATCCTTGTCGGCATGCGGGGATACGAGGATGGTGTAACGTTCGATCTTGGTCGGCAACGGGATCGGGCCACGCACTTGCGCACCGGTCCGCTTAGCCGTTTCGACGATCTCGCTGGCCGAACGGTCGATCAAACGATGATCGAACGCCTTCAACCGAATCCGGATCTTTTGTTCCGACATGACGGAAGCTTCCTTCGTTAAAAGAGCGACGGGCAAGGCCTCTGGGATACCTGCCCCAATATTCCTGACGTAGATGAATTCGCCGCGCATCCTGCTGGCGAGGGCATTTCCTCCGCCCAAAAACTGAGGCAGACCGGTAAACCGGCCTGCCCAGACGGAAAAGTATAGTGCGCAACAAGAGCACGGTCAACAACATGTGAGTTGTTGAGTGCTCCATGCGACGCGACCTTCCCGGTCTGGCGAACACGAGCGGCATCCTGCCGTTCTTTTCGCTGTAACTTGGCGCCCTACCCAGGGACACCGAGCCGCGCATTATAGCGGCGCAATTGTACTGGCGCAAGCGTCCTTCCCCATAAGGACGTCGGCGTGCCCACCCGACATGGCCCACAAAAAAAGGGCCGGCTTGCGCCGACCCTCTCTTTTGCAGATCCAGCGACCAAAGCCACCGGGCTGCAGGGACTTACTTGACGATCTTGGCAACCACGCCGGCGCCGACGGTACGACCGCCTTCACGGATGGCGAAGCGCAGACCTTCGTCCATCGCGACCGGGTTGATCAGGGTCACGACCATCTTCACGTTGTCGCCCGGCATCACCATCTCCACGCCTTCCGGCAGCTGGCAAGCGCCAGTGATGTCGGTGGTGCGGAAGTAGAACTGCGGACGGTAGCCCTTGAAGAACGGGGTATGACGGCCACCCTCATCCTTGGACAGCACGTACACTTCGGCCTCGAACTCGGTATGCGGCTTGATCGAACCCGGCTTGCACAGCACTTGGCCGCGCTCGACGTCGTCACGCTTGGTGCCGCGCAGCAGCAGACCGGCGTTGTCGCCTGCCTGACCCTGGTCCAGCAGCTTGCGGAACATTTCCACGCCGGTGACGGTGGTCTTCTGGGTGTCACGGATACCGACGATTTCGATTTCGTCGCCGACCTTGATGATGCCGCGCTCGATACGACCGGTCACCACGGTGCCGCGGCCGGAGATCGAGAACACGTCTTCGACCGGCATCAGGAACGGACGATCGACGTCACGGGTCGGCTCCGGAATAAACGAATCCAGCGCCTCGACCAGCTTCAGGATCGCCGGCACGCCGATCTCGCTCTGGTCGCCGTCCAGCGCCAGACGCGCCGAACCGTGGATGATCGGGGTGTCATCGCCCGGGAAGTCGTACTTGCTCAGCAGCTCGCGCACTTCCATCTCGACCAGCTCGAGCAGCTCGGCATCGTCGACCATGTCGGCCTTGTTCAGGAACACGACGATGTGCGGCACACCGACCTGACGCGAGAGCAGGATGTGCTCGCGGGTCTGCGGCATCGGGCCGTCGGCAGCCGAACACACCAGGATCGCGCCGTCCATCTGCGCCGCACCGGTGATCATGTTCTTGACATAGTCGGCGTGGCCGGGGCAATCGACGTGCGCGTAGTGACGGCTCGGGGATTCGTATTCGACGTGGGCGGTCG
Source organism: Xanthomonas sp. CFBP 8152 (assembly GCF_014199025.1). Classification (NCBI taxonomy): domain Bacteria; kingdom Pseudomonadati; phylum Pseudomonadota; class Gammaproteobacteria; order Lysobacterales; family Lysobacteraceae; genus Xanthomonas; species Xanthomonas sp. CFBP 8152. Next base: position 254,262 of record NZ_JACHNO010000002.1, read on the forward strand.
AAATCGTGATGCCGCGCGCCTTCTCTTCCGGCGCCGCATCGATCGCGTCATACGCCTTGAACTCGCCACCGAAACGCTCAGCACCGATCTTGGTCAGCGCGGCTGTCAACGTGGTCTTGCCATGGTCGACGTGACCGATGGTGCCGACGTTCACGTGCGGCTTGGTGCGCTCAAATTTAGCTTTTGCCATGACTAACTACCTCTAATTGAAAAATTTGTGAGAAGTGGCTGAGCGAACTCAGCCCTTCTTGGTGACGGCGTCGGCGATGTTGGCCGGTGCCTCTTCGTAGTGGTCGAATTCCATCGAGAACGTCGCACGGCCCTGGCTCATCGAGCGCAGCGAGGTCGCGTAGCCGAACATCTCACCCAGCGGAATCATCGCGTTGATGATCTTGCCCGACGGGCTGTCGTCCTGACCCTGCAACACGCCACGACGGCGGCTCACGTCGCCCATCACGTCACCCAGGTAATCCTCCGGGCTGACGATTTCGACCTTCATGATCGGCTCCAGCAACACCGGGCTGGCTTTCGCAAAGCCCTGCTTGAACGCCATCGACGCGGCCAGCTTGAACGCCATTTCCGAAGAGTCGACGTCATGGTACGAGCCGAATACCAGCTTGACCTTCACGCCCACCACCGGGAAGCCGGCGATCGGACCACTGGTGATCGTCTCGCGCAGACCCTTCTCAACCGAGGGGATGAATTCCTTCGGGATGATGCCGCCGGTGATGTCGTTGATGAAGAGGAAATCGTCCTTGACGTTGTCGCTCTTGCGGTCATCCTCGGTCATCGGCGACAGCTCGATCACCACGTGACCGTACTGACCCTTACCACCGGACTGCTTGGCATGCTTGTAGTCGGACTTGACGTCGGACTTGCGGATCGTTTCGCGGTAGGCCACCTGCGGCTTGCCGACGTTGGCCTCGACATTGAACTCGCGACGCATACGGTCGACGATGATGTCCAGGTGCAACTCGCCCATGCCCGAGATGATGGTCTGGCCGGATTCTTCGTCGGTCTTGACGCGGAACGAGGGATCTTCCTGTGCCAGACGGCCCAGGGCCATGCCCATCTTTTCCTGATCCGACTTGGTCTTGGGCTCCACCGCCATCGAGATCACCGGCTCCGGGAACACCATGCGCTCCAGGGTGATGACCTTGTCCTGCGCACACAGCGTGTCGCCGGTGGTGACGTCCTTCAGACCCACGGCAGCGGCGATGTCACCAGCGCGCACTTCCTTGATCTCTTCGCGATTGTTGGAGTGCATCTGCAGGATGCGGCCCACACGCTCTTTCTTCGACTTGACCGGGTTGTAGACCTGGTCGCCCGAGTTCAACGTGCCCGAGTAGACACGGAAGAACGTCAGCGAGCCCACGAACGGGTCGGTCATGATCTTGAACGCCAACGCCGAGAACGGCGCGGTATCGGTGGCAGGACGGGTGTCTTCCTTCTCGTCCTCGTCGATACCCGCAACCGGCGGACGGTCGGCCGGCGACGGCAACAGGTGCACGACGCCGTCGAGCATGGCCTGCACGCCCTTGTTCTTGAACGCCGAGCCGCAGAACACCGGCACGATTTCGACCTTCAGGGTGCGCTCGCGCAGACCCACCAGGATCTCTTCTTCGCTCAGGTCGCCCTCGTTGAGGTACTTGTCCATCAGGTCTTCGCTGGCTTCTGCAGCCGCCTCGACCATGAACGAACGCGCCTCGGTCGCGATCTCGACCAGATCGGCCGGGATGTCGCGGTATTCGAAGGTGGTGCCCTGCGATGCGGTATCCCAATGGATCGCCTTCATCTTGAGCAGGTCGACCACGCCCTCGAAGCCGTCTTCGGCACCGATCGGCACCTGCATCGGCACGGCATAGGCGCCCAGACGGGCCTTCAGCTGCTCGACGACCTTGTCGAAGTTGGCACCGGTACGGTCCATCTTGTTGACGAAGGCCATGCGCGGCACGGCGTACTTGTTGGCCTGGCGCCACACGGTCTCGGACTGCGGCTGCACGCCACCGACGGCGCACAGCACGAACACCGCGCCATCGAGCACGCGCAAGGAGCGCTCCACTTCGATGGTGAAGTCGACGTGCCCGGGGGTGTCGATGATGTTGAAGCGGTGCTGCGGCATGGACTTGTCCATACCCGACCAGAACGCAGTGGTCGCAGCGGAGGTGATGGTGATACCACGCTCCTGCTCCTGCTCCATCCAGTCCATCACTGCAGCGCCGTCATGGACTTCGCCGATCTTGTGACTGACACCGGTGTAGAACAGGATGCGCTCGGAAGTGGTGGTCTTGCCGGCATCGATGTGGGCCATGATGCCGAAGTTGCGGTAACGCTCGATAGGGGTGGTGCGGGCCACGGGGAGCCTCTCAATTTCTTGGATTTCGGATGGCCGAACGCCGCCTTTCGGCGGCCTTCGGATTGGATGCGACGCAAAACGCGTCGCAAACAGCACTCAGATGGTGCTGAAGGGCCCCGTTACCAAGGCCCACGAGGTCACCAGCGGTAATGTGCGAACGCCTTGTTCGCCTCCGCCATACGGTGCGTCTCTTCGCGCTTCTTGATCGCGCCGCCACGGCTTTCCGAGGCGTCCAACAGTTCTGCAGCCAGCTTGCGCGGCATGGTGTTCTCGCCACGCTTGCGCGCGGAATCGATCAACCAGCGCATTGCCAGCGCCATGCGACGGGAGGAACGCACTTCGACGGGCACTTGATAGGTAGCACCACCGACGCGACGCGATTTAACTTCGACAGCCGGGGCCACGTTGTCCAGTGCTTTTTGCACCAGCTCGACGGCATTCGGATTCTTTTCGCCAATGACGTCCATCGCGCCATAGACAATTTTCTCAGCAACCGACTTCTTGCCACTTTGCATCACCATATTGATGAAGCGGGCAATGGTTTCGCTGCCATGCTTTGGATCAGGCAGGACGGTGCGCTGCGGAGTAGAACCTTTACGGGACATTGGAGTGTTTCCTTAGCTCTTCGGGCGCTTGGCGCCGTACTTGGAACGACCTTGACGGCGCTTTGCGACGCCGGCGGCGTCCAGCGAACCACGGACGGTGTGATAACGCACACCGGGAAGATCCTTGACGCGGCCACCACGGATCAGGACCACGGAGTGCTCCTGCAGGTTGTGGCCTTCACCACCGATGTAGCTGATGACCTCTTCCTGGTTCGTCAGGCGCACTTTGGCAACCTTACGCAGGGCCGAGTTCGGCTTCTTCGGGGTAGTGGTATAGACGCGTGTGCAGACGCCACGGCGCTGCGGACACTTGTCCAGTGCCGGGGAGGCACTCTTGTAGGTGGTCGCTTGCCGAGGCTTGCGGACCAGCTGATTGATCGTCGTCATCAGTTGATTCTTCTGATTGAGAGGCCGAGACGGCCTTGCACGAAAACAAAGGCAGGCCGAAAAACGGCCCGCCGAGACAGGGAAGTATAGCTGGCAGGACGAAACTCCGTCAACTTCACGGAATTCTAACCCTGCTGGCCCATCCAAGGCCGGAAAACGGAGGGCCTCCTGCCCTCCTTTTCGCTTGGCTTACGGCGGTCTTGCGACCGCCGTCGGAGCGCTTACTCCTCGTCCGCGCCAGCGTCGGCCACGGCTGCGACCGGTTCGGCCACCGTCGGCTTGCCCGACAGCGTTTCCATTTCCGAGTCGGTCAGACCCGACGACTTGCGACGTCCGGCGTGATACGCCAGGCCGGTACCGGCCGGGATCAGACGACCCACGATCACGTTTTCCTTCAGACCGCGCAGGTTGTCGCGGGTGCCGCGCACGGCAGCCTCGGTCAGCACGCGGGTGGTCTCCTGGAACGAGGCCGCCGAGATGAACGACTCGGTGGCCAGCGAAGCCTTGGTGATACCCAGCAGCACCGGATCGTACTTGGCCGGCAGTTCGTTGCGCTTGACCAGGCGGGCATTTTCCTCGATGACGCGCTGGCGCTCGACCTGCTCGCCGTTGAGGAACTTGCTGGTGCCCTGGTCGGTGATCTCGACCTTACGCAGCATCTGGCGAGTGATCACCTCGATGTGCTTGTCGTTGATCTTCACGCCCTGCAGGCGGTACACGTCCTGGATTTCCTTGACCAGATACGCGGCCAGCGGCTCGACACCCAGCAGACGCAGGATGTCCTGCGGGCTCGGCTCGCCGTCCACCACGGTTTCGCCCTTGGTCACATGCTCGCCTTCGAACACGATGATCTGGCGGTACTTCGGGATCAGCTCTTCGTGTTCCGACCCATCGGTGTCCTTGATGATCAGGCGCTGCTTGCCCTTGGTGTCCTTACCGAAGCTGATGATGCCCGAACGCTCGGCCAGGATCGCAGGATCCTTCGGCTTGCGTGCTTCGAACAGGTCGGCAACGCGTGGCAGACCACCGGTGATGTCGCGGGTCTTGGACGCTTCCTGCGGGATCTTGGCAACCACGTCGCCCACGCCGACGGCGGCGCCGTCCTGCAGGTTGACAATGGAGCGCGGCGGCAACAGGTACTGGGCCGGCAGATCCGTATTCGGGATCGTCAGGTCGTTGCCCTTGCCATCGACGATGCGCACGATCGGGCGCAGTTCCTTGGCATGTGCACCGCGACGCTTCGGGTCGGTGATCTCGCGCGAGGCCAGACCGGTCAGTTCGTCGGTCTTCTCGATGACGGTGACGCCGTCGACGAAGTCGATGAAGCGGATGAAACCGGCCACTTCCGACACGATCGGGTGGTTATGCGGATCCCAGTTCGCCACGCCCTGCCCGGCCTTGACCGCATCCCCGTCCTTGGCGGTGATGGTGGCGCCGTAGGGCAGCTTGTAACGCTCGCGCTCGCGGCCATGGCCGTCGAGCACGGACAGTTCGCCCGAACGCGAGACCGCAACCAGCGCGCCGCTGGCGTGCGCCACCGACTTGAGGTTGTTGAACTTCACCGAACCGGTGGTCTTGACGGTGATGTTGTCCACCGCCGCCGCACGCGATGCCGCACCACCGATGTGGAACGTACGCATGGTCAGCTGGGTACCCGGCTCACCGATCGACTGGGCGGCGATGACACCGACCGCTTCACCGATGTTGACCTGGTGACCGCGTGCGAGGTCGCGGCCGTAGCAACGTGCGCACACGCCGAACGAGGACTCGCAGCTGATGGTCGAACGCACCTTCACCGACTGCACGCTGGCGTCTTCCAGCTTGGCAACCCAGGCTTCGTCCAGCAGCGTGTTGCGGGTGACGATCGGCTCTTCGTCGTTGCCCGGCAGGTAGACGTCCTCGGCCACCACACGGCCCAGCACGCGCTCCTTCAACGGCTCCACCACGTCGCCGCCTTCCACGATCGGGGTCATGATCAACCCTTCGGTGGTGCCGCAATCGACTTCGGTGATCACCACGTCCTGCGCCACGTCGACCAGGCGACGGGTCAGATAACCCGAGTTCGCGGTCTTGAGCGCGGTATCGGCCAGACCCTTACGGGCACCGTGGGTGGAGTTGAAGTACTCCTGCACGTTCAGGCCTTCGCGGAAGTTCGCCTTGATCGGCGTCTCGATGATCGAGCCATCCGGACGCGCCATCAGGCCGCGCATGCCGGCCAGCTGACGGATCTGCGCCTGCGAACCACGCGCACCGGAGTCGGCCATGATGTACAGCGAGTTCATCGACTTCTGGTCGATGGTCTCGCCCTTGGCATTTTCGACCTTTTCGGTACCGATGGTGTCCATCATCGCCTTGGCGATGCGCTCACTGGTACGCGACCAGATGTCCACGACCTTGTTGTAGCGCTCGCCGGCGGTGACCAGACCGGACTGGTACTGCTCCTGGATTTCCAGCACTTCGGCTTCGGCCTCGGTGAGGATGCCCTTCTTCTCGTCCGGGATCAGCATGTCGTCGATGCCGATCGACACGCCTGCGCGGGTCGCGTAGGCATAGCCGGTGTACATCAGCTTGTCGGCGAACACGACGGTGTCCTTCAAGCCCAGCAGACGGTAGCTGGAGTTGATCAGACGCGAGATGTTCTTCTTGGTCATCTCGGTGTTGGCCAACTGGAACGGCAGGCCTTCGGGCAGGATCTCGCTCAACAGCGCACGACCGACCGTGGTGTCCACGATCGAGGTGCCGCTGCTGCGCTTGCCGTCGGCTTCCACGTCCACCTGGGTGATGCGGACCTTGACCTTGGCGTGCAGTTCCACCACGCGGTTGTCGTAGGCGCGCTTCACTTCGCTGGTGTTGGCGAACACCATGCCTTCGCCCTTCTTGTTCTCCAGGGCGCGGCTCATGTAGTACAGGCCCAACACCACGTCCTGCGACGGCACGATGATCGGCTCGCCGTTGGCCGGCGACAGGATGTTGTTGGTGGACATCATCAACGCACGCGCTTCCAGCTGGGCTTCCAGCGAGAGCGGCACGTGGACGGCCATCTGGTCACCGTCGAAGTCGGCGTTGAACGCAGTACACACCAGCGGATGCAGCTGGATGGCCTTGCCTTCGATCAACACCGGCTCGAACGCCTGGATGCCCAGACGGTGCAGGGTCGGCGCACGGTTCAGCAGCACCGGATGCTCGCGGATCACTTCTTCCAGGATGTCCCAGACTTCGGCTTCTTCGCGCTCGACCAGCTTCTTGGCCGCCTTGATGGTGGTGGCCAGGCCGCGACGCTGCAGCTTGGCGAACACGAACGGCTTGAACAGCTCCAGCGCCATCTTCTTCGGCAGGCCGCACTGGTGCAGCTTGAGGTACGGACCGACGGTGATGACCGAACGACCGGAGTAGTCCACGCGCTTGCCGAGCAGGTTCTGGCGGAACCGGCCCTGCTTGCCCTTGATCATGTCGGCCAGCGACTTCAGCGGACGCTTGTTGGTGCCGGTGATGGCACGGCCGCGACGGCCATTGTCCAGCAGCGCATCGACCGACTCCTGCAGCATGCGCTTCTCGTTGCGCACGATGATGTCCGGCGCATTGAGCTCGAGCAGACGACGCAGACGATTGTTGCGGTTGATCACGCGGCGGTACAGATCGTTCAGATCCGAAGTCGCGAAGCGGCCGCCATCCAGCGGCACCAGCGGACGCAGATCCGGCGGCAGCACCGGCAGCACGGTCATGACCATCCACTCCGGACGGTTGCCCGATTCCAGGAAGGCTTCGATCAGCTTGATGCGCTTGGTGAGGCGCTTGAGCTTGGTTTCCGAACCGGTGCTGGCGATCTCCTCGCGCAGGCGGGTCATTTCCGACTGCAGGTCGATCGTGCGCAGCAGCTCGTACACGGCCTCGGCGCCCATGGCGGCGTCGAAGTCGTCGTTGTACTCCTGGCGTGCAGTCAGGTACTGCTCTTCGGTCAGCAGCTGGCGGCGCTCGAGCGGGGTCAGGCCCGGCTCGGTGACCACATAGGCTTCGAAGTACAGCACGCGCTCGATGTCACGCAGGGTCATGTCCAGCATCAGGCCGATGCGCGAGGGCAGCGACTTGAGGAACCAGATGTGCGCGACCGGCGAGGCCAGGTCGATGTGACCCATGCGCTCGCGACGGACCTTGGCCAGGGTGACTTCAGTGCCGCACTTTTCGCAGACAACGCCGCGGTGCTTCATGCGCTTGTACTTGCCGCACAGGCACTCGTAATCCTTGATCGGTCCGAAGATGGCGGCGCAGAACAGGCCGTCACGCTCGGGCTTGAAGGTACGGTAGTTGATGGTTTCGGGCTTCTTCACTTCGCCGTAGGACCACGAACGGATCAGGTCCGGCGATGCCAGCGCGATCTTGATCGCGTCGAAATCCAGCGTCTGGCGCTGTTGATTGAAGAGGTTGAGCAGGTCTTTCATTTGATATCTCCGGGTCGGAGGAATTTCGTAGCTGAGATGAAACCGAGGGCCTTACGTTCCGGATCCCGGCACCGCAGCGCGGCGCAGGGATCCGTCTCGATCACTCTTCCAGTTCCATGTTGATCGCCAGCGAGCGGATTTCCTTCACCAACACGTTGAAGGATTCCGGCATGCCCGCGACCATCTCGTGCTCACCATCGACGATGTTCTTGTACATCTGGTTGCGGCCCTGCACGTCGTCGGACTTCACCGTCAGCATTTCCTGCAGGGTGTAGGCCGCACCGTAGGCTTCCAGCGCCCAGACTTCCATCTCACCGAAGCGCTGACCACCGAACTGCGCCTTGCCGCCCAGCGGCTGCTGGGTGACGAGCGAGTACGGACCGGTCGAGCGCGCATGCATCTTGTCGTCGACCAGGTGGTTCAACTTCAGGTAGTGCATGTAGCCGACCGTGGTCTTGCGATCGAACGCTTCGCCGGTACGACCGTCGTACAACTGGGTCTGGCCGCTCTGCGGCAATTCAGCCAGTTCCAGCATGCGCTTGATTTCCGCTTCGCTGGCGCCGTCGAACACCGGGGTGGCCATCGGCACGCCATCGATCAGGTTCTTGCCCAGGTTGAGCAATTCCTCATCGCTGAACTGCGACAGGTCCACGCGCTGTGCATTGATCGCGCTGTCGTGGTTGTAGATGTCGTCCAGGAACTTGCGCAGCTCGCTGACCGCCGCCTGGGCTTCCAGCATGCGCTGGATCTTGCGACCCAGGCCCTTGGCAGCCCAGCCCAGGTGCACTTCCAGAATCTGGCCGATGTTCATACGCGACGGCACGCCGAGCGGGTTCAGCACGATGTCGACCGGCTCGCCGGTGGCCATGTACGGCATGTCCTCGACCGGCACGACGTTGGAGACCACACCCTTGTTGCCGTGGCGGCCTGCCATCTTGTCGCCCGGCTGGATGCGGCGCTTCACTGCCAGGAACACCTTGACCATCTTCAGCACGCCCGGTGCGAGGTCGTCGCCCTGGGTGATCTTGCCGCGCTTGTCGGCGAAGCGTGCTTCGAATTCCTTCTCGTGCGCCTGGATCTGCTTCTGCGCGCGCTCGATGGCGTCGGCTGCGTCTTCGTCCTTCATGCGCAGCTGGAACCAATCGGACTTCTTCAGCCCGTCCAGATACGCGTCGGTGACGTTGTCGCCCTTCTTCAGGTTCGGACCACCGTTGGCGACCTTGCCCACGATCTGCGAGCGCAGACGTGCGTAGATGGCCGCTTCCAGGATGCGGAACTGGTCGTCGAAGTCCTTCTTGACGCGCTTGATCTCGGACTCTTCGATCTGACGCGCACGCTTGTCCTTCTCGATGCCGTCGCGGGTGAAGACCTGCACGTCGATGACGGTGCCGTCCATGCCCGGGGGCACGCGCAGCGAGCTGTCCTTCACGTCGGACGCCTTCTCACCGAAGATCGCACGCAGCAGCTTTTCTTCCGGAGTCAGCTGGCTCTCGCCCTTCGGCGTGACCTTGCCCACCATGATGTCGCCGGCACGCACTTCCGCACCGATGTACACCACGCCGCTCTCGTCCAGGCGGTTCAGCGCCTGCTCGGACACGTTCGGGATGTCGGCGGAAATTTCCTCCGGCCCCAGCTTGGTGTCGCGCGCAACGCAGGTCAGTTCTTCGATGTGGATCGTGGTGTAACGATCTTCTTCCACCACGCGCTCGGAGAGCAGGATGGAGTCTTCGAAGTTGTAGCCGTTCCACGGCATGAACGCGATCAGCATGTTCTGACCCAGCGCCAGCTCACCGATGTCGGTGGACGGGCCGTCGGCCAGCACGTCGCCGCGCGCGATCACGTCGCCCACGTTCACCAGCGGACGCTGGTTGATGCAGGTGTTCTGGTTGGAGCGGGTGTACTTGATCAGGTTGTAGATATCCACGCCGGCATCGGTGCCGCCGCCGATTTCTGCCTCGTTGACCTTGACCACGATGCGGGCCGCGTCGATCTGCTCGATCACGCCGCCACGCAAGGCGTTCACGGTCACGCCCGAGTCGCGCGCAACCGCGCGCTCGATGCCGGTTCCGACCAGCGGCTTCTGCGAACGCAGCGTCGGCACGGCCTGGCGCTGCATGTTGGCGCCCATCAGTGCGCGGTTGGCGTCGTCGTGCTCCAGGAACGGCACCAGCGCCGCGGCGACCGACACGGTCTGCATCGGCGAGACGTCCATGAAGTGCACTTCGGCCGGCGGCTTGAGCAGCGACTCGCCCTGGAACCGGCACGGCACGAACTGCTCGGTGAGCATGTTCTTGGCATCGGTCAGCGCGTTCGCCTGGGCGATCACGTACTCGTTTTCCTCGATCGCCGACAGGTACTCGACGTCGTCGGAGACCTTGCCGTCCAGCACCTTGCGGTACGGCGTCTCGAGGAAGCCGTACTGGTTGGTGCGGGCGAACACGGCCAGCGAGTTAATCAGGCCGATGTTCGGGCCTTCCGGCGTTTCGATGGTGCAGACGCGGCCGTAATGGGTCGGATGCACGTCGCGCACTTCGAAGCCGGCGCGCTCGCGGGTCAGACCGCCCGGGCCCAGTGCGGAGACGCGACGCTTGTGCGTCACTTCCGACAGCGGGTTGTTCTGATCCATGAACTGCGACAGCTGCGAGGAGCCGAAGAACTCCTTGATCGCCGCAGCCACCGGCTTGGCGTTGATCAGTTCCTGCGGGGTCAGACCCTCGGACTCGGCCATCGACAGGCGCTCCTTGACCGCGCGCTCGACGCGGACCAGGCCCACGCGGAACACGTTCTCGGCCATTTCGCCGACCGAACGCACGCGACGGTTGCCCAGGTGATCGATGTCATCGACCACGCCGCGACCGTTGCGGATCTCGGTGAGCACCTTGATCACTTCCAGGATGTCGGAGGTGTCGGTGTGCTCGGCGACCAGGCGCTTGGATTCCTCGTCGTTGCGCTCGGCAAAGTACTTCTTGTCGTACAGCACCGACTCGCCCAGCACGTCCTTGCGGCCGACGCGACGGTTGAACTTCATGCGGCCGACCGTGGACAGGTCGTAGCGCTCGAAGGTGAAGAACAGGTTGTGGAACAGGTTCTGCGCGGCTTCCTTGGTCGGCGGCTCGCCCGGACGCATCATCCGGTAGATCTCGACCAGCGCTTCGAGCTGGGTCTTGGTCGGATCGATCCGCAGGGTGTTGGACAAATACGGACCGCGATCCAGATCGTTCACCCACAGGGTGCCGACCGCATCGACGCCGGCCTTGCGGAACGCCGCCAGCTGGTCTTCGGTGATCTCGTCGTTGGCATTGGCCAGCAATTCGCCGGTCGAGCCATCGACCACGTCGTGCGACAGGATGCGGGTGAGCAGGTAGTCGTCCGGCACGGCCAGCGCGGCGACGCCGGCAGCTTCGAGCTGCTTGACGTGACGGGCGGTAATGCGCTTGCCCGCCTCCACGATGACCTTGTCGCCATCGGCCAGGTCGAAGTTCAGCGTTTCGCCACGCAGACGCTCCGGCACCAGCTCCAGCTGCACGCCTTCGTCCGGGTTGATGTGGAAGGTGTTGATCTCGAAGAACTCGGCCAGCATCTCTTCGTTGCTGTAACCGAGCGCGCGCAGCAGGATCGACACCGGCAGCTTGCGGCGGCGGTCGATACGGGTGAACAGCGCGTCCTTCGGGTCGAACTCGAAGTCCAGCCAGGAACCGCGATACGGAATGATGCGGGCGCTGTACAGCAGCTTGCCCGAGCTGTGGGTCTTGCCACGGTCGTGGTCGAAGAACACACCCGGCGAACGGTGCAGCTGCGAGACGATGACGCGCTCGGTGCCGTTGACGATGAAGGTGCCGTTGTCGGTCATCAGCGGAATTTCGCCGAGATAGACCTCCTGCTCCTTCACGTACTTGATGGCCTTGGTCGACGACTCGCGGTCGTAGATCACCAGGCGCACGGTCACGCGCAGCGGCGCGCCATAGCTCATGCCGCGCTGACGGCATTCACGCTCGTCAAACACCGGCTGACCCAACTTGTAGCCCACGTATTCCAGCGCGGCATTGCCGCTGTAGCTGGAAATCGGGAACACCGACTTCAGGGCCGCGTGCAGACCGAGGTCCTTACGCTTGTTCGGCTCCACGTCTTCCTGCAGGAATTCGCGATAGGAATCGACCTGGATGGCAAGCAGGAACGGCACTTCGAGAATCGAGCGCTGCTTGCCGAAGTCCTTGCGGATACGCTTTTTTTCGGTGAACGAATAAGACGTCATGAGTCTTCACCCTAGGCTGCGGGGGCCGCGTCGCGGCGGCCCTGAAATAACAAAATTGTCAGTTGGAAGTCGCTGGTATTGCCGGCACCAGCACGCCTTCTCCCGCTACTTCCAACTACCAACTCGGTGAGGCCGGGAATCGGGAATGGAAAAATGGGAATCGGATGAGCACGCGATGTTGCATTTGCGATTCCCCAATCCCGATTCCCGATTTCCGCCCGAAACGGCCAAAGGCCGGGAGCTTTACGCTCCCAGCCTTCAGTGCATCACCATGAAACGCTGGCGATGCAAGGTATTGCTTACTTGATTTCGACCGTCGCGCCGGCTTCGGTCAGTTCCTTCTTGATCTTCTCGGCTTCGTCCTTCGAAGCGCCTTCCTTCAGCATGCCACCGGCTTCGGTCAGATCCTTGGCTTCCTTCAGGCCCAGGCCGGTCACGGCGCGGACAGCCTTGATGACGCCGACCTTGTTGGCGCCGCAGTTGGTCAGCACCACGTTGAACTCGGTCTGCTCTTCAACCACAGCAGCCGGGCCAGCTGCAGCAGCAGCGACCGGAGCGGCAGCGGAGACGCCGAACTTTTCTTCGATGGCCTTGACCAGCTCCATCACTTCCATCAGGGACTTCTCGGCGATGGCGTCGACGATCTGTTCGTTGGTAAGGGACATTGTGATTACCTTTAAATGATTTTCTGGATTGGGGTTCTAGCGAACGCTAGGACATCAAGCTTCGGCAGTCTCGGCGACCGGCGCGGCGGCTTCGTCGCCACCACCCTGCTTGTCGCCCACGGCCTTGACGGCACGGGCAAACATGGCAGCCGGCTCGGACAGCACGCGGGCCAGCATGGCCAGGGCCTGGTCGCGGGTCGGCAGCGAAGCCAACACGTCGACGTGGCCGGCCGGGAACAGTTCCCCGCCGATGGACACGACCTTGGCCTGCAACTTGTCGTTGCCCTTGGCGAATTCCTTGATCAGGCGACCGGCAGCGCCGGGCTCCTCCATCGAAAACGCATACAGCAAAGGACCGACCAGCTTGTCAGCGACGACAGCGAAATCAGTACCTTCAACGGCGCGCGCAGCCAGGGTGTTCTTGACAACTTTCAAGAACACGCCGGTTTCGCGTGCCTGCTTGCGCATCGCGGTCATCTGGGAGACCGTGATGCCAGCGTATTCGGCGGCGATCAAGGAGTGAGCCTTGGCGGCGATGTCTGCCAGCTCGGCGACTACTTCTTGCTTCTGAGACAGATTGAGAGCCATTGCACTCCTCCGTTAAAGCTGGGATTCGGAATTGGTGATTGGGGATTCGCCAGAGCCGTGAAGCAGCTTGCAAATCCTCAATGCCGAATCCCTCATCCCCGCTTCAAACTACTCCGCTCGCGGCTCCTGCCGGTTGCGGTCCAGGGCAGCCTCCTTCCTGGAAGCCGGGAACATCGACCGATGTTCCTTTGGTGGCCGTTCTAGACCTGGAGTGGGCTCGATCCGGGATGTCCCAGACGCGCGTAAACCAGAAAGCTCCAGAAGGGCGACACCATCTACGCCGGCCGGCTCTTGCGAACCTGATTAAGCGATCCCGCTGCATCGACGGCGACTCCCTGCCAGTGCGAGCATCCATGCCCGTCGTCGATCTGCGCTGACCGCGCCTGCGGTCTTTGACGGCTACCGCCGGACATGCCGGCGATCGCCTTCAAAATGTCCGTTACCCCAAAGGAGGGAACGGACTCCCAGCACACGGTGACCCGGGCCGGAAAAACAATGCTGTACTACATCGACGGGTCAGGCCCATGACAGGCCCGACCCCTCAACTCACTTCAGCGCAAGGCTGGACTGGTCGACGGTCACACCAGGACCCATCGTCGAGCTGACCGACACCTTCTGCAGGTAGGTCCCCTTCGAGGTGGCCGGCTTGGCCTTGATCAGGTCCAGCAGCAGCGCCTGCAGGTTCGACTTCAGCGCTTCGTCATCGAAGCTGGCCTTGCCGATGGTGCAGTGGATGATACCGGCCTTGTCGGTGCGGTAACGCACCTGACCCGACTTGGCATTCTTGACCGCTTCGCCCGGGTTGGCCGACACGGTGCCGACCTTCGGGTTCGGCATCAGGCCGCGCGGGCCCAGCAGCGTGCCGAGCTTACCGACGACGCGCATCGCGTCCGGGGTGGCGATGACCACGTCGTAGCTCAGATCGCCAGCCTGCATCTTCTCGGCCAGGTCATCCATGCCCACCGCCTCGGCACCAGCGGCCAGGGCTTCGTCGGCCTTGGCACCGGCCGGTGCGAACACGGCAACGCGAACGCTCTTGCCGGTACCGGCCGGCAGCACGGTCGAACCGCGCACCTGCTGGTCGGACTTCTTGGCGTCCACACCCAGGCGCACGGCAACGTCGATCGACTCGACGAACTTGGCCTTGGTCACGGTCTTCAGGATCTTGATTGCGTCTTCGAAGGCATAGGTCTTGCCCGGAACGACAGCGGCCGCAATGGCCTTAACGCGCTTGCTCTGTGCCATGTCTTAGCCCTCCACCGTCAAACCCATGCTGCGGGCAGAACCCGCAATCGTGCGCACTGCCGCTTCCAGCTCGGCCGCCGTCAAATCGGCTTCCTTGACCTTGGCGATCTCTTCCAGTTGCTTGCGCGTCACCTTGCCCACCTTGTCGGTGTTGGGGCGCTTGGAACCGGACGTCACGCCTGCAGCCTTCTTGAGCAGCACGCTGGCCGGGGTGCTCTTGGTGATGAAAGTGAAGGTACGGTCGGAATACGCAGTGATGACCACCGGCGTCGGCAGACCCGGCTCCAGCTTGGACGTGGCCGCGTTGAACGCCTTGCAGAATTCCATGATGTTCAGACCGCGCTGACCCAGTGCAGGGCCGACCGGCGGCGCAGGATTGGCCTGACCGGCCTTGACCTGCAACTTGATGTAAGCAGTTATCTTCTTTGCCATTTCGATACTCTCCGGGTGCTAGCGCCTAATCTGCAGGCTCCCCATCGGACCGGGAAATCACGTGTCCCGGCTTCACGCTTTTGACCACACGCAGATGGCTGCCATGCGGCAGCCATTGGTTCCCGGCGATTCGCCAAGTCAGCGAGCCGCGCACTATAGCAGCATTCAAGGCGGGCGCCTAGACAGCGCCCGGCCGGCGTCAGCCCTTCTCGACCTGACCGAACTCGAGCTCGACCGGCGTGGAGCGACCGAAGATGAGCACGGCAACCCGCAACCTGCTCTTCTCGTAATTGACTTCTTCCACCACGCCATTGAAGTCGTTGAACGGACCATCGGTGACGCGCACCATCTGACCCGGCTCAAACAATACCTTCGGACGCGGCTTCTCGACGCCGTCCTGCACACGCTGCAGGATCGCATCGGCTTCTTCGTCGCGAATCGGCAACGGACGGTCGGCGGTGCCACCAATGAAACCCATCACCTTGGAAGTCTCCTTCACCAGGTGCCAGCTTTCATTGTCGATGCGCGGAATACCGGCTTCTTCGTGGGTCTCGATCTGCACCAGCACATAGCCGGGGAAGAACTTGCGCTCGGACCGGCGCTTTTGGCCGGCACGCATTTCGATGACCTCTTCGGTCGGCACCAGCACGTCGCCGAAACGGTCTTCCATTTCGGTACGGGCGATACGGTCGCGCAATGCCTGCGCAACGGATTTTTCGAAGCCTGAATAGGCGTGAACGACATACCAACGCTTCACTGCTTGATTCTCCTCAACGAGCCAGGAACCACTGCGTGAGCTTCTGGATGACAAAGTCGAAGCCGCCCAACAGCAAACTCAGAATGATCACAACAACAATTACGACCCAGGTCGTACGAATGGCTTCCTGGCGCGTCGGCCAGACTACCTTGCGCAACTCGAACCTGGATTCGGACATGAATTCGCGGGTGTCCCGGCCTTTGCCGGTTCCCAAAAACACAAACGCACCCGCCACCAGACCCACGATCACGGCCAGCGCACGCAATTGCGGCGTCCAGGCTCCAAACTGCGTGGCACGCTCGGGCGCAGAAAACCAGAACCACACAAACAACCCCGCGATCACCAGGAGCGCGGAGATGACGTATTTCACGATATCAGCGCTGGCAGCAGACGCGCTTTTGGAAGGCTCGATTTTGCTATTCATCCGGCTCTAGTTACCGATCTGACCCGAGTCGCTGGGCCGGAAAGAGGAGTGGCACGCCAGGAGGGACTCGAACCCCCAACCTGCGGTTTTGGAGACCGCTGCTCTGCCAATTGAGCTACTGGCGTATGTACTCGTTTACCGCCAACCCTAAGACAACGAAGGCGGACCGCGGTTCAGCCGGCCCGCCATTCGTTTGAATCCAGCCGCCACAAGGCGGCTGGACGCAGGCACTTACTTGACGATCTTGGCAACCACGCCGGCGCCGACGGTACGACCGCCTTCACGGATGGCGAAGCGCAGACCTTCGTCCATCGCGACCGGGTTGATCAGGGTCACGACCATCTTCACGTTGTCGCCCGGCATCACCATCTCCACGCCTTCCGGCAGCTGGCAAGCGCCAGTGATGTCGGTGGTGCGGAAGTAGAACTGCGGACGGTAGCCCTTGAAGAACGGGGTATGACGGCCACCCTCATCCTTGGACAGCACGTACACTTCGGCCTCGAACTCGGTATGCGGCTTGATCGAACCCGGCTTGCACAGCACTTGGCCGCGCTCGACGTCGTCACGCTTGGTGCCGCGCAGCAGCAGACCGGCGTTGTCGCCTGCCTGACCCTGGTCCAGCAGCTTGCGGAACATTTCCACGCCGGTGACGGTGGTCTTCTGGGTGTCACGGATACCGACGATTTCGATTTCGTCGCCGACCTTGATGATGCCGCGCTCGATACGACCGGTCACCACGGTGCCGCGGCCGGAGATCGAGAACACGTCTTCGACCGGCATCAGGAACGGACGATCGACGTCACGGGTCGGCTCCGGAATAAACGAATCCAGCGCCTCGACCAGCTTCAGGATCGCCGGCACGCCGATCTCGCTCTGGTCGCCGTCCAGCGCCAGACGCGCCGAACCGTGGATGATCGGGGTGTCATCGCCCGGGAAGTCGTACTTGCTCAGCAGCTCGCGCACTTCCATCTCGACCAGCTCGAGCAGCTCGGCATCGTCGACCATGTCGGCCTTGTTCAGGAACACGACGATGTGCGGCACACCGACCTGACGCGAGAGCAGGATGTGCTCGCGGGTCTGCGGCATCGGGCCGTCGGCAGCCGAACACACCAGGATCGCGCCGTCCATCTGCGCCGCACCGGTGATCATGTTCTTGACATAGTCGGCGTGGCCGGGGCAATCGACGTGCGCGTAGTGACGGCTCGGGGATTCGTATTCGACGTGGGCGGTCGAAATCGTGATGCCGCGCGCCTTCTCTTCCGGCGCCGCATCGATCGCGTCATACGCCTTGAACTCGCCACCGAAACGCTCAGCACCGATCTTGGTCAGCGCGGCTGTCAACGTGGTCTTGCCATGGTCGACGTGACCGATGGTGCCGACGTTCACGTGCGGCTTGGTGCGCTCAAATTTAGCTTTTGCCATGGGTGCGTGTCTCGGTAATCGTTTGGAGTTGAAGACGATTGAGTAGTGGTGCTCACGAAAGGAATCGAACCTTCGACCTCCTCCTTACCAAGGAGGTGCTCTACCGACTGAGCTACGTGAGCGAGTTTTGCATTATGCCATGCATTTGCGTTCAATGGAGCGGGAGACGGGAATCGAACCCGCACCATCAGCTTGGAAGGCTGAGGTTCTACCGTTGAACTACTCCCGCGCCGGGAACTGCATGCCACAACGTGAAACTGGTGGAGGGAGGTGGATTCGAACCACCGAAGGCGTAAGCCAGCAGATTTACAGTCTGCCCCCGTTGGCCGCTTGGGTATCCCTCCAGCTTTTACGACCGGACCGATGCGCGATGAGGCGAATTCGGTTCGGGGTGAAGCAGCCCGTTATTTTGTTGTGGGACGCATGCAGTGTCAACAAAAATTTTGAGCAAATCGTCAGTGCCGAATCTGCGCGACCATCGGGGTCGCGCGCAACCGGTCAGACGTTGAAGCGGAAGTGCAGCACGTCGCCTTCCTGCACGCGGTATTCCTTGCCTTCCAGACGCAGACGCCCCGCATCGCGCGCACCGGCTTCGCCGCGGTGCTTGATGAAGTCGTCGAAGCCGATCGTCTCGGCGCGGATGAAGCCCTTCTCGAAGTCGGTATGGATCACCGCTGCCGCCTGCGGCGCGGTCGAGCCAGCCCTGACCGTCCACGCACGCACTTCCTTGACGCCGGCAGTGAAGTAGGTCTGCAGGCCAAGCAGCTTGTAGGCGGCGCGGATGACGCGATTCAGACCCGGCTCGTCCAGGCCCAGATCGGCCAGGAAGGTGTCGCGATCGGCGTCGTCGAGCTGCGACAGCTCTTCTTCGATCGCTGCCGAGACCGGCACCACTTCCGCGCCTTCGGCCAACGCATGCTCACGCACCGCGTCCAGGTGCGGATTGTTCTCGAAGCCGTCCTCAAGCACGTTGGCGATGTACATCACCGGCTTGAGCGTCAACAGGAACAGGTCGCGCACCAGCGCCTTTTCATCGTCGTCCAGACCGGCTGCGCGCCCTGCCTTGCCGTCGGCCAGCGCAGCCTGCAGCTTGGCCAGCACCGGCTTGCGCGCCGCTGCGTCCTTGTCGCCGCCCTTGGCACTGCGCTCGGCCCGGTTGAGCGCCTTTTCCACGCTGTCCAGATCGGCCAATGCCAGCTCGGTGTCGATGGTCGCGATATCGCTGATCGGGTCGACCTTGTTGTTCACATGGATGACGTCGTCGTTTTCGAAGCAACGCACCACGTGGGTGATCGCATCGACCTCGCGGATATGCGCCAGGAACTTGTTGCCCAGCCCTTCGCCGCTTGCCGCACCCGCTACCAGGCCGGCGATATCGACGAACTCGACCGCCGTCGGAATCAGCTTCTGCGGCTTGACGATCTCAGCCAGCTGATTGAGACGCGGATCCGGCACCGGCACGATGCCGACATTCGGCTCGATGGTGCAGAACGGAAAATTGGCCGCAGCGATGCCCGCCTTGGTCAGCGCATTGAACAGGGTCGACTTGCCGACGTTGGGCAGGCCGACGATGCCGCATTTGATACCCATGGGTTTTCCAGTGAATGGAGAATCGGGAATCGAGAATGGCAAGAGCAACGCTCCTCCCATTCCCGATTCCCCATTCTCTATTTTTCCGTATGCAGGCGCTTCATCGCCTCGTTGAAATTATCTTCCATTGCCAGCGGCAGCACATCGATGGCTGCGTCCACCGCATTACCGATTGCCGCGTCGTCGTCGCGCCCTGCCCGTCCCAGCACCCATGGCACCACGCGGTCCTTGTGGCCGGGATGGCCGATACCGATCCGCAGGCGATGAAATTTGCCGTGCCCCAGCAGGCCGATGGTATCGCGCAGGCCGTTCTGGCCGCCGTGGCCGCCATCGAACTTGAGCCGCGCGGTACCCGGCGCCAGATCCAGTTCGTCGTGTGCAACGAGCAACTGCTCCGGCTCGATCTTCCAGAACCGCAGCGCGGCGGTGATCGATTTGCCACTGAGATTCATGAAGGTGGCCGGCTTGAGCAGCCAGACCGGCTGCCCGGCGATCTCGACCTTGGCGGTCTCGCCGAACAACTTGGCATCCAGCCCCCAACGCGCGCCATGGCGTTCAACGAGGGCATCGACGAAACGAAACCCGGCGTTGTGCCGGGTTTGCGCGTGTTCCGGACCGGGATTCCCGAGTCCGACAATCAGGCGGAGTGCAGACATGCCAGTGACCGCAGCCGATCCCGCGCAGCGCGAGGGATCGGCCGACGGCTTACTTGGTCTCGGCGCCTTCGCTGCCTTCTTCACCGGCAGCGTCTTCTTCCTCGATCCGCACGTGCTTGGCAGCAACCACCGCCACGTCGTGCTCCTTGCCCAGCTTCAGCTCCGGAATTTCCACACCGGCCGGCAGCTTGATCTCGGACAAGTGGATCACGTTGCCCACTTCCAGGGCGCCCAGATCCACTTCGATGAACTCCGGCAGATCCTTCGGCAGGCAGACCACCTGAACTTCGTTGAGTTCATGGGTGACGACCACTTCGCTGGACTTACCGGCCGGCGAGGCCGCTTCGTTGATGAAGTGCAGCGGCACGGCGGCGCTGAGCTTCTCGTTGGCGCTGACGCGCTGGAAGTCGATATGGATGATCAGCTGCTTGAACGGATGGCGCTGCATGTCGCGCAGCAGCACCTGCTGCACGTCGCCATTGAGGTTCAGGTCGAGGATCGACGAGTAGAACCACTCGTTCTGCTGGGCGAGCCAGATCTGCTCGTGGTTGAGCTGGATGCTGACCGGCTCGAGTTCGCCGCCGTAAACGATGGCCGGAATGACGCCAGCGTGACGTAGGCGGCGGCTCGCACCCTTCCCCTCGTTCGCGCGGCGCTCGACCTTGATTTCATGTGTCTTTGCCATTGGATTTCACTACCTGGTTTGGAATATCGCCTCGCGGCGATGAAGCGTCTCACCCGCGACCAGGCGAGACGGATTGCGGCGCCCGGAACCCCGGGCGCCGAATGCGGAATCAGTCGACGTAGAGCGAACTCACCGACTCGCCGAAGGCGATGCGGCGGATGGTCTCGGCCAGTAGCTCGGCCACGCTGAGCTGACGAATCTTGGCGCAGGTGCGCGCAGCTTCGTTCAACGGAATCGTGTCGGTGACCACCAGCTCGTCGAGCTGCGAATTGTTGATGTTGTCCACCGCCGGGCCGGACAGCACCGGGTGGGTGATATAGGCCACCACCTTGAGCGCGCCGCGCTGCTTCAGCGCTGCGGCCGCCGCGCACAGGGTACCGGCGGTATCGACCAGATCGTCGACCAGCACGCAGGTCTTGCCCTGCACGTCGCCGATGATGTTCATCACCGTGGCGACATTGGCGCGCGGGCGGCGCTTGTCGATGATGGCCAGATCCGCATCGTCCAGACGCTTGGCGACGGCGCGCGCGCGCACCACGCCGCCCACGTCCGGCGATACCACGATCAGGTTGTCGGTGCCGTAGGCGCGCCAGATGTCGGCCAGCAGCAGCGGCGAGGCATAGACGTTGTCGACCGGCACGTCGAAGAAGCCCTGGATCTGGTCGGCATGCAGATCGACCGTCAACACGCGGTCGGCCTCCATGGCGCAGATCATCTTGGCGGCGACCTTGGCGGTGATCGGCACGCGCGAGGAGCGCATCCGGCGGTCCTGGCGCGAGTAGCCGAAATAAGGGATCACCGCGGTCACCGACGCGGCGCTGGCGCGCTTGAGCGCGTCGATCAGCACCAGCAGCTCCATCAGGTTCTCTGCGCTTGGCGCGCAGGTTGGCTGGATCACGAACACTTCCTGCCGGCGCACGCTTTCTTCGATCTCGACCTGCACCTCGCCATCGGAAAAGCGCGTGACCAGCGCCTTGCCCATGCGAACGCCGAGCTCCTTGCAGATGCTCAGGGCAAGCGGCTTGTTGGCATTGCCGGAGAACACCAGCAGATTACGTTGGTCTTGCATGAGATCTCTCGGGCGGCGGCAAAGAGCGTGCGGGCGATGGTGGAGCTGGACAAAGCCGACCAAGTGCCGGGCTTTTATGTGAATCCCCGCACATGGATGTGCGGGCTGTTGCAGGGGACCTGCATATGCGGCTGTTGCAGAGGGACCTGCATGTACGACTGGTGCAGGGGGACCTGCATCAACAACTGGCAGGGGCGGTAGGATTCGAACCTACGAATGCCAGGATCAAAACCTGGTGCCTTGGGCCTCTTGGCGACGCCCCTGCATCAAACCTGTCTCGCGTCCAGCGCGTCGAGCAGTGGCGAGTGCGGCGCACCTTCCACGACCCACGCCCTCAGATGGCCCGGCAACTGCGCCACGGCCTGCTCTGCAGCAGCGCGCGTGGCGAATTCGACGAAACACCCGCCCCCTGACCCGGTCAAACGCGGCGTCCCGATCCTGGACAGCGCCTGGAACACTGCCTCGATGGCGGGTTCACGGCGCCGCAGGACCGGCTCGAACGCATTGTCGAGCAGAGAACCCGAAGCGAAGTCCGCTATTTTCACGGGCGCAGCATCCCGCGTCAATTCCTGTGATTGAAATAAGACCGGGGTGGGCACGTGAATTCCGGGATCGACCAGCACGTAGGATGCTGCCGGGAGACCGATCGGGGCCAGTTGCTCGCCCACGCCTTCGGCCCAGGCGTTGCGCCCGCGCACGAACACCGGCACGTCGGCACCCAGCCGCAGCCCCAGCTCGGCCAGGGTGTCGACCGGCAATCCCAGGCCCCACAAGGTATTCAGCGCGACCAGCACGGTGGCGGCATCCGACGAGCCGCCGCCGAAGCCGCCGCCAGCGGGGATGCGCTTGTCGACCCGGATGTCGACGCCGGCCTGTGTGCCCGCGCTGGATTGCAGCAGGCGTGCGGCCTGGATCACCAGGTCTTGGGCTTCCGTCACGCCGGGCAGGCTGTCGCCGATACGCCGGATCAGGCCGTCGTTGCGCAGACGAAGATGAATGGTGTCCCCCCAGTCCAGCAGGCGGAACACGGTCTGCAGCAGGTGGTAGCCATCGGCGCGGCGCCCGACGATCTGCAGGAACAGGTTGAGCTTGGCCGGCGCAGGCCACGCCGACCAGCCCGTCTCCACCGCGGACATCAGGGCGATACCGTCCATTGATCGACCAAAAGGCGCACCTTGGCCTCGCCGTTGCGGGCTTCGATGCGCTGCGGCAGCTCGGGTTGGCCGGCGTCGGCCGGCGCCCAGGCGAGAAAGTCGATCGTCCAGCCATCCTGCTGCACGGTACGCGGCCGCCCGGCCGCATCCAGAGCCACGCGCTCGGCGCCCGCGTCGGCGATGCGCAACGCGCGGACCCAGTCCGGCATCTGGTTGACCGGAATGGTCCAGCCGGTCGCTTCCAGCAGCACCTGCTCGGCATCCGGACCGCTGCGCGGACCGCCTTCCAGCCCTTCCAGGCGTCCGGCGCCGCTGGCGGTGTCGCCGGTGAGCACCCAGCTCTGCCGGGTCACCGGCGCGCTGAGCTGCACGCGGTACCGCGCACCGTCCTGCTGCCAGTCGATGCGGCCGCTACCGCCGTTGCTGCCCTTGCTGATCGCCACCCGACCCTGGAACGACCAGGTCGGATGCGCCTGCAGCCAGGCCTGACGTGCGGCTTCGGCCTGACGCGCACCCTCGGAGACCTGCTCGACCACCGCGGCGCCACTGCCCTGCCCGCGCGGCACGCTGACGCAGGCCGACAGCCCGACCAGCACCAGCCCGCTCAGGGCCAGTGTTCGGATCGCCCTGCTCATAGCCCGAATTTTTCCACCGCGCGTTGCAGCGCACGGTTGTCCGGATCCAGACGCCGCGCCTCATCGAAGTAGCGCCGCGCTTCATCCTGCTTGCCGCTGACCCATAGCACTTCGCCCACATGCGCTGCGATTTCCGGATCCTTGACCAGCGCCCAGGCGCGGCGCAGCTGTACCAGGGCTTCCTTGGTGCGGCCCATGCGATACAGCACCCAGCCGTAACTGTCGACGATGGCCGGGTTGTCCGGGTCGGCGGTGCGGGCGCGGTCGATCAGCGCCAGCGCTTCCTTGTAGCGGGTGGTGCGGTCGGCCAGGGTATAGCCCAGTGCATTCAGCGCCGCCACGTTTTCCGGTTCGGCCACCAGGATCTTGCGCAGATCGGCCTCGGCACGCGCGACATCGTCGCGGCGCTCCCAGGCCAGACCACGGGCGTACAACAGCGCGCCGTCGTCCGGATAGGCGGCCAGGCCGCGCTCGAAGGCATCCAGTTCGCCCGCTGCGTCGTCGGCGCGCTGGTGCAACTCGGCTTCGAGCACGTAGGCGTCGCGACGCGCGTCGTCGTCGGCGCTGGCATCGCTCTGCAATGCGCGCGCTTCGGCGAGCGCCTCGGGCTTGCGGCCCAGCTCGTACAGGGCGCTGGCGGCGCGCAGGCGCGCTTCGCTCAGCTGCGGCCCCCCGGGCACGCCGCGATACCACTCCACCGCCTCGTCGTAGCGCTTGAGGAATTCGGCGATCTTGCCGAGCAGCAGGCGGCGGTCCGGGTCGGGCTTGGCGGCATTGCTCCTGAGCTCGCCGTACAGCGCCTCCAGCGCGGTGCGATCCTTTTCCTTGGCCAGCATGGAGGCACGCAGCCCGTAGGTCTGGGTGTCCTGCGGTCCGGTCGACAACACCCGTGCGGCGGCCTCGGTCTGCCCCATGGCGTCGTAGGCAAAGGCCAGCGCGCCTCGCAGTTCGGAATCCTTGACCGCCTGTGGCTCGACGTTCTTCAGCAGTGCCAGCGCTTCGTCGTTCTTGCCTTCCTGTTGCAGCTGGGTGGCGTGCAACAAGGCCACGCGCGGCTCTTCGGGGAAGCGGCGCACCACCTCGTCGACGATGCGCTTGGCCAGCGCCGGGCGCTCCATGCGCAGGGCGAGCCGGCCGAATTCCTGCCAGGCTTCGATCTGATTGGGAATGGCGCCGGCTTTGACCAGATCTTCGAGTACGTCGGCCGAGGCTTCCGGCTCGCGCCCGCCATTGGCCAGGGCGATCAGGGCAAAGCGCCAGCCGCGCGGGTCGGGTTCCTTGAGCAGGCCGAGCAGATCACGGCGGGCGGTACGCAAGTCGTTGCGGCGCAAGGCCAGCGAGGCTTCGGTACTGCGCATGGACATCGACGAGGGTGCGCGGGCGCGCCACAGCGCCAGGGCCTCGATCGCGCGCGGGTCGTCATTGGCCAGCATGGCGATGCGGGCGGCGCGTTCGGCCAGCCCGGCGTCGCCGGCCTCGGCCTTGGCGGCGTCCAGGTAGGCGCGGGCGGCATCGTCCAACTGCCCGGCCTGCAAGGCGAATTCGCCGGCGAGCACCGGCTCCAGCGAGGTGGTGCCGGCGCGAGCGGACGGCGGCGCGGGCGGTGCCTTCTTGGGTGCTGCGGTGGCACTGGCGGAGACTGCGACCAGCAAAAGAACACACAGGATGCGAATCGGTACAGGCATCGGGGGCAACCGGGCCGTAAAATGGGGCCCTGAATGGCCGCCAGCTTATCGCAAGCAACTGAACAATGACGTTGTGGGTGCTCGGACTGAATCACCAGACCGCACCTGTGGACCTGCGCGAACGCGCGGCGTTCGCAGGTGACGCGCTGCCGCGCGCGCTCGAGTCCCTGTGCGCGCTGCCGCAGGTGCGCGAAGCCGCGCTGCTGTCCACCTGCAACCGCACCGAGCTGTATGCGATGTCCGACGACCCGCACAGCCTGGTGACCTGGCTGGAGACCCACGCGCCAGGCTTGAGCAGCTATCTGTACCAGCATCAGGAAGAAGCGGCGGTGCGCCACCTGTTCCGCGTCGCCACCGGGCTGGACTCGATGGTGCTGGGCGAGCCGCAGATCCTGGGCCAGGTGAAGGACGCCTGGGCAGTGGCGCGTGCCCACGGCGCATTGGGCAGTGGGCTGGACCGCCTGTTCCAGCAGACCTTCTCGGTGGCCAAGCGCGCGCGTACCGATACCCGCGTTGGTGCCAATCCGGTGTCGGTGGCCTCCACCGCGGTGCGGCTGGCGCAGGAATCCTTCGCGCGGCTCAACGAATCCACCGTGCTGCTGATCGGCGCGGGCGAAACCATCGAGCTGGCCGCCAAGCACCTGAGCGAAGGCCGCGTGCGCCGCTTGTTGATCGCCAATCGCACGCTTGCGCATGCGCAGACGCTGGCCAGCCAGCACGGCGGTTACGCCCTGCCCCTGACCGATCTGGACCGTCACCTGGCCGAGGCCGACGTGGTGTTCTCGGCCACCGCCGCGCGCGAGCCGATCGTGACGCGCGCGCAGGTGGAGCTGGCGCTGCGCGCACGCAAACGCAAGCCCATGCTGCTGTTCGACCTGGCGGTGCCGCGCGATATCGAAGCCTCGGTGGCCGAGCTCGGCGACGCCTACCTGTACACCGTGGACGATCTGGAACGCGCGGTGGAAGACAACCGCCGCGGCCGCCGTGAAGCTGCCGACCAGGCCGAAGCCATCATCGACCTGCAGGTGGCACGCTATGTCGAGGCCTTGCAGGCCAATGCGCGCCAGGCGCCGCTCAAGCGCTTGCGCGCGTTCGGCGACAGCACCCGCGACGAACTGCTGGCCAAGGCACGCCAGCAGTTGCACCACGGCAGGCCGGCCGACGAAGTGCTGGAACAGCTGGCGCACGCGCTGACCAATCGCCTGCTGCATCCGCCCACCGCCGCGCTGCGCGAGGCCGCGCTCAACAACGACCTGGAATTGACCAGCGCGGCCGACCGGCTGTTCCCGGAAAAGCCGGGTTACCAACATCCCCCTGTAGCCACCCCGATCGTGAGGACCGATGACGCCGACCCTGCGCCGTAAGCTCGAAGCGCTGGCCGAGCGCCGCGAAGAACTGCAGCACCTGCTCTCCGACCCCGAGGTGGTCAGCAACAACGACAGGTTCCGCACGCTGTCGCGCGAACTGTCGCAGCTGGAGCCGGTGGCCGTGGCCCTGGAAGACGAAGCGCGCGCCAAGGCCGACCTGAGCGCAGCCGAAGCGATGCGCAACGATCCGGAAATGCGCGAGCTGGCCGAAGAGGAGATCGCCGCCGCACAGGCGCGCCTGGAAGAACTGGATGCGCAACTGGCGTTGCTGCTGGTGCCGCGCGACCCGCGCGACGACGGCAACCTGTTCCTGGAGGTGCGCGCCGGCACCGGCGGCGACGAGGCGGCGATCTTTGCCGGCGACCTGTTCCGCATGTACGCGCGCTATGCCGAGCGCCAGGGCTGGAAGGTGGAAATCGAATCCGACAGTCCCGGCGAGCACGGTGGCTACAAGGAGGTGGTGGCGCGGGTGGTCGGACGCGGCGCGTATTCGCGGTTGAAGTTCGAATCCGGCACCCATCGGGTACAGCGCGTGCCGGCGACCGAATCACAGGGCCGCGTCCACACCTCGGCGGCGACGGTGGCGATCATTCCCGAAGCCGACGATGTGGAAGAGATCGTGATCAACCCGGCCGACCTGAAGGTGGACACGTTCCGCTCGTCCGGTGCCGGCGGCCAGCACGTCAACAAGACCGAATCAGCGATCCGCATCACCCATGTGCCCAGTGGCGTGGTGGTGGAATGCCAGACCGAGCGCAGCCAGCACGCCAACCGCGACAAGGCGATGAAGCGGCTGAAGGCGCAATTGGTGGAAGCCGAACGCAGCAAGGCGGCCGCCGCCGAAGCGCAGACGCGCAAGTTGCAGGTCGGCAGCGGCGACCGCAGCCAGCGCATCCGCACCTATAGTTTTCCGCAGGGCCGCATCACCGATCATCGCGTGGAAGGCCTGACGTTGTACGACCTGCCCAACATCATCGAAGGCGATCTGGATGCACTGATCGCACGACTGCTGCACGAGCATCAGGCCGACGAACTGGCACGGTTGAGCGACAGCCCGTGAGTGCGCAGGTCCCGCGCGAGCTGCTGCAGCTGCGCGAGGCGGTGCGACGCCAGCCGGGCGATTTCATCGCCTGGTTGATGCTGGCCGACGCCGAACTCGGCATGGGCGCCATCGCTGCAGGCGAGGCCGCGGTGCAACGCGCGCTCGCACTGCAGCCGGGCCACCCGGAAGCGCTGGCGCGGCTTGGCCGGGTGCGCTGGACGCAGCAACGGCATGCCGACGCGGCAGCGTTGCTGCAGCAGGCATCGGACCTGGTGCCGCAGCATCCGGGCATCGCGTTGTGGCTTGGGCATGCATTGGAAGATGCAGGCCAGGCCGAAGCTGCCGCGGCCGCGTATACGCGTGCGCACCAGTTGCTGCCCGACGAGCCGTACATCACTGCGCAACTGCTCAACTGGCGACGCCGCCTGTGCGATTGGCGCGAGCTGGATGCGCTCGCTGCGCAGGTGCGCAGCGCCGTGGCGCAGGGCGCTGCTGCGGTGGAACCGTTCGCCTTTCTCAGCGAGGACGCCAGCGCTGCCGAACAGCTGGCGTGTGCACGGACGCGCGCGCAGGCAGTGGCCGCGATGTTGCGCCCGCTACCGCCAACTGCCGTGCGCAGCCAGGGCGCGTTACGGCTCGGCTTCGTTTCCAACGGGTTTGGTGCGCATCCCACCGGCGTGCTGACAGTCGCGTTGTTCGAAGCGCTAAAGCGCCGGCAGCCTGCGCTGCAACTGCATCTGTTCGCCACCAGCCACGACGACCGCAGCGAAATTCGCGCGCGCCTGACGCAAGCCACCACGCTGCACGATGTCACCGAGTTCGGGCACCTGGCCAGCGCGCAGCACATCCGCGACCAGGGCATCGATCTGCTGTTCGACCTGCGCGGCTGGGGCGGCGGCGGGCGCCCGGAAGTGTTCGCACTGCGACCGGCGCCGCTGCAGCTCAACTGGCTGGCCTATCCGGGAACGTCGGGCGCGCCGTGGATGGACTATGTGCTGGGCGATGCGTTTGCGCTGCCGCCGTCGCTGGAGCCGTTCTACCGCGAGCGCGTGCTGCGCTTGAACGGTGCGTTTCAGCCGTCGGACACCTCGCGCGTGGTCGCCGAACCGCCGTCGCGGACGCAGTGCGGCTTGCCCGAACACGGCGTGGTGCTGTGTTGCTTCAACAACAGCTACAAGCTCAATCCACGCAGCATGGCGCGCATGTTGGCGGTGTTGCGTGCGGTGCCGGGCAGCGTGCTGTGGCTGTTGTCCGGGCCGGGCGAGGCCGACGCGCGTCTGCGTGCGGTGGCGCAGGCACAAGGCGTGGATGCACAGCGCCTGGTCTTCATGCCGAAGCTGCCGCACGCGCAGTATCTGGCGCACTACCGGCATGCGGACCTGTTCCTGGATACGCATCCGTACAACGCGCATACCACCGCATCGGATGCGTTATGGGCGGGTTGCCCGGTGCTGACGACGCCCGGCGAGACATTTGCCGCGCGCGTGGCCGGCAGCCTGAACCATCATCTGGGGCTGGATGAGATGAATGTGGCCGACGACGCTGCGTTCGTGGCCAAGGCGGTGGCGTTGGCGGGTGATCCAGCGGTGTTGCGTGCGCTGCGGGAGCGGGCGGCGGAGCGTCGGCGCGAGTCGGGCGTGTTCGACATGGATGGGTTTGCCGACGGGTTCGCGGAACTGATGCACGCACTCGCGCGCCAACATGGTTGGTCAGGTAACTAGCGGGCTGCTTGCCTTTTTCAAGGTAAATGGCTGTCCGTCTTCCGCTGTACCCTCACCCCAACCTCTTTCCCAGGGGTGAGGAGCTCGAGAGCGACTCGTCCGTTGTGCGGCTTCACGCCGTGGTGCTGTACCCGGTCGTCCCGGCTCGCTAGGCTTGGGGCATGCCTTCCACTCCCGACTTCATTCCCTTGCACCTGTGCGTGCTGACGGTGTCCGACAGCCGCACACTGGCCGACGATCGCTCCGGCGACTATCTGGCCGATGCCCTCACCCACGACGGTCACGTGCTGCACGAGCGCGCCTTGTGTCCGGACGATCGCTACCGCATGCGCGCGATCGTCTCTGCGTGGATCGCCGATGCGCAGGTCGACGGCATCCTGATCACTGGCGGCACCGGCTTCACCGGCCGTGACAGCACGCCGGAGGCGATCACGCCGTTGCTGGACAAGACCATGCCCGGTTTCGGCGAGTTGTTCCGCGCGGTCAGTGTCGACGAAATCGGCACCTCGTCGCTGCAGTCGCGCGCATTTGCGGGGCTGGCCAATCACAGCTTCGTGTTCTGCCTGCCCGGCTCCACCTCGGCCTGCCGCACCGCCTGGGAAAAGATCGTGCGTGCGCAACTGGATGCGCGTACCACACCGTGCAATCTGGCGACATTGCGTCCACGTCTGGGCGAATAGCCTGCGCGCTCTCCACACGTGTCGGAACGCGCATGTCGCACCTGAAACGCAAGGCCTACAAGAAGCTGCTGGCACCGCTGCAGCTGGAACTGGTCACCATGGCGCGCTGGCTGCGCCATACCAACCAGCGCGCGCTGGTGCTGGTGGAAGGCCGCGACACCGCCGGCAAGGGCGGTGTGATCCAGGCCATCGCCAGCCATCTCAACCCGCGCCAGTGCCGGGTGGTGGCGTTGCCGACACCCAACGACCGCGAAAGCACGCAATGGTATTTCCAGCGCTATGTGGCGCATCTGCCGGCGGCCGGCGAGCTGGTGCTGATGGATCGCAGCTGGTACAACCGCGCCGGCGTGGAACGGGTGATGGGCTATTGCACCGACGCACAGTACGACGCGTTTCTGGAACAGGCGCCGCGCTTCGAGCAACTGCTGGTCGACGACGGCATCCTGCTGTTCAAGTACTGGTTGTGCGTGGATCAGGCCGAGCAGGAACGGCGCTTTGCCGAACGCCAGGAAGATCCGCTCAAGGGCTGGAAGCTGTCGCCGGTGGATCTGCAGTCACGCAGCAAGTACGAGGACTACACCGCCGCGCGCGAGCGCATGCTCGCGGTGACGCATACGCCGGACGCGCCATGGACGCTGGTGGATTTCCACGACCAGAAGCGCGGCCGGTTGAGCCTGATCCGCAATCTGCTGGATCGGCTCCCCGACACCGCGGTGCCCGATGACACGCTGCAGTTGCCGCCGTTGCACGGCAAACCGCACAAGGAACGTTATGGCGTGCTGGAACCGATCGACGGTTACGCCGGCCAGTCCTGAGAGATCTCGTCGCTGGCGGCGGTGGCGCGTAGCAAGGGATACAGGCCGGCCTGACGCTCGGCCTGCTCGGCCTGCAGCACCAGCTGACTCAGGCGCTGACTGAACAACTGGATGAAACCGCGGTGCAGCGGGCGCATCGCTTCGATGTAATCCACATCGTCGGCCTGCGGGCGGAGCGGGCTGCAGGACGACAGCAGCACTTCGTCCAGGCGTAGCGTGCTGTCGGGCAGATGCACCAGCGCGGCGCGGCGCAGCCAGTCGCGCAGACCCTGGCGGTACTCGGCGGCCAGGATGTAGGCCACCTCGACCTGATCCAGGTCCACATCCGGATTCCACGCCAGCACCTGGATGACCTGCGAGCGCTCGTCCAGCATGCGGCTTTCGGCCACCAGGCCCTGCAATTGCTGCAGCAGGCGCCACTGGACGTCGGCGGCCTCGCGCTGCGGGGCCGGCATGGCCTCGATCGCCAGCGCCAGGCGGCGTGCGAACAGCGCCGGCACCTCGGCCAGGACGATCGGGCCGGCATCGGCGCCGAGCAGGAAACGCTCGGTACGCAGCGTGGCGGTGTCGGGCAGGTAGCCGTCCTGCAGCGGGCGCATCACGCCGTGGTCGAGCAGCGACAGCACCACATCCAGCCAGTAGCGACGCTCCTGTTGCAGCGCGCGGTTGGCGGTGGCGTTCTGCCAGGCCGGACGGACATCGTCCAGGCGCGCGATGCAGGCCTGGGCGTCCAGGTGATCCCAGGGCGCGCGGGTGGCGTCGTCGGGATCGAAATTCTCCACGCTGAGCATGCCGCCGCCGAAGCGATGCCAGGCGGCACCGCGCTGGGTGCCGGCAGGATCGGGCCTGGCCGATAGCGGCACAGCGGTGGCCGGACGCAACAGCGCAGCGTAGGCGTCGGCCCAGCAATCGGGCAGACGCGCCGACAACGG
Organism: Xanthomonas sp. CFBP 8152; assembly: GCF_014199025.1. Classification (NCBI taxonomy): domain Bacteria; kingdom Pseudomonadati; phylum Pseudomonadota; class Gammaproteobacteria; order Lysobacterales; family Lysobacteraceae; genus Xanthomonas; species Xanthomonas sp. CFBP 8152. The sequence goes on from NZ_JACHNO010000002.1 coordinate 285,862, forward strand.
ATATCTGGCTGCGGACGACCCCAGGCCGTGATGTGCGAGCTTCAGGCTCCACAGCACCGCACCGATCACGATGCCGCCGAAAATCCAGGCCAGCAGCCAGCTGGTGGACGCCTGTCCAGGCTGCAGCACACGGGTCTGCGGCTGCAAAAACAGCAACCAGCCGCTGCCCGCCACGATGCCCAGATACAACCATGGCACGAGCCGGGCCAGGTGACGGTTGCGGTGGTGGGCAGGCAGTTCGTGCCCGTCGGTGTGATCTTGAGATGGAGCAGCCATACATTCCCCCTGCACGCCTGATCGCGCTGACAAGGTTATCGGCGACGCATCGCAAGTCTGTTGCCCTGCTCCGGTGGCAGCGACTCAGCCAGTTACAAATTCTTCAGTCGGCGGCGGCGCGCACGGCGTGCGTGTCACCGCCGCGACCCTGGCCGCCGGCGGGCCTTGCCATAACCAGGTCTCCAGCGCGCCCAGCGCGGCGTCGGGCCCGGCAGCGACCACTTCCACGCTGCCGTCGGGCTGGTTGCGCGCATGCCCACGCAGGCCCAGCGCAACCGCGCGCTCGCGGGTGGAGGCGCGGAACCACACTCCCTGCACCACGCCGGTGACGATAAAGCGCGCCGCCTGCATCAGCCGGTCTTGCCGGTGATGCCCACAGCCGTTTCGATGTCGCGTGCGGTCACCGGGCCGAGGAACTGCTTGGCCACCTTGCCGTCCGGCCCGATCAGATACGTCATCGGCAACCCGCGCGGCGTGGCGAAGTCCTGCGGCGGCTGGTAGGGGTCGAGGATGGCGATCGGGTACGACACCGGGTGGTCCTTCAGGAACGCCTGCATGTCGGCGCTGCTGATGTCTTCATAGGACAGGCCCACCACTTCGATGGTGTCGCGCATGGTGTGCAGCGCCGACAGCTCGGGCATTTCCTTCAGGCATGGCGCGCACCATGTGGCCCAGAAATTGACCACCACCCACTTGCCGCGATGCGCGGCCAGGTCATAGGCCTCGCCGGTCACGGTCGGCAGCGACAGCTTGGGCATCTCGGCGGTCTGCTGCACCACCGAGGTGTCGGTTGGGCTGGCCGGGTCGGCGGGGGCGGCCGGCGTTTGCGGTGTCTGTGCGGTGGTCGCCGGCGCTGCACCGCCGGCGGCGGGCGTGCCCTCGCCGGTGGGTTTGCAGGCGGTCAGCAACACCAGCGGCAACAGCAGCGCACAGGCGCCGCGCACAAGGCGCACGGTCATGGAAGGTCTCCGGGAAGGTGGGTGTAAAGGTCGCCGACCGGTTGCGCCAGCACACTGCGCAAGGGTTGGCGCAGTTGTTCCAGCGCAGCGGACGCGGCCTGGCCATAGGCATCGTCGCGGCACGGCAGGGGGCGGTCTTCGATCGGCACGCGCAGCTGGCAGCTTTCGTAGAGTTCGGCCAGCGGCACCACATCCAGATCGCGTGCCAGCAGCCATTGACCGCGCTCGTCGCGCCGCAGCAGGCGGATGCGCTTGAGTTCGCACAGCAACTCCTGCATCAACGTGTCGGTGAGCATCGGCTCCAGTGCCAGGATGCGGTCTTCGTCCAGGCCGTTGCCGTGGATGCGCGCCTGGCGGAAACGGCCGAGCAGGCGCAGCAAGCCATAGATCTCAAAGCCTGGCGGCAGCCGCATCGCTTCGGGCTGGTAGCGGAATGCCGCCATCGAGGACGCCAGCGAGGCGCCCAGCAGCACCGAGACCCAGCTCAGGTAGATCCACAGCAGCAGGATCGGCAGCGCCGACAGCGCACCGTAAATGCGCTGATAGGTCTGGAAATTGCCCAGATAGAAACCGAAGCCCCACTTGACGATTTCCATCAGGATCACCGCCAGCAATGCGCCCGGCAGCGCATGCCGCAGGCGCACCGCATGCTGCGGCACCACGCGGTAGATCAGCACGATGCAGACGAATTCCACCGCCATCGGCGCCAGCCGCCAGGCGAATTCGGCCAGCCACTGGCCTTCGGTGGTGCGGAACAGCGGCAACGCGAACACGTAGGCGGCCATCGCCATCGAGGCAGCGGCCAGCATCGTGCCCAGGGTGAGCACCGTCCAATAGATCAAAAAGCGCGTCACCTTCGGGCGTGCGGCGGCCACCCGCCAGATGCTGTTGAAGGTCTGCTCGATGCTGTGCAGGGTGATCAACAGCGAGGCCACCAGCGCGACCATACCGGCCACGGTGAACTTGCCCAGATCCTCCAGCGAACGATTGAGGTAGTTCTGCACCGAGCGCGCCGCGCCGGGCACGAAGTTGTTGAAGATGAAGTCGGTCAGCGCGTCCTTCCATTCGTTGAAGGCCGGGAATGCCGACAGCACCCCGAACACCACGATCGCCAGCGGCACCAGCGCGAATACCGTGGTGTAGGCGAGCGAGGCGGCCGCCTGTAACAGGCGGTCATCGAGAAAGCGGCGCCACAGGAAGCGCCCGAAGCTGACCGTGCGCGCGCGGTCGCGCAGCCGTTCTTTCCATTGGTGGATTTTGTTCACACGCGACATCGCGCAAGGGTACCCGATGCGCCGTCGTCGCGGCCTTGCCGCAACTGCGGCGTGCAGGCGGGCGGTGGCTTGGCCGATACTGCGTCGAACTCACACAGGCGGTGGATGCGCGATGGCGGAGATTCTGGTGCTGTATTACAGCCGTGGCGGTTCGGTGGCGCGGCTGGCGCGGCAGATCGCGCGCGGCATCGGCGAAGTGCCCGGCATGGGCGCGCGGCTGCGCACGGTACCGCCGGTGGCGGCGGTCACCCAGACCAGCGCCCCGCCGGTACCTGACGAGGGCGCGCCGTATGTGGACAAGGCCGATCTGGCCGAATGCAGCGGTTTGCTGCTGGGCAGCCCGACCCGCTTCGGCAACATGGCCGCGCCGATGAAGCATTTCCTCGACGGCCTGGGCGCCGAGTGGGCCAGCGGCACCCTGGCCGGCAAGCCGGCAGGCGTGTTCACTTCCACCGCCTCGATGCACGGCGGCCAGGAATCCACCTTGCTGTCGATGCACCTGCCGCTGCTGCACCACGGCTGCCTGATCGTCGGCATCCCGTTCACCGAGCCGGCGCTCAGCCATACCACCAGCGGCGGCACGCCCTACGGCGCCAGCCATGTCTCCGGCGCCGGCGGCGACCCGCAACCGAGCGAGGACGAAGCGCTGCTGGCGCGTGCGCTGGGCCGCCGGGTGGCCGATATCGCCCGGCGCCTGGCCAGCCCATGAGCTTGCGCGCCACGCATTGGCTGCTGACTGCCGCGCTGATCGCGCTGACGGTGCTGTTCGTGAGCTGGTTTCACGACGACCGCCACCGCACCGCGGCGCTGCTGGTGTTCGCGCTGCCGCCGGCGCTGCTGGCCGCGCTGGTGTTGCGCAGCGCACGTGCGCGTTTCTGGGCCGGCGTGTTCGCGCTGGGCTGGTTCAGTCACGGCGTGATGGCCGCCTGGAGTCAGCCGCAGGCGCGTGGGCTGGCCTGGCTGGAAGTACTGCTGGCGCTTGCGGTTGTGGCATTGGTGGGTGGCCCCGGCATGGCGGCACGCTTGGGCCGCCCGCGCCCTCCACGTTGACCCGCTTGGGCAGCACCCGCGCCGGGGTCGTATCATGACGGCCCTCGCGCGGCCTGCACCGCGCCCGTTTGAAGGACCCGCAGCAATGGAAGACCTCCTGATCGTCACCACCGGTGGCACGATCGACAAGATCTACTTCGACGACAAATCGGACTACCAGATCGGCGACCCGCAGATCGGCCAGATCCTCAAGGAGCTGGGTGTGACCTTCCGCTTCTCGGTGATTCCGATCATCCGCAAGGATTCGCTGCATATCACCGCTGCCGACCGCGAACTGGTGCGCGCCACCATCGCCGCCCAGCCGACGCGCCACGTGCTGATCACCCACGGCACCGACTCGATGGTGGAAACCGGCAAGGTGCTGCAGTCGATCGCCGACAAGACCATCGTGATGACCGGCGCGCTCAATCCGGCGCGCTTTCGCGGCTCCGATGCCGAGTTCAACATCGGCTGCGCGGTCGGCGCGGTGCAGTCGCTGCCGGCTGGCGTGTACATCGCCATGAACGGGCGCATCTGGAATCCGGACAAGGTGCGCAAGAACGTCGCCGCCAACCGCTTCGAATCGCTCTGATGCCATGAGCAAGGCCACCCGCGCGACCAGGGCATTGGACGCCGCCGGCGTGGCCTATGTATTGCACCCCTACGCTTATCAGGCCGATGCGGACGCGAAGGGCGTGCAGGCGGCAAACGCCTTGGGACTGGCGCCGCACACGGTGCTGAAAACACTGATGGCCTGGGTCGACGACCAGGCGGTGTGCGTGGTGATCCCGTGCGATCGCCGGGTGTCGCTGAAGAAGCTGGCCAGTGCCTGCAACGGCAAGTCGGCGCGCATGATGGAGGTGGCCGATGCCGAGCGCCGCACCGGCTACAAGGTCGGCGGCATCAGCCCGCTCGGGCAACAACGCCAGGCGCCGGTCCTGATCGAAGCCAGCGCACTGGATGTCCCGTCGCTGTGGATCAACGCCGGGCAACGCGGCCTGCTGCTGGAGTTGCCGGGCGATGGCATCGTTGCCGCATTGCAGGCGCGGCCCTGCGGTGTCTGCGACTAGACGCGGCGGTACATCGCGCCGCGTGCGTGTGCGCTGGCGCCAGCCGGCACTCGGAAATCCGCAAAGTACCTAGTGCTTGCGGCTGCGATCACCCGCAGGCTGCGCGTGCCCGAGGGCACAGTGACCTGGTAATACAGCGAGCCACCGGTCGCTGTGGCCAGGCCGTTGCGCGCCGCATTGCTGGTCAGGGTGGTCGAGGCAATCACTGCAGCCACTGCACCATCGGCGTTGACCAGCCCTGCCCCGCAGCCCTGCGGACAGGCTACCGGCAATGCACGCGCAGTGCTCTTGAGCATCGCGTCGACGCCGGCCGCACTGAGCGGATCGAGCGCCACCGACTGCATCAGCGCCACCACGCCGGCCACGTGCGGCGCCGCCATCGAGGTGCCGCTGTAGACCGCATAACCGGGGCTACCCGCCGCCGTGCTGCCGCTGTTGAGCGTGGACAGAATGGCCTGCCCGGGCGCGGCGATATCCACGCCCGGGCCGAAGTTGGAAAAGCCGGCCCTGGCCCCGACCGAGGTGGTCGCCGCCACCGCGATCACGTTCGGGCAATTGGCCGGCACGCTCTGGGCGACGTCGACATCGCTGTTGCCGGCGGCCGCCTGCCTCCAGAACGCCGTTGCCCCGCGTGGGCGGGGCAACGGGGGTGTCGAGCGTGCGCTGCAGCCGCACTGCATCACGCACGCCGACGCGGTGCCAACGGCTCGGCCACTGGCACCGTGCGGTCCTTACGGGGTCTGACTGACCGCACCGGCCGCGTTGACGATGCCGGCGCCGCAGCCGCCCGAGCAGGCGCCGGGTAGCGGACGCGCGGTGTTCTTCAACAGTGTTTCCACCGCCGCCGGGGTCAGCGGACGGCTGGCGGCCGACTGCACCAGCGCCACCACGCCGGCCACGTGCGGGGCTGCCATCGACGTACCGTTATAGGAGGCGTAGCTGGCGCTGCCCGGGGTGGTGGTACCGCTGTTGAGCGTGGACAGGATCGCAGAGCCCGGCCCGGAGATGTCGATGGTGCTGCCGAAATTGGAGAAGCTCGAACGCGCACCGGCCGAGGTGATCGACGCCACCGAGATCACGTTGGCGCAGCTGGCCGGGGTGAAGTTGGCCACGTTGGCATTGCTGTTGCCGGCCGCCACCACCACCGTGGTGCCGCGCGACACCGCGCCGTTGATGGCGTTCTGGTAAGTGCTCGAGCAGGTGCCGCTGCCGCCCAGCGACATGTTGATCACTTCGGCCGGATTGGCGTTGGCCGGCACGCCGGAGACGGTGCCGCCCGATGCCCAGACGATCGCGTCGGCAATGTCGGAGGTGGTGCCGCCGCACAGACCCAGCGCACGCACCGGTACGATGCGCGCGTTGAACGCGGTGCCGGCCACGCCGATGCTGTTGTTGGTGACCGCAGCGATGGTGCCGGCCACATGGGTGCCGTGCCAGCTGGAGTTGGCCGCTGGCACACCGGAGCCGCATTGGTCGGCAGCGCGCCAGTCGCCCTGGTCGGCCGGATTGTTGTCGCGACCATTGTTGTCACGCGCCCGCGCCGCGTCGCTGATGAAGTCGTAACCCGGCAGCACATTGGCGTTGAGATCCGGGTGGCTGGTAATGCCGGTGTCGATCACCGCCACCACTACGCCAGTACCGGTGGCGGTGTCCCAGGCCGGACGCACGTTGATGCTCGAGGCGGTGGTGCCGAAGCCCCACTGCTCGGACAGACGGGGGTCGTTGGGGGTCAGCGTCGGGTACATGATCTGATCGACTTCCACGTACTCCACGCTCGGGTCGGCGGCGAGCCGGCGCATCAGCGTCTCGGCCTCGGCACGGTCCAGGCCACGGTCGGTCTTGAGCACTTCCGAACCCAGCGCGGTGCGACGCACGTGATTCAGGCCCAGCGCACGGCCGGCGCGTGCCGGCACGGCGGTAGCGATCGAATTGAGCGACGCGCGCATCGAGGTCGGGCTCACTGCGGCGCTGGAACCGTCCCGGTACTTGACGATGAAGCGGTCCAGGGTGGGCTGCGAATCCAACCCGGAAAGATTGACCTGACCGGCAAACGCCGGCACCGCCAGCAGCGAGGTCAGCGCGGACACACCCAGGACCACCAGCGCGCGCGTGGGCGCACGTCGTTGCGACACATTGGACATCGATCGTTCCTTATTTGAGAGGTACCGCAATTGCGGCGAGATGGCCGAACCGGCTCCACGTGCTGCGGATCGGGTCGGGCAGTGCGCGGGCGCGGGCGCCCGGCGAGACGACTGACCGATGTCCGTTCCGGTCGAGCGGCAACACATCGCCGGCGCCCGCCAATGCGGCAGACGTGAGCGATACGTCGCTGATGGGGTGAAGCGGATCTGCTGCAGCGGATCGGCACCGCCCGGCCATGGCCAGGCAGTGCCGATGTGCCTCAGTAGCTGGCGCGCAAGGTCACGCCGGAGAACGTGCTGTATGCCTTGACCCGCACATAGTAGGTGCCCGACGGCGCGCTGATGCTGCAGGTCTCGGCATTGCCGCTGCGGTACGGACGGCAGGTGTAGGTGGTGTCGGTCGGCGCACTGCCGGCACGCACATACAGGTCTGCATCGCCGCTGCCGCCGCTGATCGCCACGGTCAGCGTGCCGCTACCGGCCGGCACTGCGATGGTGTAGTTCAGTTCCGCACCCGTGGCCGCGCCCAGTCCGGTGACCGGCGTGCCGTTGGTCAGGGTGTTGCCGGTGCCGCCACCGCCGCCGCCATTGCTGCCACTGATGGCGGCTGTCACCGCCGCATCGGCATTGACGATGCCGGCGCCGCAGCCGCCCGAGCAGGCGCCCGGCAGCGCACGCGCGGTGTTCTTCAACAGGGTTTCCACGGCTGCCGGCGTGAGTGCGCTCGGCGCGACCGACTGCACCAGCGCGACCACGCCGGCCACATGCGGCGCCGCCATCGAGGTGCCGTTGTAGGACGCGTAGCTGGCACTGCCCGGGGTGGTGGTGCCACTGTTGAGGGTGGACAGGATCCCCGAACCCGGTGCCGACACATCGATTCCGGTGCCGAAGTTGGAATAGCTGGCCTTGGCGCCGGCCGAGGTGGTGGCTGCCACTGCGATCACGTTGGCGCAGTTGGCCGGCAGCGAACCGGACACGTTGGCAGAATCGTTGCCGGCCGCCACCACCACCGTGGTGCCGCGCGAGACCGCACCGCTGATCGCGTTCTGCATGGTGGTCGAGCAGGTACCGCCGCCGCCGAGCGACATGTTGATCACCTCGGCCGGATTGGCGTTGGCCGGCACGCCGCTGACACTGCCGCCGGAAGACCAGACGATAGCGTCGGCAATATCCGACAGCGAACCGCCGCACTTGCCGAGCACGCGCACCGGCACGACCTTGGCGTTGTAGGCAGTTCCCGCCACGCCGGTGGTGTTGTTGGTCACCGCGGCCACCGTGCCGGCCACATGGGTGCCGTGCCAGCTGGAATCGGAGGCGGGAATGCCGGTGCCGCATTCATTGGCGGCGTACCAGTCGCCTTCGTCGGCAGGATTGCTGTCGCGCCCGTTGCCATCGCGCGCCGTGGTGGCATCGCTGATGAAGTCGTAACCCGGCAGGATGTTGGCGTTGAGATCGGCATGGGTGGTGATGCCGGTGTCGATCACCGCCACCACCACATTGGCGCCGGTGGCCTTGTCCCAGGCCGGGCGGATATTGAGGCCGGCGTTGGTGGTGCCGAAGGCCCATTGCTCGGACAGGCGGGTATCGTTCGGGGTCAGTGTGGCATGCAGGATCTGGTCGACTTCCACGCTCTGTACGTTGGGGTCGGAGGCCAGCTGGCGCATCAGGGTTTCGGCGTCGGCACGGTCGAGTGCACGGTCGGTCTTGACCAGCTCCGGTCCCAGCGCCAGGCGGCGCACCGAGTTCAGGCCCAGCGCCTTGCCGGCCTTGGCCGGAACAGCGCGCGCGGCGGTGCGCAGCGAGGTGTTCAACGCGGTTGGACTGGCCAGCGCGGTGCTGCCGTCCTTGTAGGTCACGATGAACTTCTGGTGGGTTTGAGCGGTCGCCAGGCCATCCAGGTACACCTCGCCGGCAAAGGCCGGGGTTGCCAACAACAACGACGTCAGCGCAGCTGCGCTCAGGATGGTCAGTGCACCGGGGCACTTGCGGAAAGACTCGTTCGACATCGAATTCCCTTCTAGATCAAAGAGCACCGCCGGAGCGGTGGTAACCGGTGCCGCCTTCCATAGGTCAGCACCAGCGTCCCGGATCGACCCCCTGTTATCGATCCGTTCAGCGAACCTACCGCACTACAACCAGGCTGGACAATAACAAGTTCGCACTTTTGCTCAATGAAATATCATTTTTGTGACACCGTACGGCACCGTTCAGTCAGTTGACGACACTATCGGACATGAATTGGCACACACCTGCTGCGCTGCGGCCAAAAAAAAGCCTCTGCGCGATTGCGCAGAGGCCTGTTTTGACGCGACGGGTCGGCTCAGGACAGACGCACCAGCCAACCGTGGCGGTCCGGGACACGCCCGTACTGGATGTCGGTCAGCTCCTGGCGCAGCGACATGGTCACCTCGCCGGCCGGGGCGGAGAGATCGCCGACCGCAAAGCCATCGCCCTTCAGCTCGCCGATCGGGGTGACCACGGCAGCGGTGCCGCAGGCGAACACCTCGCTGATCTCGCCCGACGCCACGCCCTGCTTCCACTCGTCGATGGCGACCTTGCGCTCGACTACCCGCATGCCGCGGTCGCGGGCCAGTTGCAGGATGCTGTCGCGGGTGATGCCTTCCAGGATGCTGCCGGACAGTTCCGGCGTCACCAGCGTGCCGTCCTTGTAGACCAGGAACACGTTCATGCCGCCCAGTTCTTCGATGTACTTGCCTTCCACCGGGTCCAGGAACAGCACCTGCGAGCAGCCCTGCGCATAGGCCTTCTGCTGCGGCAGCAGCGAGGCGGCGTAGTTGCCGCCGCACTTGGCCGCACCGGTGCCGCCCTTGGCCGCACGTGCGTATTCGGTGGACAACCAGATCGACACCGGCGCCACGCCCTTGGCGAAATACGGGCCGGCGGGACTTGCGATGACGTAGTACGAGGCCTTGTGCGCCGCACGCACGCCCAGGAACGCCTCGTCGGCGATCATGAACGGGCGGAAATACAGGCTGGTTTCCGGCGCCGACGGCACCCAGCTCGCGTCCACTGCCACCAGCTGGCGCAGCGATTCGACGAACAGGTCCACCGGCAGTTCAGGCAACGCCAGCCGGCGCGCCGAGCGCTGCAGCCGCTCGCCATTGGCTTGCGGGCGAAAGGTCCAGATCGAGCCGTCGGCATGCCGGTAGGCCTTGATGCCCTCGAAGATTTCCTGGCCGTAATGCAGCACCGAGGCGGCCGGATCCAGCTGCAGCGGGCCGTACGCACGTACCTGCGCGTCGTGCCAACCGAGCTCGTTGGTCCAGGAAATGGCGACCATATGGTCGGTGAAATGCAGCCCGAAGCCGGGTGCGGCCAGGATCACGGACAGCTCGTCGGCACTGCGCGGCGACGGGGAACGGGTGGAAGCGAAGGACACGGACACCGGAAGATTCCTGTATGGCGGGCGGAAGGACGCGGCGCCACCTGTTGGACATGGCGCCTGACGATCAGAGCATGCCGGTCTCGAGACGGGCCGCTTCGGACATCATATGCCGGCCCCACGGCGGGTCGAAAACCAGCTCGACGTCGGCTTCGGCAATGGTCGGGATCATCTCCACCTTGCTGCGCACGTCGTCGACCAGGATCTCGCCCATGCCGCAACCGGGCGCGGTGAGGGTCATCTTGACGTCCACCCGGCGCTGGTCGTCTTCCTCGCGATGGCTGACCACCGCCTCGTAGACCAGGCCCAGATCGACGATGTTGAACGGGATCTCCGGGTCGAAGCAGGTGCGCAGTTGCTGCCACACCAGTGCCTCCACCTCTTCGTCGCTGGCATTGGCGGGCAGTTCCAGCCCCGGCGGTGCCTCCTTGCCGATCGCATCGCCATCCTTGCCGGCAATGCGGAACAGGTTGCCCTCGACAAAGACGGTATAGCTGCCACCCAGCGCCTGGGTGATATAGCCATAACTGCCTGCGGGCAGGGTCACCGAATCGCCCTGCGGCACCATGACGGCATCGCAATCGCGTTCGAACTGGACGGGTTCGCTGCTACGGGAGTACATGGGCTGGATATGGGGCCGCGGCGGATGCGCGCAAGTCCGCCATTCTAGCCGACCACGGCAATGTCACTGCCGTTGCGGATGGAGCCAGCGACGACGCTGCATTCCATCGGCGCGTCCATCACCACGCAAAACACGGCGCGCCTTATCATGTGCGCACTGTCAGGAGCTCCAATGCCGCCCACCACCGCGTCCGCCAGAACCGCGCACTGGCTCTGGCCCCCGCTCCTGCTGCTGGGATGCGTCACCGCCCTGATCGCCTGGATGCTCATCGCGCTTGCCCTGGGCAACCAGGCCGGCTGGATGGCGGTGCTGGTGGCCCTGGAAATCGTCTGGATGCTGCGCCTGGGCACGCTGGGCGCCGGCCCGTTGCGCATCGGTATCGCGGTCGTGGCGACCGCGCTGATCATCGTCGGCGCCAACTGGGGCATCGCCTCGGCGCAGCTGGGTGGCGCACTGGGCCTGGACCCGTGGACCTCGGCGCAGAAGATGGGCACCGGGCTGGCCTGGACCCTGCTGCAACTGGCCAACAACGGCTTCGACCTGCTGTGCTATGCCGCCGCACTGGTCCTGGCGTGGTGGGCGGCACGCTGAGTCGGACGTGTTCGCAACGGCTATCAGTAGGCATTGTGTTGAAGCTGATGCTTCGTCTGCACAGCTCAAGTCACGCGGCTCCCTACCTAGCGCTAGCGCTTTATTTTCCTGACGCAGCGATATCCGGGGAACTCCGCGACTTGGCTGCCTGGTGCGGTGTCCTCACCGGTTGCGGGACCCTTGGCGGCATGGATGCCGCCACCGAGCTTCCACGGACGGATGCACGGCGTGTCCCGCGAGCGGTGAGGGCACCGCGCACTCGACTCACCGCGTTTTGACTGTCACTAAGCACCGCTGCGACTCGAAAGCTCGTTGGCTTGTCTCGGGCTGGCTGCTAAGACTGGCCGGATAGTGCGGATAGAACACTCGTGAAGCAGCCGATCTGCGGCTCAGCTGTGGAACTGGCAGCGAGCACACCGCCCTCGATCAAGTGGCTTCACAAGTTAATCTGCTAACTCGCTCGCACGACGCCTCAATGCCCGCCCCCGTCCAGCGCCTTCAGCTCGCTGACCAGCGCGCCGGCCGCTTCTGCGCCATCGCCGTACAGCATGCGGGTGTTGTCGGCGTAGAACAGCGCATTCTCGATGCCGGCAAAGCCGGTGCCCTTGCCGCGCTTGATCACTACCGTGTTCTTCGAATTGACCACGTCCAGGATCGGCATGCCGTAGATCGGGCTGGCCGGGTCGGTCCTGGCCACCGGGTTGACCACGTCGTTGGCGCCGATCACCAGCGACACGTCGGTGCTGGCGAACTCGGGATTGATGTCGTCCATGTCGGCGATCAGGTCGTAGGGCACGCCGGCCTCGGCCAGCAGCACGTTCATGTGCCCGGGCATGCGCCCGGCAACCGGGTGGATCGCGAACTTCACCTTGACCCCGCGCGCGATCAGCCGCTGCGCCAGCTCCCAGATCTTGTGCTGCGCCTGTGCCACCGCCATGCCGTAGCCGGGCACGATCACCACCCGCTCGGCGAACGCCATCATCGCCGCCACGTCGCCGGCCTCGATCGGCTTCTGCGCCCCGGCGATCTGCTGTGCCTGCCCGCCGCCGCCGAAGTTGGAAAACAGCACCCCGCTGATCGGCCGGTTCATCGCCTTGGCCATCAGGCGCGTCAGCAGGATGCCGGCGGCGCCGACCATCATGCCGGCGATGATCAGCGCCTCGTTGCCCAGTACATAGCCTTCGAAAGCCACCGCCAGGCCGGTGAATGCGTTGTACAGCGAGATCACCACCGGCATGTCGGCGCCGCCGATCGGCAGCGTCATCAACACGCCCAGCGCCAGCGCCACCACGAAGAAGGCGATGATCGCCAGCGGCTGAAGGCTGCTGGCCGCCCAGATACCGAGCGCCAGCACCGCCAGTGCCACCAGCAGATTGAAGGCTTGCTGGCCCGCAAAGGTCACCCGACGGTCGAGCCGGCCATCCAGCTTGGCCCAGGCCACGATCGACCCGGACAACGACACTGCGCCGATCGCCGAACCGACCACCGCCAGCACCACCGTGGTGGTGTCCGGCTGCCGCGCCGCCAGTTCGGCGATCGCCTGGGCGCTCCAGTGGGTGGTGTCGCGGTTGGCGAAGAAGGCAAAGCGCAGCAACTCCACCGCCCCGATCGCCGCCGCCGAGCCGCCGCCCATGCCGTTGTACAAGGCCACCATCTGCGGCATGTCGGTGATGGCGACCTTCCTGGCCGACCACCACGCCACCCCGGTGCCGATCGCCAGCGCGGCCAGGATCAGCGGCACGTTATGCAGCTCGGGCAGGAAGAATGTCGCCACCGTGGCGATCAGCATGCCCAGCCCGGCCCAACGGATGCCGCTGCGCGCGGTCAACGGCGACGCCATGCGTTGCAACCCGAGCAGGAACAGGGTCGCCGCGACCAGATAGCTGGACTTGACCAGCCACGCCAGCAATGCGGCGGTGGACACGTTCATGGCGCGTCTCCGCCCGGTGGCTTCTTGCTGGACTTGAACATGTCCAGCATCCGCTCGGTCACCACGTAACCCCCGGCCGCATTGCCCGCACCCAGCATCACCGCAACGAATCCCAGCGCTTTTTCCAGCGTGGTATCGGCGTGCCCCAGCACCACCATTGCGCCGATCAGCACGATGCCGTGGATGAAGTTGGAACCGGACATCAGCGGGGTATGCAGGATCGCCGGCACCCGCGAAATGATCACGTGGCCGGCGATGGCCGCCAGCATGAAGATGTACAGCGCTACGAACCCGTCGCTCATGGTCTTTCGCTCCACTGGCCGGTGCGGCCCGCCGATCATACCCACGCCGTGCGTGCCCGGACGCGTGTCAACCGAATCGGCACTCGGCCGTTGACGTCGTATCGTCTCTGCGGAAGCTACGCTGTGCTGGTGGGAACCCCTTTCGATCCGCAACCTGCCGCACCCGCCGCCACCGCGCCGGTTTCGCTGGACGCCTTCCTGGCCGGCATCGGCCCGCGTGCGTTCCGGTTTGCCGAGGCCGGCCTGCGTCACCGCGAAGATGCGCTGGACGCCGTGCAGGACGCCATGGTGAAGCTGCTCGGCTACCGCGAGCGCCCGGCCGCCGAATGGACGCCGCTGTTCTGGAGCATCCTGCGCAGCCGCATCATCGACCTGCAGCGCCGGCGCAGCTTCCGCCTGAAGTTCTGGGCGCCGGCCGAACGCGCCGACGATGAAGGCACCATCGACTGGGCCGACCCCGGCACGGGCCCGGTGGACGAACAACAGCATCAACAGGCCTACCAACGACTGGTCCAGGCCCTGCGCGGACTGCCGGCGCGCCAGCGCGAAGCGTTCACGCTGCGGGTGCTGGAAGACCTGGACGTGGCCACCACCGCCAAGGCGATGGGCTGCTCGGAAGGCTCGGTCAAAACCCACCTGTCGCGTGCACGCGACGCGTTGCAGAAACAGTTCGAGGATTTGCTGTGAACCGCTCCCACGACCCGGCCCAGCTGGACGCGCATCTGCGCCACCTGCATGCCACCGCACTCACCAGCCTGCCGCCGCAGACCTTGGCGCGCCTGCGCCAGGCCCGTCACGCGACCGCTCCCACACGCGCCCGACGCGGCTACTGGCTGCTGGCGACCGCGTGTTCCGGGCTGCTGGCGATCGGCATCGGCCTGCAACTGCGGCCGGGCGAGCGCACCGCGCCCGGCCCCGCCCCGACCCAAGCGGTCGCCGGCACCACCACCGATACCGACGACATGCTGACCCAGAATCCGGACCTGTACGTCTGGCTGGGGTCCGACACCGCCCTGGCCATGGAATAAGCACGATGACCCGCACCACCCGCCTGTTGTTGACTCTGCTGCTGTGCGCTGCACCCTGCGCCTCCTTGCTGGCCCAGGCCCATCCCCCGGAACCGCCGGGACCGCCGCCGGATGGCCCCGGTCCGCGAGGTCCCGGCCCGCGCGAGGCAGACACGCCGATGCCCGAGTGGGACAAGCTCACCCAGCAGCAACAGCAGGTGCTGATCGATGCGCTGCACCAGCGCTGGAACGATGTGCCGGAAGAACGCCCGCGCACGTATCGCCACGCGCGCCGCTGGCTGGACATGACCCCGGAGCAACGCAAACAGGCCAAGGCCGGCATGGACCGCTTCCGCAACATGAATCCGGCGCAACGCCGCGAGGCGAAGGCCTTGTTCGAACGCATGCGCACGCTCAACCAGCAACAACGCAATGAGCTGCAGCAACGCTGGCAGAAGATGAGCCCGGCCGAGCGCAACACCTGGTTGCGCGAGCATCCGTCAACCGACGATTGACGGCAGCGCCACCGCGGCGGGTGCGGCACGCCATCGCACGGGTGCATCCCGGTCGCGCGCGGCCACCGTAGGAGCGCGCTGGCGCGCGACGGAGCATTACCGATAAAGCGCCATCGCGCGCCAATGTGCTCCTATCCGGAAACGCAAACGCGCAAGGCGCATGGGCTCGGCGGGGCTACGCAGTCGCTGGCGCCGACCAGCGCGTCTTGGCCAGCAGTTCGTCGTCCCAGTCGAACGCCAGCGCGCCATCCTTGATCAACAACGCGGCGAACGCGTAGACATTGCGCGCGAACATTTCGCTGGCGTGTATCGCGCCCTGGCTGGCCAGATTGAGCGGTCCGGCAATCACCACGCCGTCGCGCTCGTAGGTGTCGCCTGGCCGGGTGGCGGCGCAATTGCCGCCGGTTTCGGCGGCCAGATCGACGATCACGCTGCCGGCGCGCATGCCGTGCAGCATCTCCGTGCTCAGGATCTTGGGCGCCGGCCGGCCGGGCACGGCGGCGGTGCAGACCACCACGTCAACGCTTTTGAGATGCTCGGCCAGCCGGTGTTGCTGTTCGGCGCGTTCGTCGTCGCTGAGCTGGCGCGCATAACCGCCCTCGCCGGCCGCGCTCACGCCCAGATCCAGAAAACGCGCACCCAGCGAGGCGATCTGCTCGCGCGTTTCCGGGCGTACGTCGAAGCCTTCGACCTGCGCGCCCAGCCGCTTGGCGGTGGCGATCGCCTGCAGCCCGGCCACGCCCGCACCGATCACCAGCACCTTGCACGGGCGCATGGTGCCGGCGGCGGTGGTCAGCATCGGAAAAAAGCGCGGCGTCAGTTGCGCGGCGATCAGCACGGCCTTGTAGCCGGCCATGCCGGCCTGCGAACTCAATACGTCCATCGATTGCGCACGCGTAGTGCGTGGCAGGCGCTCCAGCGGGAACGCGACCAGCTCCCCGGTGGCAATCGCCTGCGCACGTGCCGGGTCGGCGTCCGGCGCCAGCATGCCGATCAGCACCGCGCGGGGCTTACACTGCTGCAGCACCTCGGTGGGCGGTGCCTGCACGCTCAGCAGCACCTCGGCCTGGCCCAGGGTGTCTGCCGTGGCGAGCCGCGCCCCGGCCTGAAGATACGCTGCGTCGGCCATGCTGCTGGCGCAGCCGGCGCCAGGCTCGATCCACACGCTGGCGCCGAGCGCGACCAGTTTCTTGACCGTTTCCGGCGTGGCGGCGACACGGCGCTCGCCTGCCGCGTGTTCTTTCAGCACCAGCACCTGCACAGCCATGCATTGCTCCGCTCGCGCGCCTTTGGTCGGGGCGATGCTAGCAGAGCGTGCGGCAGTCACGCTCCGGCCGGCAGCATCGGGAGCGAGCAACTGCTAGGGGCGGCATCAGCGCCACCGCTTCGGTGCGGTGGTCGATGGCAAGGCGACACTGCTGGCCGAGACAGCCCAAGCATCGATGGCATCGATACTGCGGTGCATGCCTGGGGCGATGCGGTGGCGGCCTTCGACCAGCCCGGGCCAGGGCTGAGCAGGGGCTGGCTCGGTCATCGCGGCAGCGCTGGGTTCTTATCGGCCAGGTGCGCGCCTGACCGTAAGGCGATGCGTCGAGCGCATCGCGCGTCACCCGCTAGTGCACGGTGCTGTTGTGCAGCGGGTCCAGGCGGTCGATGACGCCCTGCATGGCGCTGTCGAAGGCGCCGTCGTTGATGTGCTCGCGCAGCCGGCCCAGACGCACCATCACCGCCAGTTCCTCCGGCGAGGCGACGCAGAAGCGCACGCCGCGGCGATTGACGAATAGCAACCGCTGCGAGATCGGGCTCACCCAGGACAGCTTACCCGCCTGCACCTTGCCGTCCTTGTCGACAAAATCCAGCCAGGTGCCGATACCCATCGCGCGGAAACGCTCGGCATCGGCGCTGTCGATGCTCTGCGCCACCGCCTCGGCACCCAGCACCACGCTGACGCTTTCGGCAGCCGGTGGCGGCAGGTTGACCTGGGGCAGTTCCGGCAAGGCCTTTTCCAGCTCGGGACGCGCCTCGGCGATCGCCTGCAGGGTGTCGTGCAGCGCACCGATCGCCACCACCACCGCATCGCCATGCAGGCCGACACTGGCGAACACGCGGTGCAAGGCCGGCTGCCAGACCTGCAGCCACGGCTTGCCGACGATATGGCGGCGCGCCTCGGCCAGTTCCTCGAGCACGCCATCGGCCAGGGCCAATGCCTCGACGGTGCCGGGACCTTCGTCGCCGTCGCGCAGGATCGCCATGGTCAGATGGTGCAGCCACGGCTGACGCAGGAAATCCTCCACGGCCTTGGGCAGCGGCGCCCCCGCTTGCGTGCGCTGTTCCAGCTCCGACAGCGCGCGGCTGCGTGCCAGTTCGAGCTTCTCCTGACCGCGTTGGGTTTCGGTGGCGCGCCGCTCGGCGATTTCCACCCGACGCCGGTGCTGCGACAGGAAATCGCGGAATTCCTCTTCCAGGGTCAGGAAGATCGCCAGGTTCTCGTTGAATTCGGCCACCAGGCGGTCGACGATTTCCTCGACCTTGCCCATCAGCACGCGCTCGGCAGCGGTGTCGCCGTTGTTGCCCTCGCAGGCCTCGGCCAGCGAATTGAGCAGGCGCCGCGCGGGATGGGTCTTCTGCACGAACATCTTGCGATCCAGCAGCGCGACCTTGACGAAGGGCACCACCAGCCGGCCGATCATTTCGCGCGACCGGTTTTCCAGATCGCGTTCGTCCAGCATCACGTCGAACAGCATGCCGACCAGATCGATCGCATCCTCGTCCATCGGGTCCAGACGCGCGGTCGCCGGGTCCACGCCCAGCCGTGTGGCGCTGGACAGCACCTCGTTCTTCAGCCGCTGGGCAAGCGATTCGGTGTCGTCGCCGATGGCCGCCTGCAGCGTCGCGCTCGGCGTGGCCTGCAGCAGCGACAGCACCGACATCATCTCGCGCTGGCTCAGCGGGCGTTGCTGGCCCACTGCCACCGATGCGGCAGAGGCAGTGTTGTCGCGCACACTGCGGGTCTGCTGCAGCAGTTCGTGCAGTGCTTCCAACAACATGCCCTGGCTGCCGCCGGGATGACCGCCCTCATCCCCGTCCATGCCACCGGCAGCGCCGCCGGCATGGTCACGTTGGGCTGCGGCCTGCATGCGGCCACGGCTATGCGCCCAGCGGTCCAGAAAGCGATTGGCCCAGGCCGGTGCGTACTGGTCGTTCTGGTCGTCGCCGCCGATCTCGGCAACCGCGCCCTGCGCCTCGGCCTGCGCGCGCTCTTCGGCGGTGTCGCCACGTGGCTGCACGCGCGGCGGCGGGCGCTTGGGCTGGGAGATTTCGGGCATGACGCCGGCCTTGGCCAGCGTCTCGTCCAGACGCGCATACAACTTGCCGATCGGCTCGGCCAGGTCGCGCTCGCACAGCTTGATCAGCACCAGGCGCACTTCCGGCGCCAGGTCGCAGGTGGCGAAGGCTTCGTGGATCGCCACGCCCAGATGTTCCGGACCGAGCGGATTGGTGTCGGCCACCAACTCCAGGCCGCCGGCGATCCAGCCCAGGCGGCGATCCACCCGCGCCAGCACCTGCTTGAAGTCACGCAGCAGCACGGTGGCCAGATTGCGCACCGCCAGCCGCGATTCGAGCACGTGTTCGGGCACCAGACTCAGCGGGCCGGTGCCAATGTCGCCTGCCAGGACCACTTCGGCCGACAAAGGCTCGCCCAGCAGCAGCGCCTGCCAGCCGTCGTCCAGCTGCTGGCGGAACCGCGTGGACACTTCGTCGCGCTTGCGGCGCAACTCGCGCATACCATCGAGAAACAGCAATTGGGATGCGCCCGCGGATTCGGCGCGATCGAACAGCACATCGTCGAAGTGTGCGACTGCAGCTGCAAAAACCTGCGCGAGCGCGGGCACGAACACGGCGTATGCCTGTTCGAGCAAGCGTTGGTCACGGCCCGGATGTCCCGACGGACTGGGCTGAAAAGTCATGCGCAAAGGCTCCCCGCCCCTGCAGGCGTGAAAATATCCAAACGAAAAGAAACAGACGCGGCCCCACATTCCGCCAGCGCATGGTAGGCGTTTCGCTTGTTCGTTAAATGTGACGCAATTTGCACTTTAGTCGTGACCGCCAAGGTTTGCGTGTCAGCCGACATCCTAGCTTGCATCGCTGCGCTGGCGCTTGCCAAAGCGCGTTCACCGCCTGCGGGGGTTAAGCCTTCAGCTTAGGCGGCCGGTCCAGCGCATCGACCACGTCCTGCATCGCGCTGTAGAACGCGTCGTCGTCGCGATGCAGGCGCAGGCGGTCCAGCCACACCATCATTGCCAGTTCCTCCGGCGAGGACACGCACAGCCGCCCACCACGCCGGTTGACGAACATCAACCGCCCGGAAATGGGGCTGATCCAGGACAGCTTGCCGGCCTGCACGCGGCCGTGCCGGTCGATGAACTCCAGGCAGGTGCCGATCGCCATGCCACGGAAGAAATCGGCGGTGACGCGATCAAATTCCACCTGCGCGGTGGCATCCAGCATCGGGGTCAGCGGCTCGCCGACCGGATCGGCCGGACCGGGGCTCAGGCGCAGCGCGGCCAAGGTCGGCGCAAGCGGAGCTGGATCGGGCGGTCCCGCCGCAGGTAGCGATGGCATGGGCACCAGCGCGCGCTGCAGTTCCTTCAGAGCCAGCTCGGCGTCGCGTTGCGCCAGCCCGGCCAGCGTAAAGGCCTGCAACAGCTGCGCACGTTGCGCCTCCAGCGCAGCGTCGCCAGGCGCAGCAGCCAGTTGCGCCAGCACCACATCGCCCATTGCCACGGCCGCCTCCAACGCCGGGCCGGCGCCGTCGCTACGCAATGCCGCCTGTTGCACATACGGCTGCCAGACACGAACGAGAAAATGCTCGACCAACGGCGGCAGCGGCCCGCGCGCCAGGCGTTCGGCCAGCGCCTGCGCGGCGGTGCTGCGCGCGCGTTCGCGGCGTTCTTCTGCGCGCTGCAATTCGTTGGCGCGGCGCTCGGCGATTTCCACCCGGCGCTGATAGTGCTCGTAGCTGGCGCCAAATTCGGCTTCCAGCGCCAGAAACAGCCCCGGATGCTCGTCGAAATCGCGCACGACCGTGTCGATCACCGCCTGCACCTGGCCGAGCAAGGCCTGCTCTGCCGCGGTTTCGCCACCATTGCCATCGCAGGCGTCGACCAACAGGTTGAGCAGGCGGCGCGCCGGATGGCTTTCGCGCACGAACAGGTGGCCGTCCAGCATCGCCAGCTTAGCCATCGGCACCAGCAACTGGCCGACAAGGCTGCGCTGCGCATCGGACAGATGGCTCTGCATCAGGATCGCGGCGAACAACAAGGCCACCAGATCCAGCGCGTCTTCGTCGTCGGGATTGAGGCAGGTGGTGGCCGGATCCACGCCAAGCGCGGCGGCGGCGCGCCTGACCTGCTGACGCAAGCCACGCGCCAGGCCCCGATCGGTGCCGTCGATGGCATCGAAACCGGCTGCAGGCATGGTCTGCAGCAGCGACAGCGCCGAGACCACCTCACGCGGCGATAGCAAGCGTTGCTCTGCAGAGACGGGCGTATCGGCTTCGGGTTCGCGCTGGCGACGTGCATGCTGCAGCAGGTGGTGAAGGCCAGGCGGCAACAGCTCGCGGCCGCTGCGCACATGCACGTCGATCGCCTCGACGCCGACCAACGCACCCTGCCCACCCGACCAATCGGCGAAGAAGCGCGCAATCCAGTCCGGCGTCTCGGCGGCCTGCTCACCTGCGCCTTCGTCCTGCCGAGGAATGCCGTGCCGCCGGCTGCGCGGCTGCGGCAAATCACGCAATCGCGCCACCTGCACCAGCGCCTGCTCCAGCGCGCCGTAGCGTTGACCGACGCGTTCCATCAGGTGCTGCTCGCAGACCTTGATCACCGCCAGATGCACCTTTGGCGCCAGCGTCACGCCCTGAAAGGCGTCGTACAAGGCCACGCCCAGATGGTCCGGCCCAAACGGATTGCTGTCGCCGTCGATACGCAGCCCGCCGGCAATGAAGCCGAGATAGCGATTGAGCCGCATCAGCTCCGGTCGCCACTGGTGCTGCAGCGCGCCAGCCAGATTGCGCACCGCCAGGCGCACCTCCAGATCCTGCTCGGGCAGCAGGGTCAGCCCGGCCGCGCCGCGTCCCAGGCTGCGATCGGCCGACAACGGCCGCCCGGATTCCAGCCCCTGCCAGGCCTTGGCCAGGTGCCCGCGAAAACGTGCGGTGATCGGCTCGCGCTGCTGCCGCACCGCCTGGATGGCCTCCAGGAAGTCGTTCTGGGCTGCGCCGGCATCGGCCGCCAGCCGGAACAGCGCCTCGGCCAGTGCATCCTGGAATTCGACAAATGCATCGGCCAGCGGCACCAGCACGATCTCGCGCACCTGATCGAGCAGGTGCGGATTGTGGCTGGGAAGCATAGGGGTGGAAACGAACTGGGTCATCGGGGAGCACGCAGGACGAACACGGAAGGGATTTCACGGCCGGGCCGGCATCGGCCCACTGGCCATGATGCGGCGGGCGTTGGGAAGGGCCTGTCTATAATTGCCCGCATCCTCGCCTTGACCCGGAATTATGCACACACCGTATTCGCTCCAGGCGCTGGACGCGCGCCGCTCGGTCCCCTCCAAACAGCTGGGCGAGCCCGGCCCGGATGAAGACACCCTGCTGCGCATGCTCGCTTCGGCCGTGCGCGTGCCGGACCACGGCAAGCTGGTGCCGTTCCGCTTCCTGCGCATCAACGGCGATGCACGCCAGGCACTGGGCGATTTCCTGGCCGAGCGCAGCCTGGCCGCCGACCCGCTGGCGCCGCCCGCAGCGGTCGAAAAAGACCGCAACCGTTTCAACGATGCGCCACTGGTGATCGTGGTGATCGCCGCGCTGCGCCCCGGGCACAAGGTGCCCGAGCAGGAACAGCTGCTCACCGCCGGCTGCGTGTGCTTTGCGCTGCTGCAGGCCGCGCAGGCGCATGGCTTCGGCGCGCAGTGGCTGACCGCATGGATGGCCTACGACCCGGCGGTGACCGGCTATCTGGGCCTGGAGCAGAACGAGCGCATCGCCGGTTTCATCCATATCGGCACCCCGCGCCTGCAGGTGCCCGAGCGCGAGCGCCCGGATCCGCGTGCGCTGCTGCGCGACTGGACACCGTGACCACGCATACCCCTCCGCTTGCAGGCGCACCACCGGCGATCAATCGCCCGATCCCGCTCTATCTGGTCGATGCCAGCCTGTACGTGTTCCGCGCCTGGCATTCGATCCCGGACGAATTCCAGGATGCGCAAGGCTGGCCGACCAATGCGGTGCACGGCTTTGCGCGCTTCCTGCTCGACCTGCTCGAACGCGAGGATCCCCAGCACATCACCATTGCCTTCGACGAGGCGCTGGACAGTTGTTTTCGGCATGCGATCTACCCGGCCTACAAGGGCAATCGCACCCCGGCACCGGATGCGTTGCGGCGCCAGTTCGCGCATTGCAAGGCACTGTGCGCAGCGTTGGGCCTGAGCGTGCTGGCGCACCGCGATTACGAGGCCGACGATCTGATCGGCAGCGCCTTGCACAGCGTGCGTGCGCACGGCCTGCGCGGGGTGATCGTGTCGGCCGACAAGGATCTGTCGCAGCTGCTGCTCGAGCACGACGAGCAGTGGGATTACGCGCGCAACCTGCGCTGGGGCATGGACGGGGTCAAGGCGCGCCACGGCGTGCATGCCCATCAGATCGCCGACTACCTGGCGCTGTGCGGCGATGCGATCGACAACATCCCCGGCGTCACCGGCATCGGCGCCAAATCGGCGGCAGTCCTGCTGGCGCATTTCGGCAGCCTGGATGCCTTGCTGGAACGCATCGACGAAATCCCGTTCCTGCGCCTGCGCGGCGCGGCGCAGATGGCCGCGCGCCTGCGCGAGCAACGCGAACACGCACTGTTGTGGCGTCAGCTCACCACCATCGCACTAGACGCGCCGCTGGCGCTGACCGCTGCCGGTTTCACGCGCGCGCAAGCCGATGCGGACATGCTGGCAGGATTATGCGAGAGCCTGCGCTTCGGCCCGCTCACCCGGCGCCGGCTACTGGCCGCGTGCAGCGGCGCGCAGGTACCGCGCACTCCCGTTTCCCTGGAACAAGGTCTGCATCCATGAACCGACACGACACCCCGCCCACCGTGGTTTACGAAGGCAAGTACCAGCGCATGGTCGTGCGTGGCACCTGGGAGTATTCCGAACGTGTGCATGCCGGCGGCCTGGCCGCGATCATCGTGGCGGTGACCCCGGACGATGCGATGCTGTTCGTCGAACAGTTCCGCGTGCCGCTGCAGGCACGCACCATCGAGATGCCGGCCGGCCTGGTCGGCGACGTGCACGCCGACGAGTCGATCGAGCTGTCGGCCATTCGCGAGCTGGAAGAAGAAACCGGCTGGAGCGCCGAACATGCCGAAGTGCTGATGATCGGCCCCACCTCGGCCGGCGCCAGCAGCGAGAAGATCGCCTTCGTGCGCGCCACCGGCCTGCGCAAGGTCGGCGCAGGCGGCGGCGATGCCAGCGAAGACATCACCGTGCACGAAATCCCGCGCGCACAGGTCGGCGCCTGGCTGGTGCAGAAGATGGCCGAGGGTTATCAGATGGACCCCAAGCTGTGGGCCGGGCTGTATCTGGTCGATCACGCGCTGGACGGCACCGCGCGTGGGTGAAGCGACCGCTGCCCGCCTGCTGGGCACCGACGATCCCGCACCGTTCAGCGTGCACAGCCCACAGGCCGCCTCGCCATGGCTGTTGATCGCCGACCACGCCGGTCAACGCGTGCCAGCGCGGCTGGCCAATCTCGGCCTGCCGCAGCAGGAGCTGGACCGCCACATCGGCTGGGATATCGGCATTGCCGAGGTCACCCGCTTGCTGGCCGATGCGCTGGATGCGGTCGCCATCGCGCAGACCTATTCGCGCCTGGTGATCGACTGCAATCGTCCGCATGGTTCGGCCACGCTGATGCCCGAGGTCAGCGACGGCACCTCGATTCCCGGCAACCAGCAGCTATCGGCGGCCGATCGGCAGCAGCGCATCGATGCGATCTTCGCGCCGTACCACGCGCGCATTGCGGCAGAACTGGATGCACGCGCACAGCGCAGGCAACCGACCGTGCTGGTGTCGATGCACAGCTTCACGCCGATCATGGCCGGCAACGCGCGGCCCTGGCATGCCGGCGTGCTGTACAACCGCGACACGCGGCTGGCGCACCGCCTGCTGCAGGCCTTGCGCAACGAGCCGGATCTGGTGGTCGGCGACAACCAGCCCTATGCGGTCAGCGACACCAGCGACTATGCGATTCCGGTCTACGGCGAAGGCCGCGGGCTGCTGCATGTGGAGCTGGAACTGCGCCAGGACCTGATTGCCGATGCGGCCGGGCAACAGGCGTGGGCGCAGCGCCTGGCACGCATCCTGCCGCCGCTGGCAGACGCGCTGCTGCCGCGTTAAAACACCTGAAGCCAGCGTCGGAGCGTGCCTGCGCGCGATGAGGCGTCATCGGTAACGCCTCATCGCGCGCAGGCATGCTCCGACAGGTCATGCCTGCGCATGACCCGGCTGCGCCGGACGTCGTCGCTCAGGCAAACCCGTCGGTCGCGCGCACCAGCGCATCGACATTTTCCGGCTCGAATCCGGAATGGCCGGACGCCGCGCTGATCTGCAACTGCGCCTTCGGCCAAACCTTGTGCAGGTCCCAGGCGCTTTGCAACGGGCACACCACGTCGTAGCGACCGTGCACGATCACGCCGGGGATGTCGGCGATGCGGTGCGCGTCGCGCAGCAGCTGGTCTTCGACTTCGAAGAAACCGCCGTTGACGAAGTAATGATTCTCGATGCGCGCAAACGCCAGCGCGAAGTGCGCGTCTTCATGCCCGGTGACGAAATCGGCGTCCACATGCAGGAAGCTGGTGGCACCTTCCCACACGCTCCATGCCTTGGCTGCGGCCAGACGGGTGGCTTCGTCGTCGCTGGTAAGGCGACGGTGGAAGGCGGAGATCAGATCGGCGCGTTCCACCACCGGAATCGCGTTGACGTAATGCTCCCAGGCGTCAGGAAACAGCCGGCTGGCGCCTTGCTGATAGAACCACTCCAGTTCGAAACGGCGCAGCAGGAAGATGCCGCGCAGCACCAGCTCGGTGACCTGCTGCGGATGGGTCTGCGCGTAGGCCAGCGCCAATGTCGAACCCCAGCTGCCGCCGAACACCTGCCAGCGCGCGATGCCCAGGTGTTCGCGCAGGCGCTCGATATCGGCGACCAGATCCCAGGTGGTGTTGTTCACCAGATCGGCATGCGGGGTGGAACGGCCTGCGCCGCGCTGATCGACCAGCACGATGCAGTACTTGGCCGGGTCGTGGAAACGCCGCATCTTGTCGTTGCAACCGCCACCGGGGCCGCCGTGCAGCATCACCACCGGCTTGCCCTGCGGATTGCCGCACTGCTCGAAATACAGGGTGTGGCGGTCGTCGACCTGGAGGGTGCCGTGGTCGTACGGCGTGATCTCGGGATAGAGCGTGCGCATGCGTCGGTCCTGCGGGAAACCGCTAGTGTATCGGCACCCGGTCTGCACACGCGGGCGCCCCATGCGATCGAGCCAGGGCGGGGGCACGGCGAAGCGCGAGGGAGTGGAGCGACGGAGCCAGGCTCCTGCACGCAGCGCCGGACGGGCGCGGTCGGTGCCCGGAAGCGGCATGTCCTGTTTCAGCTCCGAGCGCGCCGTCCCCCTCCACCTGGCGACCGCTCCGTGGCCCGCCGCGCTAGCTCGCAGCGGGCGACCAGCGCCCCGACGTCACCCGGTCACGCTGCTCCAGGTCCTGATGCGTGGCTACCGCATCGAAGCCACGCGCCTGCAGCAGCCCGGCCACCGCCGCGCCCTGGTCCCAGCCGTGTTCGAGCAGCAGCCAGCCGCCCGGCAGCAGATGCGCAGGCGCATCGGCGACGATCAGACGGATGTCGTCCAGGCCATCGGGGCCGGAAGCCAGCGCACTGGCCGGCTCGTAGCGCAGGTCGCCTTCGCCCAGGTGCGGATCCTGCGCGGCGATATACGGCGGGTTGCTGGCGATCAGGTCGAAGCGTTCGCCGGCCAGCGGCGCGAACCAGTTGCCCTGCCGGCATTCGACATTGCGCAAGCGGTGGCTGTCGGCATTGCGCCGGGCAACCGCCAGCGCCGCCGCGCTGGCATCGGTGGCGATCACCTGTGCCTGCGGCCGTTCGCTGGCGATGGCCAGCGCGATCGCGCCGCTGCCGGTACCCAGATCGGCAACGCGGCGGCCTGGCCGGGCATCCAGTCGCTCAAGTGCCAGCTCGACCAGCACCTCGGTGTCGGCGCGCGGGATCAGCGTGGCGGTGGAGACCGCCAGATCCAGCGTCCAGAACCCCCGCGTACCGGTCAGGTAGGCCACCGGTTCGCCGGCCTGGCGCCGCTGCACCAATGCCGCGAATGCCTGCGCGACAGACGGCTCGACCGGATCGCGGCCATGCGCGAACAGCCAGGCGCGGTCGCGGCCCAGCGCGTGCAGCAGCAGCGGCTCGGCATCACTGCGCACGATCCGCTCGACCGCACGCCGCAGCAGCTGCTCGGCGGCAAGACCGGCTGGGTCCTCACTCATACGGATCATTCACTCATGCGCAACATCGGCTGACCATTATCGGAGATGGAATCGGCCCCTGCAGCGGCAGACGCCGTCTGCAAATTCGATAGCCACAGCCTATCTATACAATTCCATCAATCGATTTGAGAAATCTATCGATCCTACCTACCATGGCGACTGTTCCATCCCCCGCCCCCTTCATCGCACGAGGAAACTCAATGTCTCTTATCAACACTCAGGTCCAGCCGTTCAAGGCGAATGCGTACCACAACGGCAACTTCATCGAAGTCACCGAGGCCAGCCTGAAGGGCAAGTGGTCGGTGCTGATCTTCATGCCGGCCGCCTTCACCTTCAACTGCCCGACCGAAGTGGAAGACGCCGCCGACAACTATGCCGCGTTCCAGAAGGCAGGCGCCGAGGTCTACATCGTCACCACCGATACGCACTTCTCGCACAAGGTGTGGCACGAAACCTCGCCGGCCGTGGGCAAGGCGCAGTTCCCGCTGATCGGCGACCCGACCCATAAGCTGACCCGCGCATTCGGCGTGCACATCGAAGAAGAAGGCCTGGCCCTGCGCGGCACCTTCATCATCAATCCGGACGGCGTGATCAAGACCCTCGAGATCCACGACAACGCGATCGCCCGCGACGTCACCGAGACGCTGCGCAAGCTGACCGCTGCCCAGTTCGTCGCCAACAACCCTGGCCAGGTGTGCCCGGCCAAGTGGAAGGAAGGCGCCAAGACCCTGGCTCCGTCGCTGGACCTGGTCGGCAAGATCTAAACCGACTGACACCTCCGGCCTGTGGTTGAGGCCGGAGCATCTCCGGCCCAGCACTGGGCCGGGGGTGAACCGGAGCCGGTGCCGGGCTGCCCGCCAGCCATCGCCAGCACGCATTCCCGACATCGCGCCGGCTGCGGTTCATCCCCTCCTCCCCGGCGACCTGCCTCAGCGCAGCGACGCCACGCCCTCCCCTTGCCCATTCCCAGGAGTTCTCCATGTTGGATGCCAACCTCAAGACCCAGCTGACCGCCTACCTGGAACGGGTTACCCGTCCGATCCAGATCAATGCCTCGATCGACGAAAGCGCCGGCTCGCGCGAAATGCTCGACCTGCTCGAGGATCTGGTGCTGCTGTCGGACAAGATCAGCCTGGACATCCACCGCGACGACAACCAGCGCAAGCCCTCGTTCGCGCTGACCACGCCGGGCCAGGACATCTCGCTGCGCTTTGCCGGCCTGCCGATGGGCCACGAGTTCACCTCGCTGGTGCTGGCGCTGCTGCAGGTGGGCGGCCACCCGTCCAAGGCCGCCGCCGAGCTGATCGAGCAGGTGCAGCACCTGGATGGCGACTACCAGTTCGAAACCTATTTCTCGCTGTCGTGCCAGAACTGCCCGGACGTGGTGCAGGCGCTGAATCTTGCCGCTGTGCTCAACCCGCGCATCAAGCACGTGGCCATCGACGGCGCGTGGTTCCAGGACGAGGTCGAAGCCCGCCAGATCATGTCGGTGCCTACCGTCTACTTGAACGGCGAGCTGTTCGACCAGGGCCGCATGACGCTGGAGCAGATCGTCGCCAAGCTCGACACCAATGCCGCAAAGCGCGACGCCGCCAAGATCGCGGCCAAGGACGCCTTCGATGTGCTGGTGGTCGGCGGTGGCCCGGCCGGCTCGGCAGCGGCCGTCTACGCCGCACGCAAGGGCATCCGCACCGGCGTGGCCGCCGAGCGCTTCGGTGGCCAGGTGCTGGACACCATGTCGATCGAAAACTTCATCTCGGTGCCGGAAACCGAAGGCCCGAAGATGGCCGCCGCGCTCGAGCAGCATGTGCGCCAGTACGACGTGGACATCATGAACCTGCAGCGCGCCGAGCAGCTGGTTCCGGCCGGTGCCGATGGCCTGATCGAGATCAAGCTGGCCAACGGCGCCTCGCTCAAGAGCAAGACCGTGATCCTGTCCACCGGCGCGCGCTGGAGGCAGATGAACGTGCCGGGCGAAGACCAGTACAAGAACAAGGGCGTGGCCTACTGCCCGCATTGCGACGGCCCGCTGTTCAAGGGCAAGCGCGTGGCGGTGATCGGCGGCGGCAATTCGGGCGTCGAGGCCGCGATCGATCTGGCCGGTATCGTGGCGCATGTCACGCTGGTGGAATTCGACGACAAGCTGCGCGCCGACGAAGTGCTGCAACGCAAGCTGCGCAGCCTGCACAACGTGCGCATCATCACCAGCGCGCAGACCACCGAAGTGCTTGGCGATGGCCAGAAGGTCACCGGCCTGGTCTACAGGGACCGCACCGGCGGCGACATCCAGCACGTGGATCTGGAAGGCGTGTTCGTGCAGATCGGCCTGCTGCCCAACACCGAATTCCTCAAGGGCTCGGTTGCGTTGTCGCCGCGCGGCGAGATCATCGTCGACGACCGCGGCCAGACCAATGTTCCGGGCGTGTTCGCTGCCGGCGACGCCACCACGGTGCCGTACAAGCAGATCGTGATCGCGATGGGCGAAGGTTCCAAGGCTGCGTTGAGCGCGTTCGATTACCTGATCCGCTCCAGTGCACCGGTCAGCGCCGACAACGTCGCCCAGGCAGCATAAGCGCACGCAAGCCAGCGCCCGGCCAGCCCGGGCGCTAAGCTCCAGTCGTACCCCCGTCATTGCAATGAGGGCTGCTGCACATGAACCTGCGTGACCTGAAATACCTGGTCGCCCTGGCCGACCACAAGCATTTCGGCCGTGCTGCGACGGCGTGCTTCGTCAGTCAACCGACGCTGTCCACCCAGATCAAGAAACTCGAAGACGAGCTCGGCGTGCCGCTGGTGGAACGTGCGCCGCGCAAGGTGATGCTGACCCCGGCCGGCCGCGAGGCAGCGATGCGCGCACGCGGCATCGTGGCCGAAGTGGAACAGATGAAGGAAGCGGCGCGGCGCAGCCAGGATCCGGAAGCGGGCACCGTGCGGCTGGGCATCTTTCCCACCCTGGCGCCGTATCTGTTGCCGCATGTGGTGCCGCGGATCCGCGAGCGATTTCCGCGTCTGGAACTGCTGCTGATCGAGGAAAAAAGCGATCAGCTGGTGCACCAGCTGCGCGAAGGCCGCCTGGATGCGGCGCTGCTCGCGCTGCCGTTGCAGGATGAGCAGCTGCATGCCGAATTCCTGTTCGAAGAACCCTTCGTGCTGGCCGTTCCGGAAGGCCATCCGCTGTCGCGCTATGACAGCATGACGCTGGACGATCTGTCCGAGCAGCGGCTGTTGCTGCTGGAAGATGGCCACTGCCTGCGCGAACAGGCGCTGGATGTCTGCCATCTTGCCGGTGCGCTGGAAAAATCCGAATTCCAGGCCACCAGCCTGGAGACGCTGCGCCAGATGGTGGCTGCCAACGTCGGCGTGACCTTGCTGCCGCTGCTGGCGGTAAAGCCGCCGGTCGCCCGCTCGGAAAACATTCGCCTGATCCGCTTCCGCGAAGACAAGCAGCCCAGCCGCCGTATCGCCATGGCCTGGCGCCGCAGCTCGGCCATGACCGCGTTCCTGGAGCAACTGGCGCAGTTATTCAAGGAGTTGCCGGCTAGTCTGTTCACGCTGGACCAGCCGGCGACCGGCCCCAAGGCGGTTGCGGCCTGAGGAATCGGGAATCGGGAATCGGGAATCGGGAATCGGGAATCGGGAATCGCAAGATCGTTGCATGGCTGCGGTTGCTTGGCGGGATGTTTTTTCACCTGTTCTCGGATATAAGCGACGCGCAAGCGTCGTTTTTTGTTTGGTGGGTGGTTATGACGCGATGTATCCGGAAGCACATGGCCGTTGCGGCGTCACTGGCGTGCGGCAGGCTCCCCCCGTCGCGTGCAGTTGGTCGCTGACGCGCGCGGCGACGTGCTGCGGTGTCGCGCTTGCCTCCCTTGCCAACGGCTCGCAGCTTGCAGTGCCGCGCCGGCCTTGCCCGGCCCAGGCCGTGCGCTGCGCCATCTCGCCACGCATTGCGATCAGGCAATGGCGCCCTCATCTGGTGAGTGACGCTTGCCATGTTGGCGAGCCGTAGTCGTCAAGGAGATTGTCATGACTTCGCAGCACCACAGCGGCTTGCCGCCGTCCATCCTGGTTTCCAGCCACGACCTCGCCCGGCTTGAGGCCTTGCTCGATTCCCCCGCATTCAACAAGCACCCGGCTGCCACCGCGCTGAGTGACGAACTGGGCCGTGCACGCGTCGTGCCGCCCGACCAGATTCCCGGCGATGTCGTCACCATGCACTCCCGCATCGATTGCGAAGATGCGCTGCATGGCGAACGACATACGCTCACCCTTGTGTATCCGCACGAGGCCGATGTGCAGCAGGGCCGCATCTCCGTGCTGGCGCCGGTCGGCAGCGCGCTGCTCGGGCTGTCGGTCGGTCAGAGCATCGACTGGCGCACCCCCGATGGGCGCGACCTGCGTCTGCGCGTGAGCGCCGTGCATGATCAACATGCACTGGGCGACGCCTGACTTCCCACGCCAGGCGCGCTACCGTAGCGCGCTGTGTCCTATCCACGACCCGCCCCACGATTCGAGAGAACCCGCATGACTGCATCTGCCTCCAAGCTTGCCCAGTTGCGTGACCTGTCCGTCGTCGTTGCCGACACCGGCGACTACGACGCCATCAAACGTCTGAAGCCGGTCGACTGCACCACCAATCCCACGCTGGTCAAGAAAGCATTGGACCTGCCGGTGTATGCCGATCTGATCGAGCGCGAACTGGCCTGGGGCCGCGAGCACGGCGGCGAAGACCGCACCAGCACCGTCAACGAAGTGGCCGACCGCCTCACCGTCGGCTTGGGCGTCAAGCTGGCCGAATTGGTGCCCGGCCGCGTCTCCACCGAGGTCGATGCCGACCTGGCACACGACACCGAGGCGACCGTCGCCAAGGCGCGCAAGTTCATCGCGATGTACGCCGAGCGTGGCGTGTCCAAGAACAAGATCCTGATCAAGATCGCGGCCACCTGGGAAGGCATTGAAGCCGCGCGTCAGCTGCAGCGCGAAGGCATCGACTGCAATCTGACCCTGATCTTCAACCGCTCGCAGGCGCTGGCCTGTGCGGAAGCCGGCGTGTTCCTGATCTCGCCGTTCGTCGGCCGGATCCTGGATTACTACGTCGCCCAGGGGCAGACCCCGGCCAGCATCGAGGAGGACCCGGGTGTGGTGTTCGTGCGCACGGTCTACAACGCGTTCAAACAGCGTGGCTCGTCCACCGTGGTGATGGGCGCCTCGTTCCGCTCCACCGCGCAGATCGAAGCCCTGGCCGGTTGCGACCGCCTGACCATCTCGCCGGAGCTGCTGGAAAAGCTTGACGCCGAATACGGCGAGCTGCCGCGCAAGCTCTCGCCTGCGCAGCCCGACAATGCGCAGATCGTCCCGATCGACAGCGAAGGCTTCGCCACCGATCTGGCAGCCGACCCGATGGCCACCGAGAAGCTGGCCGGCGGCATCGACGCCTTCGCCAAGGATCTGCAGGCACTGCGCAAGACCATCACCGACAAGCTCGCCGGCTGATTGCAACGCCGCGGGTCGCAATACCAACGCCTGCAGCCTGATGGCTGTGGGCGTTGTGGTTTCTGCAGTCTGGCTGCACAGCACGCTGCAGCCACGACACGTAAGGCAACACTGGCCTGCGACGCTGGCGTTGGAAACTGCGGCTGCCGGCCTGGGCTGCCGTACTTTCTGGGCACCGCTGAGCTGGCGGGCGCGTTGACGCCTGCGCAGCCGTCACTGAGCTGGCATGCGCGCGTCTTGGCCTGATCAGTGCGCGGATCGATGTGGCTCTGCACACGTCGCTTACACCCGCGCACCCCGCACTGCCTAGAATCCGGGTTCCTCAACTGGCGTAGCGGACAATGGCAAACATTGCAGTGGTGATGGTCGACGGCGTGGCCGATTGGGAAATTGGCGTTGTCCTGCCGGCGGCGCGCGAATGGTTCGGCGACCAGGTCGCCATCGCCAGCATCGATGGTCAGCCGGTGCAGTCGATCGGCGGGCTGCGCATCACTCCGGACTTCGCCCTCTCCGATCTGGCGCCGCTGGACGCCGATCTATGGATCCTGCCTGGCAGCGAGCGTTGGCAGGCCGGCGAAATCCCCGGCCTGAGCGGCCTGCTGGTCGAGCGCGTGCAGCACCAGCGTCCGGTCGCGGCGATCTGCGGTGCCACCATCGCCCTGGCCTATGCCGGCCTGCTCGACCAGCGCGCGCATACCAGCAACGCGCTGGCCTTCCTGCAGGAACACGTGGTGCCGTACGCCGGTGCCGCGCAATACCGGCACGAAAAGGTGGTGACCGCCGATGGCGTGATCACCGCACCCGGCACCAGCCCGGTCGGCTTCGCGCTTGCCTGCATGCGACTGCTGCATCCCGAACGCACCGACATGCTGGCCCAGCTGCGCGGCATGTTCGCCGGCGAGTTCGTCTGACCCAGCGGTTCAGGCACGCCTGGCGCACTGGCTGCACTGACTGGACGCACTGAGTCGCTGCACCGATCCATTGCACCGACTGGCTATAGGGATTGACCGCAATGATCCGCTGGGCCAGTTCGCCTCTCAGCTACACGCGGCGGTGCCGGCGCGTCTTGCGCACGCGGCAAAAAAAGATGGCTACGTCGTTTCCGACGTTGCCCTTCACCTTGCCCGGCATGCACTCCCATGCGCTGCCCGATCGTGATGACGCTACCGGCCACTGTCAGCCACCGGCGCGCCGCCACGATCACGTGGATGGCAGCGCTTCAATCCGGCCTGCCTTTCCGTCAGGCATCCAGCCCGATCGGGCAGCTCACTCCCGTTCCGCCAAGCCCGCAGTAGCCATTGGGATGCTTGGCCAGATATTGCTGGTGGTCGTCTTCGGCGTAATAGAACGTGGGCGCCGGGAAACGGATCTCCGTGGTGATCGCGCCGTACCCGGCTGCGTCCAGTTGCTGCTGGTACGCATCGCGGCTGGCAAGCGCAGCGTCGTACTGCGCCTGCGTGGTGCAATAGATCGCCGAGCGGTATTGGGTGCCGACGTCGTTGCCCTGCTGCATGCCCTGGGTGGGGTCGTGGCTTTCCCAGAACGTGCGCAGCAACTGTGCGAACGACACCGACGCTTCGTCGTACACCACCAACACCGCTTCGGTGTGGCCGGTCTGCCCGGAACACACTTCGCCGTAAGTCGCATTGGGTGTTTCGCCGCCGGCGTAACCCACCGCCGTGGTGTACACCCCTGGCAGGTTCCAGAACTTGCGTTCTGCGCCCCAGAAACAGCCGAGCCCGAACTGTGCCTGGGCCAGGCCGGAGAACTCCCCGCGTAACGGATGGCCGTTGATCAGGTGGGTGTTATGGAGCGGCAGTGCTTGCTCGCGTCCGGGTAAGGCCTCGCCCGGACGTGGCATGCGTTGTTTGAAAGCGCCGATTCCCAGCATGGTGCAACTCCGCAGGTGTGAGGGTTGCCTGCTGGATGGCGCCGGCCGTAGCGGCTTTCAAGCCACCTCGGCCAATACGGCATTACTTCCTGGTCCAAGCTCAACATCGAAACCAAGCGACCCCAACAATGTTGCCGGCTGGCATATACTCGAATATGCTGATCGGCCTAGAGCTAGCCCATGCAAACCCTCACCGATACTGGCGATTGGCGTCCGGCGTCACCACACCAGGCATCCGACAGCGCGCACTGGCAGGCGCTGTGCGAAGCCGCGGTGGCGCTGCGCCAGGCACGGACGCCGGAGCAGGCCTGCGACGCGGTGCTGGGCCGGGTGCTGCTCCTGCTGGGCCTGGAACATGGCGCGGTGTTGGCACAACGCGGGCCACGCGCGCAGGTGCTGGCCAGCCGCGGCCACGCATTGCCCTCCGGAGCAAGCGCAGCCGGCGACAGCCATGAAGCGGCCTGGCTGATGCCAACGCGCCCGGCCGATATCTGCGAGGCCAAGGTGCCGATCCATGCGCTGGGCAGCACTCTCGGCATGCTGTGCGTGGCCTGGAACGACAACCGTCCCGTCCCAGGTAACGATGATGTCCAGGCGTTGCAGGCCTTCGCCCTGCTGCTGCCGGCGATGGTGGCCGAACCGGCAAAACCGCCTGCCACGCGTCGGCGCAAGCCGATCCAGGACGACCGCCTTGGCGCGCTCAGCAAACGCGAGAAACAGGTGTTGTCACTGCTGCCGCGTGGCCTGACCAATGCCACGCTCGCAGCTGAACTGGGGATTTCTCCCGGCACGGTCAAGGTGCATGTGGAACGCATCCTGCAGAAGCTTGAGGTGAAAGATCGCACCCAGGCCGCGGTCTACGCAGTCCAGGCCGGACTGGCGCCATGAAGGCATTGGCGGTGCGCCGCAACGATTGGCCGACCATCGGCAGGACCCTGGCGGCGCTGCCCCTGACCTGCTGCCGCTGGCGGCCGGGTTGATCGCGATCTGCAGCGTGGAGCGGCGGAATATCGCCGCCGACAGCTGCAGCACCGCCAGGGTGGCGCCAGTGGCGATGATGCGTGCCGTCTCGAGCGATTCCCTCATAGGAGCGCGCCTGGGCACGACGGGCATTTCCAGGAGCGCCTCGTCGCGTCCAGGTGCGTTCCTACGACAGGCACTGCCCTGGCGTCTGGCCGCTACAGCGCGCGGGTGACCTCGCCGCACAGGCCGATGTCCGCCAACACCGCCTGCGCCTGGCTCAGGTGCAGGTCGGCCACGCAGACCTGCAGCACGCCGAAGGCAGGCAGTTCGCCCGCACCACCCAATAGCGACTCGCCGAACACGAATGCAGTGATGCCGGCATCTTCCAGTGCGTGCTTGGCCAGGTGTGCGTCGATGATGTGGCTGGCGCGGTATGCGATCTGCATGTCAGCCACGCTCCAGGCGTTCGCGCTCGGCGTCCTGCTTCCACTCGCGCAGTGCCGGCAGCGCATCCAGTGCGGCCAGGTAATCGCCGGCAGCCTCGAACAACGGCACGCCGTAGCTGGCAAAACGCAGCGCGACCGGGGCGAACATCGCATCGACGATGCCGAAGTCGCCGCACAGGAACTGCCCGCCATGGCCGTGCTCGGCGCGCAGGCTGGCCCATAGCGCCTGGATGCGGGCGATGTCGCGCTCGGCAGCCGCATCCCAACGCGCCGGGCCAGGCATGCGGCCCAGATTCATCGGCAGCTGGGTGCGCAAGTCAACGAAGCCCGAATGCATTTCCGCCGCCGCCGCGCGTGCCTGCGCGCGCACGGACGGCCCGGCCGGCCAACCGCGGCCATCCAGCCAGCGTTCGTTGGCGTATTCGCAGATGGCCAGCGAGTCCCAGACATGCAAGGCATCGTCCCACAGCACCGGCACCTGCAGGGTCGGCGAATAACCGGCGATGCGGGCCTGGAATTGCGGCGTATCCAGCGGCAGCGCGATCTCTTCGAACGGCACATGGAAATGTCGCAGCAGCAGCCACGGGCGCAGCGACCAGGAAGATCGGGTCTTGTCGCCGATCACCAGGCGGGGCAAAGGCATGCGTGGGGAACTCCGAAGGATCGCTGCAGCGTACGCGCCGTCGGCGGTGCCGGCCAGCCCGGCATGCCGCCTGCCAATGGCGCCCGTCCCGCGTGCAGTCAGCAGATGCAGGCCCCGGTAGTGCGGCGCTTGCACGCGGGACCAGCGCGCACGGGCGACGCTCGCTGTCCGCACCCGACACGCCGCCTACCCCTAACCCGTGCCACCGCCTAAACTTGCGGTTTACCTATTGCTGATGCACGCATGTCCCAGACCCTAGCCACCGACGCCACCGCCCCGGCGGAGAAGAAAGACTTCATCCGCCAGATCGTCCGCGAGGATCTGGCCAGCGGCAAGCACACGGTCATCCGCACCCGCTTCCCGCCCGAGCCCAACGGCTATCTGCATATCGGCCACGCCAAGGCGATCTGCCTGGATTTCGGCCTGGCCTCCGAGTTCGGCGGGCTGTGCAATCTGCGCCTGGACGACACCAACCCGGCCAAGGAAGACCCCGAGTTCGTGGTCGCCATCCAGGACGACGTGCGCTGGCTGGGGTTCGAGTGGGCGCAGCTGCGCCACGCATCGGATTATTTCCAGGTGTATTACCTGGCCGCGGAAAAACTGATCCGCGACGGCCATGCCTTCGTCTGCGACCTGTCCGCCGAGCAGGTGCGCGAGTACCGCGGCACGCTGACCGAGCCCGGCCGCAATTCGCCGTTCCGCGAGCGCAGCGTCGCCGAAAACCTGGACCTGTTCCGGCGCATGCGTGCCGGCGAGTTCCCCGATGGCGCGCGCACGCTGCGCGCCAGGATCGACATGGCCAGCGGCAACATCAACCTGCGCGACCCGGCGCTGTACCGCATCAAGCATGTCGAGCACCAGAATACCGGCAACGCGTGGCCGATCTACCCGATGTACGACTTCGCGCATTCGCTGGGCGATGCGGTGGAAGGCATCACCCATTCGCTGTGCACGCTGGAATTCGAAGATCACCGCCCGCTCTACGACTGGTGCGTGGACAAGGTGGACCTGGCCGCGCATCCGGAGCTGCTGCAGCCGCTGCTGGACCAGGGCCTGCCGCGCGAGGCCGCCAAGCCGCGCCAGATCGAGTTCTCGCGCCTGAACATCAACTACACGGTGATGAGCAAGCGCAAGCTCACCGCGCTGGTGGAAGAACGGCTGGTGGATGGCTGGGACGACCCGCGCATGTACACGCTGCAGGGCCTGCGCCGGCGCGGCTATACGCCGGCGGCGATGCGCCTGTTCGTGGATCGGGTGGGGATCAGCAAGCAGAACTCGCTGATCGATTTCTCGGTGCTGGAAGGCTGCCTGCGCGAGGATCTGGATGCGGCTGCGGCGCGCCGCATGGCGGTGGTCGACCCGCTCAAGCTGGTGCTGACCAATCTGCCCGAAGGCCACAGCGAGACGCTGAGCTTCTCCAACCATCCCAAGGACGAATCCTTCGGCACGCGCGAGGTGCCGTTCGCGCGCGAGCTGTGGATCGAGCGCGAGGATTTTGCCGAAGTCCCGCCCAAGGGCTGGAAGCGTCTGGTGCCCGGTGGCGAGATCCGCCTGCGCGGCGCCGGCATTGCGCGCGTGGACGAGGTGATCAAGAACGACGCCGGCGAGATCGTCGAGCTGCGTGGCTGGCTGGATCCGGAATCGCGTCCGGGCATGGAAGGCGCCAACCGCAAGGTCAAGGGCACCATCCATTGGGTCAGCGCCGCGCACGCGGTGGAAGCGGAAATCCGCCTGTACGACCGCCTGTTCTCGGTGGAGAAGCCCGATGACGAATCCGAGGGCAAGACCTACCACGATCATCTCAACCCCGAGTCCAAGCGCAGCGTGCGCGGCTATGTGGAGCCGAGCGCGGCACAGGCCGCGCCCGAGCAGTCGTTCCAGTTCGAGCGCACCGGCTACTTCGTTGCCGATCGCCGCGACCATAGCGCCGCCACGCCGGTGTTCAACCGCAGCGTGACCCTGCGCGACACCTGGGCCAAGTGAACCGGGCCTGCGCCGGATG
The DNA here is from genome assembly GCF_014199025.1 of Xanthomonas sp. CFBP 8152. Lineage (NCBI taxonomy): Bacteria > Pseudomonadati > Pseudomonadota > Gammaproteobacteria > Lysobacterales > Lysobacteraceae > Xanthomonas > Xanthomonas sp. CFBP 8152. Next base: position 324,025 of record NZ_JACHNO010000002.1, read on the forward strand.
CCAGCCCTCCGGTGCGGATACGACGGCAGGCAGCCGTAGCGAGGCCCGGCCTGCGACGATCGGCGCGCTGATGGATGCTTGTCACTGCGGGATGCAGCAAGAGTGACGCCGCTTCAGAGCGGTGTCTTCTGAGTTAATGAACAAGCGCAATGGAGCTGCGTGCCGCACTTCATTGCATGCTGCGTGGCAGGTAAGGAGCAGCACGATGCGTGAGCGCTTGATGGTGGGTGTTGCCTGCGGCATCGGTGCAGGCGCGTTATGGGGACTGGTGTTTCTGGCGCCGCAATTGCTGGCGGCGTTTACGCCGTTGCAACTGGCCGTTGCCCGTTATCTATCGTATGGGGCGGTCGCGGCGCTGGTGCTGGCACCGCGCGCGCGCCAGACCGCTGCACGGCTCGGACGCGCCGAATGGTGGGCGCTGCTGCGTCTGAGCCTGCTGGGCAACCTGATCTATTACGTGCTGCTCGGCAGCGCGGTGCAGTGGGCGGGCAGCGCGGCAACCGCGCTGATCATCGGCCTGTTGCCGGTGGTGGTCACCGTGATCGGCACGCGTGCCGCAGGCGCGGTGCAACTGCGACGCCTGGCTGCGCCATGCGTCGTGTGCGTCATCGGCGTGGCGCTGGTCGCCGTGGACACCGTGCAACACGATGCCGGTCACCACGCCAGCGATCGCGCCACCCGCATCGCCGGCCTGCTCTGTGCATTCGGTGCGCTGGCGTCGTGGTCGGCCTATTCCATCGGCAATGCGCGCTGGCTGCGGCGGCGGCCGGACCTGTCCGGTGGCGATTGGTCGCTGCTGACCGGCGTGGTCACCGGCGCATTGTCGCTGTTGCTGGCGCCGGCCGCACTGATCGGCAGCGCGCCACATGCGCCGATCGACTGGGCCAGTTTCTGGGGCATTTCGCTGCTGCTGGGCATCCTGGCCTCGGTGATCGGCAACGCGTTGTGGAACCGGGCCAGCCGCGTGCTGCCGCTGACCCTGGTTGGCCAGATGATCGTGTTCGAAACGATCTTTGCGTTGCTGTACGGCTTTGCCTGGGAAATGCGCCTGCCCACGCCGTTGGAGCTGGCCGCCATCGCCTGCCTGCTGGTCGGCGTGCTGTGGTGCGCAGCACTGCATGCAAAAGCGGAATGACGCCGGCACCTGATGCACGCACCAGCCTGGATTGCAGGCTGTGGCCGTCAGGAGCGCCGCCATATGCGCTGCAGGCGTATTTCAGTCACATGCCGCGCCCTGGCCAGCGCCATCCGCCGCAACGCGCGCGGGATCCAGCCCCCCCCGTTTGCGCAGTTGATCCAGCGCTCGCCGCATTGCGCACATCCGGGGCTTACCATGGCCGCTTACCTGTCCCGATCGGAGCGGCCGCATGTCCCGTCTTTTGTCCCGGTGTCTGAGCACGCTGTTGCTGCTGGCCTGTGGTGTGTCGATCGGCTGCGTGGCCGCACCACCGGCCGATACGGCCACGCCGACTCCGGCGACCAACGCGGCCAGCGGCCCGGCAACCGGCAAACCGGTCACCGTGACGACCACTTGCCGCACCGACGCCGATTGCACGGTGAAGAACGTCGGCAACTGCTGCGGCGCATTCCCGGCCTGCGTCAACGTCGACAGTGCCACCGACCCCAAGGGCGTGATGGCGCAGTGCCAGGCCAGCGGCATGATGAGCGTGTGCGGCTTCCGCGAGATCAGCGCCTGCCAGTGCGTGGCCGGGCAATGTGCCGCAAAGGACGCCCAGGCCGATACACTGCGCCCCGCTCCCCCCTCTACGGAAATGGTCCACTGATGCTTTACGCGCAAGTCCACCTCACGCTGCCCGACTGGATCCACGCGCATGTCGACGACAGCCGCGCCTATCCCAGCGACGAGGACAAGGTGGCGCTGGCAATCGAACTGTCGCGGATGAATGTGCAAGAGCGCAGCGGCGGCCCGTTCGGTGCGGTCGTGTTCGGCCCGGACCACCGCATCATCGCCGCGGCGGTGAACCGCGTGGTGCCGCAGACCACCTCGCTGGCGCATGCCGAAAACATGGCCTACATGCTCGCGCAGCAGCGCCTGCAGACGCCGCGTCTGAACGATGTGCTGTCGCCGGTGACGCTGGCCACCTCGGCGCAGCCGTGCTGCCAGTGCTACGGCGCCACGGTGTGGGCCGGCATCGACCGCCTGCTGATCGGCGCACGCGCCGACGACGTGATGGCGCTGACCGAATTCGACGAAGGCCCGCTGCCTGCCGACTGGGTGGGCGAGCTCACCCGCCGCGGCATCGAGGTGGTGCGCGACGTGCATCGCGACCAGGCCTGCGCGGTGCTGCGCAACTATGGCGAGGGCGGCGGTGACCATTATTGAGCTGCCCCGCAGCGGTCGCGCACGCCGGGCACCGCGATGAGCGGCCTGCTGTGTTACTGCCGCCAGGGCTTCGAGCCGGAGCTGGCCGCCGAGTTGAGCGCGCGCGCCGCATTCGTCGGCATCGCCGGCTATGCGCGTACCCAGCGCAACGACGGCTATGTGCTGTTCGTCTGCGATGAGGCCGCACAACTGGCCACCAAGCTGCACTGGCGCGAGCTGATCTTCGCGCGGCAGAAGCTGGTGGTGGTCGCCGAACTCAAGGGCATCGACCCGAAGGACCGCATCACGCCGATCCTGGCCGCACTGGAAGGCCAGCCGCGTTTCGGCGATCTGTGGGTGGAGCACCCGGATTCGGACGCAGGCAAGCCGCTGGCAGGGCTGGCGCGCAGCTTCGGCAATGCCTTACGCCCGGCCTTGCGCAAGGCCGGCCTGCTCACCGACAAGCCGCAGCCGCGCCTGGCACGGCTGCATATCTGTTTTCTCGATGGCGACCACGCCTTGCTGGCGGTGGCCGACAGTGCCGACAGCGCGCCCTGGCCTCTGGGCATTCCACGTTTGAAGCTGTTGCCGGAGGCGCCATCGCGCTCGGCGCTGAAGCTCGACGAAGCCCTGCTCACCCTGCTCGCACCGGAGGAACGCGAAGCGCTGGTCAAACCCGGCATGCGCGCCGCCGACCTGGGCGCGGCTCCCGGCGGCTGGACCTGGGTGCTCACCCGCCAGCACCTGCATGTCACCAGCGTCGACAACGGCCCGCTACGCGAGCATGTGCTGGAGACCGGCCTGGTCGAGCATCTGCGCGCCGACGGCTTTCATTGGAAGCCTGCGCAGGCGCTGGACTGGATGGTCTGCGACATGGTAGAGCAACCGCGCCGCGTGGCCGAACGCATGGCCACCTGGATCCGCGAAGGCTGGTGCCGCAACACCATCTTCAACCTCAAGCTGCCGATGAAAAAGCGCTGGGACGAGACCCGCCTGTGCCTGGACCTGTTCGAGCAGCAGGCCGAGAAATCGCTGATCGTGCGTGCCAAGCAGCTGTATCACGATCGTGAGGAGATCACGGTGCTGGCGATGCGGGATTGAGAGCGGGGAATCGGGATTCGGGATTCGGGAATCGGGAATGGGGAATGGGGAATGGGGAATCGGGAATCGGGAATCGGGAATCGGGAATCGGGAATCGTAAAAGCGGGGGTTGGTGGCGTTGTTGCTGTGGGTGCTGGCGGGTATCGCGTGAGTTGGTGTGGTGATTCACCTGCGCCAGTCGCGCTGATGGCAGTCCGGTGTGATTGCTGGGCAACCGCTTTCGGTGCTGGACTGCAGGGCCTGTGGGGACTTCATCGTGGCAGGCTGGTGCGTGCCAGCCTGCTCGCCTGGCTCAGGCGGGCCTGCTCCATCGATTGACGGAGCGAGGCGCGATCACAGCACGATCCGCTTGCTGCCCTCGCGGGCCGAGCGATAGATCGCATCGACGATGCGGATGTCGCGCAGGCCTTCTTCGCCGGGCGCACGCAGCGGAGTGCCGTTGATGATCGCCAGCGCGTCCTCGTCCATCTGCAATGCCTGCTGGTGCGGCACCTTGGCGTCGAACACGCGCCCGTCGCTGGCCTTGCCGGTCACGCCCTGGTAGCTCTGGAACGGCGACAACTCGTACCAGCCGCGCTCGCATTCGGCGCGCAGCACATTCATGTTGTTCCCGAAGCTGGTCTTGCACTGCGCACGCACCGCGTTCGGGAATTCCAGGGTGAAGTCCATATGCTCGTCGACTTCGTCGAACAATTCGGGACGATCGGTCCAGCGCTTGGCGGTCACGGCCAGCGGCTCGCTGCCCACCGTGTAGCGCGCGGCATTGAGCGGATACACGCCCATGTCGTACATCGCCCCGCCCCCGAACTGGGAGCGCAAGCGCCACGGACGATCGACCTTGGTCGCATCGTGATAGCCGTTGTAGCCGGCCTCGGCGCGCACACGCTGCATCGCGCCGAACGGCTTCTCGCTGGCCATCGCGATCAGGCGACGCGTGTTGGGTTCGTGCTGCATGCGGTAACCGATCGTCAGCGCCACCTTGTTGCGCCTGCACGCCGCGATCATCGCATCGCATTCGCCGGCATGCATCGCCATCGGCTTCTCGCACCAGACGTGCTTGCCGGCCGCCGCCGCGCGCAGGGTCAGCGGCGCATGCAGATGGGTCGGCGTGACGATGTACACCACGTCGATGTCGTCGTTGTCGGCGATCCGGTCGAAGTTCTCGTAGTTGTAGACGTTGCGATCGGCGATGCCGTACTTGGCCTGCCACTGCGGAATCTTCGCGGGCGTGCCGGTGACGATGCCGGCCAGCCGGCAATGCTTGGTCAATGCCAGGCCCGGCGCGAGCTGTTCGCTGGCATAGCTGCCCAGGCCGGCCAATGCCACGTTGAGCGGTTTGCCCGGCTTTTTCTTCGGCAATGCCCAGCCGGGTGCAGCAAGCAGGACGCCTGCACCGCCGAATGCGGCGAGCAAACGACGACGTGTGATCGATTCCACGGACATGCAAACCTCCTTGGCAAGATTGAGAGCGGCTGACACCATCGCGTGCGATCGTCAGCGATGACGACGACAGCACTCGCACCGGAGTGTCAGTGGACACGTGCCGCACCGCGGCCCATTCGCACTGCCCGCAGGTGGGCGCAGTGCTGCTGTTGGTCGCTCGTCGGCCAATGCTGCCCGGGCACCTTACTTGATCGTGCGTGATCACCGCCATGGCCGCTGCGCACGTTCTGGCACACTGGCAACGATCCCATCCGGAGCACGCCGCATGACCGCCATCGCCCGCCGCCGTTTCCTGCCATTGGCGCTACTGTTGTCCAGCTCGCTTGTGGTCGCTGCCGATGCGCCGTTCGTTGCGCGCGACCTGATCGGCGATGGCGCCTTCACCCACAATGCCGAGGGTCCTGCGGCCGGACCGGATGGCGCGCTTTACGCGGTGAATCTGGGCAAGGACGGCACCATCGCGCGCATTGCCCTGCACGCCGATGGCAGCGCCAAGGCAGAGGTCTTCGTGACCTTGCCCGACGGCAGCACCGGCAATGGCATCCGCTTCCGCGACGGGACGATGTACGTGGCCGATTACACCGGCCACAAGATCCTGCAGGTGAACCTGCAGACGCGCGCGGTCAGCACCTTCGCCTCGCTGCCCGACGCCGACGGCCCCAACGATCTGGCGATTGCGCCCGATGGCAGCGTCTATGCAAGCGACCCGAACTGGAAAGACAACAGCGGCCGCCTGTGGCACATCGGCCGCGAGGGCGTCGTCGCATTGATGGAATCGGGCATGACCACGCCCAACGGGCTGGACGTCAGCCCCGACGGCAAGCATCTCTACGTCAACGAAAGCATGTCGCGCAAGGTGTGGGTCTACGACCGCGTCGATGGCGGCCTGCGCAACAAGCGCCTGCTGATCAGCTTCCCGAACTTCGGCATGGATGGCATGCGTTGCGATGCCGACGGCAATCTCTATATCGCCCGCTACGATGCCGGGCAGATCGCGGTGGTCTCGCCGCAGGGCAAGTTGCTGCGCACGGTCGTGTTGAAGGGTCGCAAGGCCAGCAACGTCGCCTTCGGCGGCACCGATGGCAAACAGGTGTTCGTGACCTTGCAGGATCGTGGCGCAGTTGAAACGTTCAGGTCCGATCGCCCGGGCCGCGAAACCGGACACTGAAACTGCTGCGCGCGTCGCAACGGTTCTCAGGTCGCGCAACAGCGCCCTGGCATCCTGCAGGTCACCCGTGGAGGACTCCCCATGCAACCGATCGAACTCAAGGACGCGGCGGCCTTCGGCAACGAATTCCTGCGCCTGACCCTGCTGCAGGGATTCCAATCGCTGACCAAGCGCGATCTGGAATTGCTGATCTTCGTGCTGCTCGAACGCGACGGCGCCATCTCGCGCAACAGCTCCAACGCGATGGTCGCGCTGCAACTGCGGGTGACCTCGGCCAAGGTCAAGGCGTTGCGTCGCGACGGCTATGCGCGCTGGCGCTCGCTGGTGCCCGAGGAAGGCGACGCGGCGATGCAGCGTATCGTCGCCAACGTGCTCACCGAAGACAATCTGCGCTCCGGTGCCAAGCACGTCAGCGAACGCAGCCGCAAGGAAGGCTTTCTGGCGGTGCGCATCGAACACCCGGACGACGCGCAGCAATTCGAACAGGCCATCCTGGATGTCGGAGCCTTGCCGGTGTACGAGCGCAATCGCGAAGTGGTCGCGGTGCGCTTCGACACGCTGCTGAAAGTCGCCGAACGCTGGGGCTATCTGCAGCCGGACCCGCAGGCCACCGTGCGCCAATTGCAAAAGCTCACGCCTACCGCCGAGGAAGTGGCGGACCTGCTGAAGAAGGACATCGCGCAGGTGCGCTGGGACGATGTACGGCGCGCGCTCAACAGCCTTGGCGCCAAGGCCGTGGCCAGCACTGCCGAGGGCGGTCTGAAGGGCTTGTTGAAGATCGTGTTTCCGTTCATCCCCGGCTGAGCCGCCGTACCGGGTGCAATGTGCGAGGTTGCGGTGCGGCCATGGGTTCCTGCTTCGATCGCGGTTGGCCGATGGCGCATCGCGCACGCCGCACACACCGCCGGCCTGGGCATACGCAGGCACTGTCGCCATACGGCGAGCACGCGGTGCACGCACCTCAAGACGCCCGACAGCCTCTATGCTTGCGGGCTGTTCCACGTCAGGGGGATCTGATGACCACCGTTCGTACCGTTTCGTTTTCCGTATTGCTGCTGCTCGGCGGCCACGCGCTCGCGCAACAGGCGCCGACGCCGGCCAGCAGCATGCCGCTGATCGATGTGCCCAATGTGATTCGCACCCAGCCGCTGTCCAGCGGCGAGGTCACCCATCAGGCCCAGCTGGAGCGTCCGCGCGGCGAGTCCAGCGTGATCGTGCGCTCGATCCAGCCCAACAGCGTGGTCGGCAGCTACCGCATCGACTTCCAGGCCTTGGATACCGACGGCGACGGCAACATCAGTCGCGCCGAGGCACAGGCCAACCCGGCACTGGCAGATGAATTCGATGCGCTCGACACACGGCACAGCGGACACCTGAGCCGCGAACAGCTGAGCGGCTGGTTGATCCGGTAAATCATCCGGCAGCACCGCAGACAGGTCCTGCGCCCGCGCTACACAGGCGCGCAGTGCCCTTTGCTTGCGACCGCCACCACCTCTTGCAGTGCCCGCTTCGGTCGGCTAGATTGTATTTAACGGATACAATTTGGATGGCTCGATGAGCGCTCGCCTGACCCTTGCCGCAGACCTTGGCTATCAATTGCAACTGGCGACCCTGGCCTCCAGCCACGCCGCGCGCCAGGAACTGGCCGAACTGCATCTGACCCCGGCGCGCGTCACCGCCTTGATCCACATTCGCGACCAGCCCGGCTGCGACCAGACCGAACTGGGCAACCGCCTGCTGGTCAATCGCGCTGCCGGCATGAAGATCGCCAACGCACTGGCCGAGCAGGGCCTGATCGAACGCCTGGCCGGCCGCGACCGGCGCAGCAAGGGCCTGTACCTCACCCCGCTTGGCGAGCGCACGCTCGGCACCGCCCAGGGCTGTCTGGCGCGGGCGGTCGCGCGTACCTGCACCGGCCTGCAGGCCAGCGAGCAGCAGACCTTGCTGCGCCTGCTCTGCAAGTTGAACGCCAGCGCCGCGCTGGAACGGGCCGGAGTGCCGGACACCGCGCTCGCCGACGCACTGTGATTTCCACTCTGTACCCACTCGAAGGAGACGCCGCTTGAACGAGCATGACGTGGTATCGGTCCGCATCGAACACCGCATTGCCTGGGTAAAGTTTGCACGCCCCGACAAACGCAACGCGATGAGCCCGGCGCTCAACCGCCGCATGATGGACGTGCTGGACGAGCTGGAATTCGACGACAACGTCGGCGTGCTGGTGCTGGGTGGCGAAGGCACCGCCTGGTCGGCCGGCATGGATCTGAAGGAATATTTCCGCGAAACCGAAGCCCAGGGCCTGCGCGGCGTGCGTCGCTCGCAGCGCGAATCCTACGGCTGGTTCCGCCGCCTGCGCTGGTACCAGAAGCCCACCATCGCGATGGTCAACGGCTGGTGTTTCGGCGGCGGCTTCGGGCCGTTGTTCGCCTGCGATCTGGCCATCGCTGCCGACGAGGCGCAGTTCGGCCTGTCGGAAATCAACTGGGGCATCCTGCCCGGCGGCGGCGTCACCAAGGTCGCGGTGGAGCTGCTGTCGATGCGCGATGCGATGTGGATGACGCTGACCGGCGAAACGGTGGACGGCAAGAAGGCCGCCGAGTGGCGGCTGGTCAACGAAAGCGTGCCGCTGGAACGGCTGGAGGCGCGCACCCGCGAGGTGGCCGAGCTGCTGCTCAAAAAGAACCCGGTTGCGCTGAAGTACGCAAAGGATGCGGTGCGTCGGGTCGGCACCATGACCTACGACGAAGCCGAAGATTATCTGGTGCGCATGCAGGAGGCGGCCAACTCGTTCGACAACAACGCCCGCAAGGAAGGCATCCGCCAGTTCATCGACGAGAAGAGCTACAAGCCCGGCCTGGGCGCATACGATCTGACCAAGACCAGCACCTGAGCGGGTCCTACGGTGCCTGAAACGATGCGTGCACCACGCGCATCGCTGGCGCTGCCCGTGGTTTTCCGCACCGAGGAGGGAGGATGGAAGCCGTGTCCGCAACGCTGCGCGGGATCGCCGCGCGTGGGCCGTCGGGCCTGCTCATCCAGCGGGTTCAAGCACTCCGGGAGCGGCCGCGAAGACGCCATCGAAGAACCGCACGCGTTCCTCGAACCCAAAGCCATCAATCCCACTCAAGCCCTTCAGCACCCGACCGCGCCGCGACCATGGCGCGGTCGTGACGCGATGCGGCAGGCACTGCGTTGTCCATCGCCTCCTGCGCTGTCCGCCGCGTCGGGTGAACGTTCGCTAGGTGTTCTGACGCGCGTCAACCTTCAGCCGCAGCCGCCGTCGTCACGTCAGTCACCCACTCATCTGCATTCGGAAGACAGCGCCATGACCATGCCGACCGACTCGATCTCCCTCCACGCCCGCCTTAGCCCTCATCGGCTTGCTGCGCGCGACCTGCTGCTGGATCAGCAATGGTCGTACGCAGAATTGGACGCATTGATCGGCCGTCTGGCTGCATTGCTGCACACGCGCGGCTGCGTCGATGGCGAACGGCTTGCCACACTGGCACGCAATTCGGTCTGGCAGGTGGCGTTGCATTTCGCCTGCGGACGCGTCGGTGCGATTTACGTCCCGCTCAACTGGCGGCTGAGTGCAGGCGAACTGGATGCATTGCTACAACGCGCCGAGCCGCGCCTGCTGTTGGGCGACGACGTTGCTGCGGGGCGCGCCGATGTCGCGTCGCTGGCCGACTTCATCGACGCGGCGAAATTGCTCGAACCTGCAGACACTGCGTCGATTCCACCCGACCGCATCAGCCTGATCCTGTTCACCTCCGGCACCTCCGGTCAGCCCAAGGGCGTGATGCTGAGCGAGCAGAATCTGCAGCAGGTGGCGCACAACTTTGGCGTCACCACGCGCGTGGATGCGGGCAGCAGTTTCCTGTGCGAAGCGCCCATGTTCCATATCATCGGCCTGGCCACCAATGTGCGCCCGGCGCTGGCGGTAGGCGGCTCGATCCAGGTCTCCAACGGCTTCGAACCCAAGCGCACCCTGGGCTGGCTGGGCAACCGGTCGCTGGGCATCACGCATTACGTCGGCGTGCCGCAGATGATGCAGGCGTTCCGCAGCCAGCCCGGTTTCGATGCGGCCTCGCTGCGGCATCTCACCGCGCTGGTCAGCGGCGGCGCGCCGCACGCCAGCGATGACCTGCTCGGCTGGCTGGAAGACGGCATCCCGATGGTCAGCGGCTTTGGCATGAGCGAGGCCGGCACGGTGTTCGGCATGTCGGTGGACTGCGCGGTGATCCGCGCCAAGCTGGGCGCGGTCGGCATTTCGCCCCCTGCGGTGCAGACACGCGTGGTCGATGGCGATGGCAACGACTGCCCGGTCGGCGTGCCAGGCGAGTTGCTGTTGCGCGGCCCCAACCTCAGCCCCGGTTACTGGCGCGATCCGCAGGCAAGCGCCGCCGCGCTCGACGAGCGCGGCTGGTTCCGCACCGGCGACATCGTGCGGCACGATGCCGACGGGTTTTTCTGGATCGTCGATCGCAAGAAGGACATGTTCATTTCCGGCGGTGAGAACGTGTATCCGGCCGAGATCGAAGCGGCGCTTGCCGACCATCCGCAGGTACGCGAATGCGCGGTGGTGGGTATCGCCGACCCGCAATGGGGAGAGGTGGGCTACCTGGCGATCGTGCCGGCCGACGACGCGCCGGATCTGGAGCAGATCCGCGCCTATCTGATCGAACGACTGGCCAAGTACAAGGTGCCCAAGCATCTGCGCGTGGTCCAGGCGCTGCCGCGCACCGCGACCGGCAAGCTGCAGAAAGCGCGCCTAAAAGACGCCCTGGTCAACGGGGCGTGATGCGTCCGGGATGTGGATCGCGCCGCGCGCAGCTGGCAGCGACCCGCAGCTTCGCTGCCGAGCCACCGCGGCGAACCATGCCCGACAGCGCAACAAGCGGGCCCGAGCTGCCTGCCGTGTGCGTGCATCACGCCAGTGCAGCACCACCCAGACGCGGCAGCGCTTGCGCCGCGCATGCCGCGCTCAATCGATCACGCGGACTCGTCCAGCAACAGGGTGTCCTCGCTGATCTGGTCGTCCACCCACACCGCCCCCTGCTCGGCCATGGCCGCCAATTGGCGTTCCAGTTCGCGCATCAGCAAGCGCACGCCAGGCTTGTGGATGGCACTGCCATCGCGATAGATCACCCCGCCTGCGCGCGCCTGCGACGGCTGTTGCAGCTGAAAGGCGCGCAACTCGCCACGTGCGATATCCCCGGCCACCATCATGCTCGGCATCACGGCGATGCTGTCGGTGCCGAGCAGAATCTCGCGGGTAAAGCTGGCCGAACTGGAACGCAGCTGATCGCGCGTGGCCAGCCCGTGCTCGCGCATCACCTGCCCCACATCGCGCTCGACATGCTGGCTCAGCGTCGGCAGCACCTGGCGATACGCAGCGGCTTCGGCGATACGCACCTGGCCGTTGGCAAACAGCGGGTGGTCGCTGCGCGCCACCAGCGCGATCGGATCCTGGTACAGCACCTTGCGGATCAACCCGTCGTAGCGAGCCAGCGGATACAGCCGGCCCACCACCAGATCGATCTCGTTGCCGGCCAGCTTGGGCAGCAGTTCGTCGGTGCGCCCATGCAGCAGGCGCACCCGCAAGGTGGGTTCGGCGCGATACAACGCGGCCAGCACGGCCGGCAACAGGCCGCTGGCAGCGACCGGCAACGCGCCCACGGTGATGGTGAGCGCATCGTCTTGCAGCAGACCCTCAAAGGTGTCCTGCGCGCGGCGCAACTGGCCGAGCACGACATGCGCGGTCTGTACCAGCACCTCGCCCATCGCGTTGGGGCGCACGCCGCGCGAATGACGCTCGAACAGCGGCGCGCCGACGATCTCTTCGATCTCCTGCAGGGCACGCGTCAATGCGGGCTGGGTGACGTTCAACACGCGTGAGGCGCGGAGCAGGCTTTTCTGCCGATCCAGCGCCTCGATCACACGTAGATGCCGGACCTTGATACGGTGTTCGAAGAACACGGAGGACATGGTCATGGGGATGGACCTTACGTTGGGAAGTCGGGTAATGCGGCGGGACGGCACCTGGCCGGCCCTGCAGATCAGCGTGCATCGGGCACACGCCGGGTCTGCATGGCGTCTTCGAAGGATTCGCCACGCATGATGGCGTCGACCTGCAGATTGGTCATACGCACCAGACGGGCGAATTTTTCGATGACGAAGACGTTGGCGCGGTACCGCACCAGTCCGAGCCGGCCGCGTGCGAGGATCAGCGCCTTTCATGCTCGGTGAGGCCGGCCTCCTGCATCAGTGTTTCGGAATTTTCAAGCAAGCGATCGCGCCACCGGGCGCGAATCATATGCCACAAGAATCGATCGATGCGCAACGCGCGGTTGCCGGTACGCAGATCGAACAGGTACGTGCCGCCGATCTGGTGCATGCCGCGTACTTGCGGAATCGTAGGCCGCCCCCCGTGCCGCGTTTGCGGTATGCGTGGTGTGCGCCAGCAACTGCGCTGAAGACGGCGCGTCAGCGGTTTCGATGCCCGGCTCGTACAGCACCACCGTCATCGCGGTGGCGCTCATCAGGCAGTGGTTCTGATGCAGCGTGCGGATCGGCCAGTCCAGCGCACTGCGCAGCGCCAGCCACATGATCTGCTGCACGCTCCCGTCCCCCCCCTGGCACACGTCATCGCTGTGGGTGAGATCGGTCAGCGCTCCCGGCGCATGCTGGAAACGGTCCAGAAATTCCGAGCCCCACCCGGTGTTGTTGACGCAGGTGCGCTCGCCGATGCCCACTGCGAAGGCCGGATATGAGCCGATGAAGAATGGCGTGCAATGGTCGTTGCAGAACAACACCAGCACAGCGGCCTGCCGCTTGGCCGACCAGCCAGCCACGGGCGTGTCTCCGTCGAACAATGGCTTCCACAATGGATCGTGTTGTCTGCCCTTGTCGTAGGCCACCCCGATGGCGGGAACGTGCGAGGTTCCAATGCCGCCGATGATGCTTGCCATGCTGCACTCCTGCGATGCGCGCTGGCCATTTGCCGATGGCCGATTGCGCGTCGCTGATTGAATCGAAATGCGTCCCGTCATGGGATCTCACCAACGCCGGCCAGCCACTGCGGACCGCCGAAGCGGTCTCCTCGGGATCCAAAGTGCCACCAAGCGATCTCATCTGCAAGATTTTTGTACCGGTACTGCAAGTTGAGCGCATCACCGCGGCCGTGCTGGCAGCGCCACTGGCCATCTCGCGCCGAGCACGCCACTACCCAGCGCCACAGCATGGGCATCTAACCCGCACCCTGGCTGGCGCGAGCCGCCCCACACGGCTTCGGACCTTGGCAGTCTGGCAACCCGGCCTGGCACTGCGTGCAGCGTTGCCTGCATCAGCGTGCCGCATCCGCCTCCGCAGCACGCACGCCGACACAGCAGCATGCATGCCGCGGATCCGGGCGTGTTGCCGCGCTAGTTCGGCGGCAGCCTCGCCGTGCGAGCGCCCGCATGCCTTATGTGGGGGTAAGCCACACCGGTGCCGCGCGCTGCGCGCGCGATCACGCGCTGCCGGAGGCACGCTTCCACAGCACATCGACCAGCGGCGGCAACCTGCCGGCCAGCCCGAGGACCGACCCGCGCAACAGGGTCAGGTGCATGTCGTCGTTGGAGAACACCGTATTGATCGCATCGAAGCCATAAGCGGCCACGGTGTTCTCGCTGCGGCGGGTGCGCGCCCAGCGCTGCAGCCGATGCGGGGCAGCCCAGTCAGCACGCCTTGCCAGCGCATCACGCACCTCGGCGCGCAACGCAGCGACATCGCGCAGGCCCAGATTGACACCCTGCCCGGCCAACGGATGCACCACATGCGCAGCATCGCCCAAGGTCAGCACGCGGCCGCGGATGTACTGCTCCACCAATTGCCGTTGCAGCGGAAACGCCGCGCGCGCGGAGACCACCCGCACCTGCCCCAGCCGCGCTGCGAAGGCCTGGGTCAGCTCGCGCGAGAAGTCGGCATCGTCCAGCGCCAGCACGCGCGCGGCCTCGGCATCCGGCAAGGTCCATACGATCGAACTGCGGCCATCGGCAAACGGCAGCAATGCCAGCGGGCCGGTGGTCAGAAAGCGCTGCCAGGCAGTGGCCTGATGCGGCTGCTCTGTCTCCACGAAGGCGACCACGCCGCGCTGCGCGTAGGCATGCCGCGACACCGGCACACCGGCGAGCTCGCGCAAGGTCGATGCGGCGCCATCGGCGGCAATCGCCATCGCCGCTTCCAGGCGGCTGCCATCGTCCAGGCGCAGGCGCACGCTGCTTGCATCCTGTTCCAGCTCGACCACGCGTGCCGGGCAATGCACCTCGATGCCGGCCGCATGCACGGCGGCCCACAAGCGATCGACCAGCACCGCGTGTTCGATGATCCAACCGAGTTGTTCGCGGCCCAATGTGTCGGCATCGAAGCTCAGTTCGCCGCCACCTGCCGCGTCCCAGACCCGCATGCGCCGGTACGGCTGCACGCGGGCAGCGCGCACCGAGGCCCATACGCCCAGGCTGTCCAGTAACGCGGCATTGTCGGCGGCGAAGGCATAGACGCGCAGATCGGGCTGGTCGGCCCGCCAGCGCGCGGGCTCGCGGCCTTCGACCAGCGCCACGCTCAGGCCGGCATCGGCCAAGGCCAACGCGCAGGCGGCACCGACCACGCCGCCACCGACGATCAACGCATCGCGGGTACCACGGCGACTCATGCGACTCCCCTGCACAATTGCGGCACATCGCCACGGAAACCCATTGCCCCGCCGACCAGCATCGACTGCAACGGCGCCGCCTGCGAGGTGGCGAGCAGGCCGAGGCTGCGCAACGGCCTCAGCAGCGGCGCCGGGTTGCCGGTGAGCCGCGCCAGCCCGCTGGAGAATCCAATGGTCTGCTCGCGGTCCACCCGTCGACGTGCCAGATACTTGGCCAACAGTGCCCCTGCACCGGCATCGCTGCGATCGTGCTCGATCAATTCGGCCAGCGTCAGTGCATCGCGCAAGCCGAGGTTGAAGCCTTGCGCGCCGATCGGATGCAGCGTCTGCGCGGCGTTGCCGAGCAGCACCACACGCTCGGCGACCAACTCATTGGCCAGCACCTGCACCAGCGGGTACGCGCTGCGCTCGCCGCTGGCGACAAAGCGCCCGGCGCGCCATCCAGCCGCCCGCTGCAACCTGGCCAGCCATCCGGTCTCGTCGAGCGCGGCCACCGCCGCGGCCTCGGCGCGCGCCACGCAGTGGATCGCGCCGTAGTGGCGATCGCCGCGCGGCAACAGCGCAGTCGGCCCGTGCTCGCCGAAGCGCTCCCAGGCGGTGCCATCCGGTGGGCGGGAGGCACGCACCCGCGCCACGAACAAGGTCTGCAGGAAGTCGTGCGCATCGCTGCCGATATGCAGCAGCTCGCGCACTGCGCTATGGGTGCCGTCGGCGCCCACCACCAGCCGGGCCTGCACGCGCTGCTCGCCATCGGCGGTGGCAATCCGCAGCGCGCGCAGACCGTCCTGTACCGGCTCGACCCCGATGCAGCGTGCCGGGCGATAGCGGCGCAACCGGGTCAGCTCGTCCAGGCGTGCCGCCAATGCCTCGCCGAAATCGCGCGCCACCACCACCTGGCCGAAGCTGTCGCGACCGTAATCGGCCGCATCCAGCTGCACCCGGCCGAAGTCGCCGGCCCGGCTGACGTGGATGCGCCGGATCGGCCCGGGGGGGCTGCGCAGCTTGGCCATCACCCCCAGCACGCTCAGCGCATTGACGGTGGCGGCGGCAAAACTCAGGTTGCGCTGGTCGAACACCGCTGGCGGCGTGCCGGCCGGGGTGGCTTCCACCAGCCCGACATCCAGGCCGATGCGGTCCAGCGCAATCGCCAGGCTGGAGCCGACCAGGCCGCCGCCGACGATCAGAACGTCATGTGGATGTGTCATTGCCACATGATAAGCCTTCGCCCATGACCCGTTGCCGCGACCGGGGGACAGCTTGCCGCGCCCGGGCTGGCGTGGTGCGGCCGGCTGCTCGCGCGGGGAGCGCTGCCCGACGCTTGCCGGTGCAGGGCGTATCCAGACGTCGAGCCGTTTGCGTCCGCAGTGTTCGGCAACGGGGGGCTAGGCGGCCGCTTGCGCCAGGCGGCTTCCGCAAGACCGCCCATGGCGCGGGCATGCCGGGTTCCACGCTACACTCGCCAGCCTGTGATCCAGCCACCTCCGCGCATGACTCCTCGCTCGCACGACACCCTGATTCTGAGCCTGCTCGCCGTCCTGATGGCGGCCACGCGGATCAATCACTTCGCGCCGGTCCCGGACGCGTCCTGGGCGGTGTTCTTCATCGGCGGCTTTCATCTGGCCGCGCGCACCAGGCTGGCATTCCCGCTGCTGATGCTGCTGGCGGTGGCGGTGGATTGGCTGGTGATCACCAACCAGGGCCTGAGCTTCTGGCAGCACTACTGCGTATCGCCGGCGTACTGGTGCCTGATCCCGGCGTACTTCGCGCTGTGGGCCGGTGGCATGTGGCTGCGGCGGCAGTACCACGGCGCGCAGTGGAGCACGCTGGCCAAGCTGGTGCCGGCGCTGTTGCTCTCCGTGGCGCTGTGCCAGTTGATCGCCCAGGGCAGCTTCTACTGGATCAGCGCCAGCGTGGCCGAGCCGACCGTGGCCGGCTGGTTCAAGAACTACACCGACTGGCTGGGGCCGTATCTGCGCAGTGCCGCGCTGTATGTCGCCGCTGCCGCGGCGGTCCAGGTGGCCGCCGAGCGCCTGACCAGCGCGCCCGGCCAGGCCCAGGCCGGCTGAGATGGGCAACCGGCTCTCGCGGATCTATACGCGCACCGGCGACGACGGTAGCACCGGGCTGGGCGACGGCAGCCGTACCGGCAAGGATGCGCTGCGTGTCAACGCCTACGGCACCGTGGACGAGGCCAATTCGGCCATCGGCGTGCTGCTGGCCGCCCCCGGCGTGCCGGAACCGATCGCCGGGCTGCTGACCACCATTCAGCACCAGTTGTTCGATCTGGGCGGCGAGCTGTGCATGCCCGGCCGTGCGGCCGTCGAGAGTGCCGATATCGATGCGCTGGAGCGCCAGCTGGACCTTTTCAACAACACGCTTCCCCCGCTGAAGGAGTTCATCCTGCCGGCCGGTGGCGAGGCCGCCGCGCGCTGCCATCTGGCCCGTACCATCGTGCGCCGGGCCGAGCGCGAGACCGTTGCGCTGTCACGCCAGGAGACCGTGCGCAGCGAAGCGATCGGCTATCTGAACCGGCTGTCCGACCTGCTGTTCGTGCTGGCGCGCGTGCTGGCGCGTGCCGATGGCCAGCAGGAAGTGCTGTGGCGGCACGACCGCCGGCGCGGCTGACCTGCACATGGCACGACGGACAGGCTAGATTTGCCCCATGTTGGTCTTTACCCATCCCGCCTGCCTCGGTCACGACACCGGCCCCGAGCATCCCGAGAGCCCCGCCCGCCTGGAAGCGGTGGTGGAGGCGCTGCGCGACGCGTTCCCGGACCTGGACTGGCGCGAGGCGCCGTTGGCCAAGCTCGGCGACCTGTGCCGGGTGCACGAGCGCGAACAGGTGGACGCGGTGCTGGAAACCGCCTTCGAAGGCCATCACCGGCTCGACGTGGACACCGTGATGTCGCCCGGCTCGCGCGCGGCGGCATTACGCGCGGCCGGTGCCGGCATCGCCGCAGTGGACGCGGTCATGCAGGATGCCACCCGCACCGCCTTTTGCGCCGTGCGCCCACCCGGGCACCACGCCACCGCGCAGGTGTCGATGGGCTTTTGCCTGTTCAACAATGTCGCAGTGGCCGCCGCGCATGCGCGCGATCGGCATGGGCTGGAACGGATCACCATCGTGGATTTCGACGTCCATCATGGCAACGGCACGCAGGCGATCTTCGAACGCGACCCGAGCGTGCAGTATCTCAGCACCCACCAGTCCGGGCTTTATCCGCACTCGGGCAGCGTTTACGAGCGCGGCATCGGCAACATCCACAATCTGCTGCTGCAACCAGGCAGCGACGGGCTGCGCTTCCGCAATGTGTGGGAGGACGAGATGCTGCCGCTGATCGATGCCTTCCGCCCGCAGCTGATCCTGATCTCCGCCGGCTTCGATGCGCATCTGCGCGATCCGCAGGCCGATCTGCTGCTCGATGCCGACGATTTCGGCTGGCTGACCGCTGCGCTGCGCACCCTGGCCGAGCGGCATGCCCGTGGCCGGGTGGTGTCCATGCTGGAAGGCGGCTATGACCTGCAGGCCTTGCGCGAAAGCAGCGTGGCGCACGTGGCCGCGCTGCGCTGAACCCCGGCGGCCGCTTGCTCGTGCCCCATTGCGATGAACCTCGCCCTCCCGACCCGGGCGCTCGTCATTGCCCCTATGCGGGGTATACGGCAAGCTAGTGGCCATTTTATTGGTTGAATCACGCGTGCGCCGAGCTCTCCGCCTGCTGCCCCTGCCTTTGAGCATCGCCATCTGCCTCCCGGCCATGGCTGCCGACAAGCCGTTGAACTGGGGGCTGTGCCCGGCGGTTGATCCGTTGCCAGGGTTCGACGGCGCGCCTGCCGCAGATGCCAAGGCCGCCGAAATGCGCCAGCAGTTGCCGACCGACATCGAAGGCGACCAGCTGTCCGGCACCAGCACCACCCCGCAGTACCAGGGCAATGTGGCGCTCAAGCGCGGCGACCAGTTCCTGGGTGCCGACAACCTGCGCATGGACACCGAGACCGGCAACTACATCGCCGAAGGCAATGTCCGCTACCAGGACACCTCCTTCCGCATGGTCGCCGACCGCGCCGAAGGCAACCAGGACACCGACGCCCACAAGGTCACCAACATTCGGTACCAGTTGGTGGACCGGCGCGGCAATGGCGCGGCCGAATCGGTGGATCTGCAGGGCCAGGTCGGGCAGATGCACCGCTCCACCTACACCACCTGCGATCCCTCGCAGCCGATCTGGCGCGTGCGCGCGCCGGAGATCGACGTCGACAACGAAGAAGGCTTCGGCACCGCCCGCAATGCCGTGCTGCAGATCGGCAAGGTGCCGGTACTGTACTTCCCCTGGTTCAAGTTCCCGATTGACGACCGTCGCCAGACCGGCCTACTGTTTCCGCAGTTCGGCCTGTCCGGCCGCAATGGCTTCGACTACCTGCAACCGATCTACCTGAACCTGGCGCCGAACTACGACGCGACCCTGCTGCCGCGCTACATGAGCAAGCGCGGTTTCATGTTCGGCACCGAGTTCCGCTACCTGTACGAAAACGGTCGCGGCGAGATTACCGCCAACTACCTGCCCAACGACAAGTTGCGCGACAAGGACCGTGGCAGCGTCTTCTACAGCGGCTACCATGACATCAACAAATACTGGCAGGCGCGCAGCAGCATTTCATGGGTCAGCGACACCCGGTATGTGGAAGACTTCACCAGCCGCCTGAACGGCATGGGCTCGGCCTCCAGCTTGCAGAGCACCGTGGGCATCTACGGGACCGGCGAGACCTGGACCGCCGGCCTGATGGCCGACCGCTGGCAGCTCACCGACTACACGCTGGACGAGCAGGCGCTGCCCTACAACCGGCAGCCGCGCGCCTATTTCACCTGGGACAAGCCATTCGGCATCTTCGAGGCGGGGGTGTACGCCGAGGCGGTACGGTTCACCCACGACGATTCGTACCAAGTGGTCTACACGCCCAACAGCGGCAACAGCGACGCCAACGGCGACGAATACGTCCGCACCAATATCCGCAACAAGGAATACGGCAGCGGCTCGCGCTTCGACATCAAGCCTTACATCTCGATGCCATTGTCCGGCGCAGCCTGGTTCTTTACGCCCACCGTGGCTTGGCGCTACACCACGTATCAGCTGGATTCGACGCTGGCCAAAACTCCGCCGCTGGCCGGCGACCGGTCTCCCTCGCGCAGCCTGCCGATCGCATCGGTGGACGCCGGTCTGTATTTCGATCGCGAGACCTCGCTGTTCGGCACCAACTATCTCAATACGCTGGAACCGCGCATGTACTACCTGTACGTGCCGTACCGCGACCAGGACGATCTGCCGGTCTTTGATACCCGCCCGTTCACTTTCAGCTACGGCCAGTTGTTCCGTGATTCGCGCTACACCGGTGCCGACCGTCAGAACGACGCCAACCAGCTGACCCTGGCGGTGACCTCGCGCTGGCTGCGCCAGGACGATGGCCGCGAGAAGTTGTCGCTGAGTGCAGGCCAGATCCTGTACTTCAACGATTCGCTGGTTACCATCAACAACAGCACCAATTCGGCCGCCGGCAGCGAACAGCCCATCGAGCAGGGCAAGTCCGCCTGGGTGGCCGACGCCAATTACATGATCAACGACCGCTGGTCGATGGGCGCCACCTATCAGTGGAACCCCAACTCGCGCAAGGAAGACCTGGCCAGCCTGCGCACGCGCTATCTGCTCAACAACGACGGCATCGTCAATCTGGCGTATCGCTACCGCCGTAACCCGACCAACAATAGCGACCAGCTCGAGCAGGCCGATTTCTCCTTCCTGTACCCGATCAACCCCAGCTGGAGTGCGGTCGGCCGTTACTACTACTCGCTCCTGGATCGCAAACCGCTGGAGATGATCGGTGGCGTGCAGTGGGACAGCTGCTGCCTGGCGGTGCGCGCATTGGTCCGCCGGTTCGTGCGCAACCGCGACGGCGAGATGGACAACTCCATCCAGGTGGAGTTCGTGCTGAAGGGCTTGAGCTCGTTCGGCCAGAACACGGACCGCACTTTGCGCCGTGCTATTCTCGGCTATTACCGCGACGACCTGTACCTGGTCCCGCCCAGCAATACCACGACTAATCCGGACGATTACGATCCGAACTTGATTCCATGACCAAGCCTTTCTCTGTTGTTCTCGCCTCGCTGCTGGTACTCACCAGCACGCTCTCGCCGTTGGCCTCGGCACAGCAATCCCAGCCGCTGGATCGCATTGCCGCCATCGTCGATGAAGACGTGGTGCTGCAGAGCGAACTCGATCGCGCCGTACGCAACGTCAAGTCGCAGTACGCCGGCAGGGAAAACCAGCTGCCGCCGGACGATGTCCTGCAGCGTCAGGTGCTCGAGCGTCTGGTTCTGGTCAAATTGCAGGTCGGCCGCGCCGATGGCAGCGGTATACGCGTCAGCGACGAGGAACTCAACCGCGCCATTGCCAGCATTGCCCAGCAGAACGGCACCACCGTGGACGGCTTGCGTCAGAAACTGGCGGCCGACGGCATGGGCTATGGCGATTTCCGCGCCTCGGTCCGCGACGAAATCATCGTGCAGCGCCTGCGGCAAAGTTTTGCGCAGAGCCGCATCAGCGTGAGCGAAGGGGAAGTGGACACTGCGCTGGCGCAGCAGGCCACCACCGGCAGTCAATATCACCTGGCGCACATCCTGGTTGGCCTGCCGGAAGGCGCGACGGCCGATCAGATCGCCACCGGCCAGAAAAAGGTCGATGGCGTGAAGGCATTGATCGACAAGGGCGAGCTGGACTTCTCGGCAGCGGCCGTGCGGTACTCCGACAGCCCCAATGCGCTGGAAGGCGGCGATCTTGGCTGGCGCAGCCTGGATGAAATCCCGAATGCATTCGCACAGCTGATCCGCGACATGCAGCCCGGCCAAGTCGCCGGCCCGCTGCGTGGTCCGAGCGGCTTCCAGTTGCTCAAGTTGGTGGAAATGCGCGACGCCAATGCCGGCGGCGAGAAGAAGCTGGTCACCGAATACAGCGCACGCCACATCCTGATGCGCGTCGGCGACAACCAGACCGAGGCGCAGGCCAAGGCCAAGATCGACACGCTACGTGCGCGCATCACTGGCGGCGCCGACTTTCAGGCCACCGCGAAGGAATCTTCCGAAGATACCAACAGCCGTGGCCAGGGTGGCGATCTGGGCTGGTTCCCGGCCGATGCGTTCGGCCCTGACTTCGGCAAGCAGGTCGAAGGCCTGGCCGACGGCGCGGTGTCCGAACCGTTCCGCACCCAGGCGGGTTGGCACATCGTGCAACGCGTGGGTAGCCGTCAGACCGACGTCAGTGCCGAAAGCCAGCGTGCGCAGATCCGTGAAACGATCGGCCGTCGCAAGCTGGAAGAAGAGTACAACCGCTATCTGCAGGAGCTGCGTGGCGAAGCGTATGTGAGCTTCCGTACCGGCGACCGCGCCGACGGCGATGCCACCGCCGCTCCAGCCAAGCCGGCCGACCCTGCGGCGCCTGCCGCACCGACACCGCCGCCGGCGCGGCCGACGCGCTGATTCGATGCTCCCGTCGCTCGCGCTGGTGCCAGGCGAGCCGGCCGGGATCGGGCCGGAGCTGTGCGTCCGGCTCGCCCAACGGCCGCGCTCGGACGCCCACCTGATCGCCTACGCCGATCCGGACACCCTGCACAGCGCCGCAAAGGCGCTGTCTTTGTCTGTGCGGCTGCTCGATCCGGACCAGCGCGCGCGCGCGCCCGGCGACTTGCCGCTGCATCCGATCCGCCAAGCCGTGCCTACCCACTTCGGGACACCTGATCCCGCCAATGCGGCAGCGGTCATTGCCGGCCTGCGTGGCGCTGCCGGCGACTGCCTGTCCGGCAAGCTGCAGGGCATCGTCACCGGCCCGGTACACAAGGCAGCGATCAATGCCGGTGGCATTCCCTACACCGGCACCACCGAGCTGCTGGCCGAACAGGCGGGCTGCCCGGTGGTGATGATGCTGGCAAATGCCGTCGTGCGCGTCGCCCTGGTGACAACCCATTTGCCATTGCGCGCAGTCGCCGATGCGATCACCGCCGACGCGGTGACGCGCTGCCTGCGCATTACCGATGCCGCGATGCGACGCGACTTCGGCCTGGAACGCCCGCGCATCGCGGTGCTTGGCCTCAACCCGCATGCCGGCGAAGACGGGCACCTGGGCCGCGAGGAACTGGACATCATCATCCCGGTACTGGAGCAGCTACGCGGCGACGGCATGCAGCTGATCGGCCCGCTACCGGCCGACACTGCATTCTTACCGCAGAAACTCACCGGCTTCGATGCGGTGGTGGCGATGTATCACGACCAGGGCCTGCCGGTGCTCAAGTACAGCGGCTTCGAACAAGCGGTCAACATCACGCTCGGCCTGCCCTACCCGCGCGTGGCGGTCGATCACGGCACTGCACTGGAGCTGGCCGGGCGCGGTATCGCCGACCCGTCCAGCCTGATGGCGGCGACCGACCTGTGCGCGCGTCTGGCAGCACGCCGCTGAGCGAGAGGCGATTGCCTGCGTTGGACGATGCGCATCGTGCACGCATCCCATCTGCCGCGTCTCCCAGGTGCAGGACCGGCACCGCGTGCAGGCGCTGCCACGTTAAACTGCGCGCATGAATCATTCTTTCAGCGCACCGGCCAAGAAGTCGCTTGGCCAGCACTTTCTTGCCGACCGGTATTACATCGACCGCATCGTGCAGGCAGTGGACCCGCGCGCCGGCCAGCACCTGGTCGAAATCGGCCCCGGCCAGGGCGCGATCACCTTTCCGCTGCTGCGCAAGCACGGCGCACTGACCGTGATCGAGTTCGACCGCGACCTGATCGCACCATTGACCGACGCCGCTGCACCGCTCGGCGCGCTGAGCATCATCCATCGCGATGTGCTTGGCGTGGATTTCACGGCGCTGGCCGATGGCACGCCGATCCGGCTGGTCGGCAACCTGCCCTACAACATCTCTTCGCCGATCCTGTTCCATGCGCTGGACCATGCCGGCGCGGTGGCCGACATGCACTTCATGCTGCAAAAGGAAGTGGTCGACCGCATGGCCGCCGGCCCCGGCAGCAAGGTATACGGGCGCCTGAGCGTGATGCTGCAGGCCTATTGCGAGGTCACCGCACTGTTCGTGGTACCGCCGGGCGCATTCCGGCCGCCGCCGAAGGTGGACTCGGCGGTGGTACGGCTGGTGCCGCGCGATCCGGCCACGGTGCTGATCAGGGACCGGCGTCGCTTTGCCGACGTGGTGCGCGCCGGTTTCGGTCAGCGCCGCAAGACCCTGCGCAATGCCTTGTCCAACGTCTGCGAGCCCGCCCATTTCGAGGCCGCGCAGGTGCGCCCGGATGCGCGCGCCGAACAACTCGAGGTCGCGGATTTTGTCCGTCTGGCCAATGTCGAGCTGGCTTGAGCGCCGCTCCCACACGGTTTTATTTAGACTTTCCGCATGCACGATGATCCGCGCTACCGGGTCGAGGTCGAGGTGTCGCCCCGCTTCCTCGCCCATCAATCGACCCCCGACGAAGGCCGCTACGCCTTCGCCTACAGCATCCGCATCCACAACGCGGGCGTCGTGCCTGCGCGCCTGATCGCACGTCATTGGCAGATCACCGACGCCAACGGACGCACCGAACGAGTGGATGGCGAAGGCGTGGTCGGCGAGCAACCCTGGCTACGCCCCGGCGAGGCATTCAGCTATACCTCTGGCGTGCTGCTTGAGACCGAGCAGGGACAGATGCAAGGTCATTACGACATGGTGGCCGACGATGGCACCGAATTCACCGCCCCGATCGCCGCCTTCGTGCTGAGCGTACCCAGGACGCTGCACTGATGGATGCTGGACTGATGGAGCGCAAGCGATGAGCGTCTGGGCGATTGGCGATCTGCAGGGGTGTTACGACATCACCCAGCGCCTGCTGGAAAAAATCAACTTCGATCCCGCGCAGGACACGTTGTGGTTCTGCGGCGACCTGGTCAACCGGGGCGGCCAGTCGCTGGAAACGCTGCGCCTGGTGCATTCGCTGCGCGCACATAGCGTGGTGGTGCTGGGCAACCACGATCTGTCGCTGCTGGCGATCGGCGCGCGTTCTGAAGAAGAGCAGCGCAAGGTCAATCCGGATCTGCTGCGCATCGTGCTGGCCGAAGACCGCGACCTGCTGCTCGACTGGCTACGGATGCAGAAGCTGGCACACCTGGACCGCGAACTGGGCTGGATGATGATCCACGCCGGGCTGGCGCCGAAGTGGACCACGCAGATGGCCGAGAAACATGCGCGCGAGGTCGAGCAGCAGCTGCAGGGCGGCGGCTATCGCAAGCTGTTGCGCAACATGTACGGCGATCAGCCGGGCTGGTCGCCGGGCCTGAGCGGGTACGACCGCAGCCGTGCGATCATCAACCTGTTCACGCGTATGCGCTATTGCACCCCACGCGGGCGCATCGCCACCGACGACAAGGGCACGCCGGGCACGCAGGCGCAGGGCCTGTATCCGTGGTTCGAAGTACCGGGCCGGGTCGAGCGCGATCTCAAGATCGTGTGCGGGCATTGGTCCGCACTCGGGCTGACCATCACCCAGGGCGTGCACGCCATCGATACCGGTGCGGTATGGGGCGGCAAACTCACCGCCCTGCAGCTGGATACCGACGAACTGCGCGTGGTGCAGGTGCCGGGAATCCCGATCACGCAGCCATCGCAGACCGCGCAACGTAGCCGGTCGCCGCGCCGTCGACAACGCCAGCGCGGCGGTGGCGGGGACAATGCGAATGCGAACGCCGGTTCCACCGCACCCGGTGCCGCTCCGCCCGCTGCCGCTGCGGACTGAATAACGGGCGCGGTCGGCGCACTGCTGCAGCATGCCGAGGCAGTGCCTCGGCGCTTGCGATCAGCCGATCGTGCATCCGCCACGCGACTGGCACGCTTGCACATTGGGCCTTCCGGCATGCGAACGCACTGATTCGCATCGCTGCCTCAAAACCGCCGGACTGCATGCACTCGGCAGCACCATCGTGCATGCGCGGCTAACTGAGTTCAGCGCCGCCGATAGTCCACGTAATCGAATGCGAAGGCATGCCGCGCATCGACCGCGTGCGACTCGCGTTGCACCGGCTCCCACACGGCCGGGTCGATCGGCGGAAAGTAGGTGTCGGCCCGTTCCACGGTGGTGTCCACTTCGGTGACGGCCAGCAGGTCCGCACGCTCCATGGTCAGGCGATAGACCTCACCGCCACCGATCACGCACAGCTCCTGTGCACCGGCCGCCTCGGCCTGCGCAATCGCCTCATCGAGCGACACCACCGCCTGCATGTCCGCGAACGGCACCTGCCCCGAACGCGTCAGCACCAGGTTCACTCGCCCCGGCAAGGCACGCCCCAGCGACTGCGCGGTCTTGCGCCCCATCAGGATCGGCTTGCCCAAGGTCAGCGCCTTGAAGCGCTTGAGATCGTCCGGCAACTTCCACGGCAATGCGTTGTCGCAGCCGATGGCATTGTTGCGGTCGAAGGCGACGATCAGGGTCAGTTTCATACGGCCGACAGTATCCCTTCGAACATCAAATCCACGTGTGGCATCACTCAGCGAAGCGACGCTTACACCGCCACCGGCGCCTTGATCGCCGGATGCGGGTCGTAACCCTCGATGGCGATGTCCTCGAAGCGGAATGCAAACAGGTCGGTCACGGCAGGATTCAGGCGCAAGGTCGGCAGCGCACGCGCGCTGCGCGCCAGTTGCTCGCGTGCCTGCGCGAAGTGATTCGAATACAGGTGCGCATCGCCCAGCGTATGCACGAAGTCGCCCACGCCCAGGCCGGTGGCCTGCGCCACCATGTGCGTCAGCAGTGCGTAGCTGGCGATATTGAACGGCACGCCGAGAAAGATGTCGCCGCTGCGCTGATACAGCTGGCAGCTGAGCTTGCCGTTCACCACATAGAACTGAAACAGGCTGTGACACGGCATCAGGGCCATCTGCGGCAGCTCGCCGACGTTCCAGGCGCTGATCACCAGCCGGCGCGAATCCGGGTTGCGCTTGATCTCGTCCACCAGCCATTGCATCTGGTCGATCTCGACGCCGTCCGGGCCGGTCCAGCGCCGCCATTGCTTGCCGTACACAGGGCCGAGATCGCCGTTGTGGTCGGCCCATTCGTCCCAGATCCGAACCTGGTGGTCCTTGAGATAGCCGATGTTGGTGTCGCCCTGCAGGAACCACAGCAGCTCGTGGATGATCGAGCGCAGGTGCAGCTTCTTGGTGGTCACCAGCGGAAAACCGTCGTTGAGGTCGAAGCGCATCTGCCAGCCGAACACGCTGCGCGTGCCGGTGCCGGTGCGATCGGACTTCTCGGCGCCATGGTCCAGCACATGCTGCAGCAGGTCCAGATAGGGCTTCACTTGGCCGCCTCCGCGCCCGCGGTCTGCACCAGTACCGGCTGCAACACCGGCGCGCGGCGCGACATCGCCAGCAACACCAGGCCGCCGATGATCAACGGCAGGCTCAGGATCTGCCCCATCGTCAGCCAGTTGAAGGCCAGGTAGCCGATCGGTGCATCCGGCACGCGCACGAATTCCACGATGAAACGGAACACGCCGTACAGCAGCGCGAACATCCCCGACACCGCATAGCGTGCGCGCGGTTTCATCGAGAACGTCCACAGCACCACGAACATCACCACCCCTTCCAGCGCCGCTTCGTAGAGCTGCGAAGGATGCCGCGCGAACCGGTTCAACGCACCGGCGGCGTACTGCGCCTGAATCTGTGCAGGCAACGTGCCGGCCAGTTCCGGCGCAAGCGGGAAGATCACGCCCCAACCGGCATCGGTGAACTTGCCCCACAACTCGCCGCCGACGAAATTGCCGAGCCTCCCGAAGCCCAGACCCAGCGGCACCAGCGGCGCCACGAAATCCATCACGTCGAAGAAGTGCAGCCGGTGCTTGCGCGCCCACAGCCCGCACGCGATCAGCACGCCCAGCAGGCCGCCGTGGAAGCTCATGCCACCCTGCCACACCTTGAACAGGATCAACGGGTTGGCCAGCAGGCTGTCGAACGCATAGAACAGCATGTAGCCGATGCGCCCGCCCAGCACCACGCCGAGCATGCCGTAGAACAACAGGTCGGAAAATCCGTCCATGTCCACACCCGGCAAGCGGCCACGCAGGATGCGCGAGCGCCCCAGCGCCCAGGCAGAGAAGAATGCGGCCAGGTACATCAACCCGTACCAGTGCACCTGCACCGGTCCAAGCGAGAAGGCGATGGGGTCGATGGCGTGCAGATAGATCATGCGGACCGCGGATCACAAAAAAGCGAGGCGTCTATTCTGACACCTCGCACGCGTTCAGCCTAAAAGATGTGGACGATCGGGCAGCTCGTCTTCATGCTGGACGCCATCAGTTGTGGGGAACTGCTCGGCCAACAGCACGGTCACCGCCTCGATCCCGGCCAGCACCGCCGCCTCGTGCTCGCCCTCGCGCAGGAACTGCTGCATGCGCCGGCACACCTCTGCCCATTGCGCCTCCGGCACCCGGCTGCGCAGCCCGCGGTCGGCGACCACTTCGATGGCGTGGTCGGCCAGCAGCAGATAGAGCAGCACCCCGTTATTGGCCTCGGTGTCCCAGGTGCGCAATTGCGCGAACGCCTGTTCGGCACGCTGGCGCGCGGTGTGCCCGCGCCATAGCGCGTCCAGCGGCAGGTCGGCTTCCACCGCCACCATGACCTGACCGGTGTGGGTGCGCTCGCTGGCGGCAACCGCCGCGGCGATCGCATTCATGCAGCCGGCAGGGAAACTGCGCTGCGCCGAGGGCGCGAAGACATGCCTGAGCCACCGCATTACCAGCTCCCCGAGGCGCCACCGCCTCCCGATGATCCACCACCGCCACCCCAGCCACCGCCGCCGAAACCGCCGCGGCCACCGCCTCCAAAGCCACCGAATCCACCACCGCCCCAGCCACCGCCACCGACAAAGCGCCCCGGCGAACCGGACGCCAGGCCTGCCAGCAGCCCGATCACCGCAGCGCCGGCGCTGGCGAACAGCAGCGAAGTAAACAGCAAGGCGGCGCCACCGGCGGCGACGCCGGTCAGCAACGCGCGCAGCGGCCGTGGCAGGGCACCGAGAATGCCGCGCGCCACCATCGCGACCACAAAACCGATGAACAAGGCCATGATCCAGCCGCCGCCACCCGAACCGTTGCCGGCGCCGCCATCGGCGTGCCCGCTGACCGGCGCTGGCAGGGCCTCGCCTTCGATCAGGCCGGCGAGCGTCGCAGTCGCAGCGCTGATGCCGCCTGCGTAGTCGCCCTCACGGAAGCGCGGCGCCAGGTACTCCTGAATGATGCGGTTGGCGGTGATGTCGGGGACCGCGCCTTCCAGCCCGTAGCCGGGCTGGATCCGCACCCGGCGATCGTCCTTGGCCACCAGCAGCAACACACCGTCGTCCACGCCCTTGCGGCCGATCTTCCACTGGTCGAACACGCGCTGGGTGTACTGCTCGATCGCCTCCGGCTGCGTGGTCGGCACGATCAGGACCTGCAACTGCGCGCCCTTGCGCTGCTGCAAGGCCAGCGCCTGCTGCTCGAGTTGCTGGACCTGCGTAGCGTCCAAGGTGCCGGTGGTGTCGACCACGGGCGAGCGCAGTGGCGGAATGGCTGCCAGATCCTGCGCCAGGAGCGAGGCCGGCAGCAGCAACAGCGCCACCATCCAGAACACCCGCATGTAGTTCTTCCGCATTCGCAACTCCTACCTGATGAGCACTGGCGCTTCATCGGCACTGGCACTTGGTTGACCCTTCTACCTGCGGGAGAAGCTGCCCCGAAGGGGCGGATGAGGGGACGAGCCAAGCCTTGTGTCATTGGACAACCCAAAGGCTTCGCCCCGTCCCCTCGCCCCAACTCCTCTCACGATGCGCAGGTTGCGATGGCTTACTGCGCAGGTTGCGGCTGCGATTGCTGCGGCGCCTGCTGATTGCCGAAATCCACCTGCGGTGCGCGCGAAATCTGCGCTTCGTTTTCCACGCTGAAATTGGGCTTGGCCTGATAGCCGAAGATCTTGGCGGTGATCACCTGCGGGAACGAACGGATGTAGGTGTTGTAGTCCTGCACCGTCTGGATGTAACGACCGCGCGCCACTGTGATGCGGTTCTCGGTGCCTTCCAGCTGCACCTGCAGATCGCGGAACGACTGGTCGGATTTGAGTTGCGGATAGTTTTCGCTGACCACCAACAGGCGCGACAGTGCGCTGCCGAGCTCGCCCTGCGCCTGCTGGAATTGCTTCAACGAGGCTTCGTCGTCGGCGTTGACCTGGATCTGCCCCACACGCGAGCGCGCATTGGTCACTTCGGTCAGCACCTGGCGCTCCTGCTGGGCGTAGCCCTGCACGGTGCGCACCAGATTGGGAATCAAATCGGCACGACGCTGATATTGGTTCAGCACCTCCGACCAACCTGCCTTGACCCCTTCTTCCTTCTGCTGGATTGCGTTGTAGCCGCAACCGGACAGCGAGACGGTCAGCATCAGCAACACCAGGGCGCGAATCAGGACGGGCATGCAGGCGATTCCGTTGAAAGAGAGCTGCAGCATGCCACGCGGCGAGTCAACCCGGCATGCACATGCGCCCGCCTGACGGACGATCCGGGCCCAGCGCGGTGGGCCTGGCAACAGAAAGAAGCAGTCGCAGCATGCTGCGTGGCCGGGGACGCGTCGCTGGTGCCTAGGTGCGGCGCATCGCCATGACCGCCGCCACGCAGCCGACAATCCAGTCGCCTACAGAAGCATGGCAGCTGCAGGTCGCGCAGACGCAGCGCTCCTCAGAACAAGCGCGGCAGCAGGATCAGTCCCCAGCACAGCAGCACATTGATCAGCAGCAGGAACACTGCCGCCGAGCCCATGTCCTTGGCGCGGCCGGCCAGTACGTGGTGCTCGGGGCCGTAACGTTCGATCACCGCCTCGATCGCCGAATTCAGCAGTTCGGCGGCCAGCACGATCAGCAGCGGCGCGATCAGCGCGATGCGTTCCAGGCCGGACTGGCCGAGCCACAGCCCCAGCGGCACCAGCACTACCGCCAGGCACACCTCCAGCCGGAACGAGGATTCGTGCAGCCATGCCGCGCGCAATCCCTGCCACGACCAGATCGCCGCCTTGAGCATGCGGCGCGGGCCGCGCGGCACGTGTCCCAGTTGATCTGCCATGCGTCAGTGCTTCCGGCCGCAAGGGCGTGTCTGGGGACGGCTCGAACGCATGGCGTGGTCACTGCTGAGGAAAGTGCGAATCTTGCACCGTCATGCAGCGCGCCGCCAGGGAGTGACCCGGTGCCGCAACAGCTGGCGTTGGGCCTGCAAGGCCGACAGATGCTGCCGCATGGCGCAATCTTTTCCACATTGTCGATGCAGGCCCGGTGGCACGCTCTGCTTCCAACCCATGACAAGCGCTGCAAGCCCACCGGTTTGCCCTACGCTTCCAGCCTGTCGCACCATGGTGGTCCGCTTCGCTGTCGCAGGTTCTTTCGCATGACCAAACATCCCTTGCGCACGCTGCTGTGCGTCCTTGCCTTGTTATCCGGCCATGTCCACGCCGCCGCACCGCACACCGCGCCACAGATACCCGCGCAGGTGTCCAATGCCGCCTGGGAAGACGACATGCGTCGCTTTTCCGACAGCGATGCGCAACAACCGCCGCCCAGGCACGGCATCGTCTTCGTCGGCAGTTCGTCGATGCGTTTCTGGGACACGCTGGCGCAGGATTTCCCCGGCATGCCGGTGATCAATCGCGGCTTCGGCGGTTCGGAAGTGCGCGACAGCACCTGGTATGCCGACCGTATCGTGGTCCCGTATGCACCGCGCCAGGTGGTGCTGTATGCCGGCGACAACGATCTCAACAGCGGCCGCACGCCGCAGCAGGTGCGCGACGATGTACTGGCATTCGTCAAGCGCGTCCGCCGTGATCTGCCCACCGCGCGCATCAGCTATCTATCGATCAAACCCAGTCCATCGCGCGCGCGTCTGCTGCCGGCGATCGTCACCGCCAATCGCCTGATCAAGGACGCACTCGCGCCGTTGCCGCACGTGGACTACGTGGATGTCTACACGCCGATGCTCGATGCCGACGGCAAACCGCGCGCCGAGCTGTTCCGCCAGGACATGCTGCACATGACCGCCGAGGGTTATGCCATCTGGCGCAAGGCGGTGGCCCCGGTGTTGGGGCAAAAGTAGCGATCGACAGGTCGCGCTGGCGACGCACTCGCCAGCGCGATCGATTGATTGATTGCGGCACCCCGATCACGCCGATACATCTGGCGCCTGCGCGTAACGGCAAGGCGGACAGCGTCAATGCCAGGTAGTGGAAAACCCCATCATCGGCAGACGCAACCGGTTCCCCAGGCGCGTGCAACGTGTTCCCCCGCCTGGGCCGAGACCAAGCAAACCACATGCCGTTAAGGCCACCACTCCCTCAGGCCACCACCACTGCAACCGATGTACCGACACCCGACTCGCTATGCAGTTCGATCCGCCAGCCGAAGCGATCGCACAGCCGGCGCACGATCGACAGACCCAGGCCGGTGCCCTGCGGGCGTGTGGGATCGGCGCGGAAAAAAGGCTCGAACGCGCGCGCGCGCGCTTCTTCGCTCATGCCGATTCCGGTATCGCGCACGATGATGCGGTCCTGGGTGACCTCCACTTCGATGCTGCCGGTGTCGGTATAGGCGCAGGCATTACGCAGCAGGTTGCTCAGCACCACGCGCATCACGCGCGGCGGGGCGAACATCTGCAGGCTGCGGTCACCGACCTTCGTCAGGGACACCGGCTTGTCGCCCAGCAATTCGCGGGCACTGTCGACCTCTTCGCTAGCTAGTTCGGCGGCATCGAAGGTTTCACTTTGCGGGTCGATCTCGGCTTCGCGCGCCAGGATCAGGAAGGCGTCAATCACCGCTTCCATGTCGCGGCCGGCGCGCTGGATCCGGCGCAGACTGCGCTGGGTGCGTTGCGACAATTCGTCGTCGGCCAGCGCCATGTCGCTGGCCACCCGAATCACCGTCAACGGTGTACGCAGTTCGTGGCTGGCATCGCGGGTGAAGTTGCGCTCGCGCGCGACGTGCTCACTGACCTTCTGCCCGAGCGTATGCAGGGCGGCGGCCAATTGCCGGGTCTCGCCCTGCAGGTCGGCAGGAAGCCGCTCCGGTGCCAGTTCGTCGACATCGGGGTTGCGCGGATCCCACTGCGACACGCGCCATGCCAGCCAGCTGATCGGCGACACCAGCCGTCTGGACGTTTGGTAGGTCACCCAGAACACGCCGTAGATCGCCAGCAGTACCAGCATCGCCGGCACCACGCCGAACCAGAGCGTCAGGTGCGCCGCACGCGAGCGTGGAAACACCAGATACAAGCGCCCTTCCGGACGTTGATCGACATACACCAGGGCGTCGGCGGCCGCCACTTCCCTGAAGCCCGGCGACAACCGCTGCAACGCTGCCGGCGCAGTGTCGCGGCCTTGCCCGGTGGGCGAAAAATAGCCCTGGATGTTGCGTGTATTTGGCGGCGGGTTGCTCGGCGCGCTCTTGCGCATCTGCCAGAAATGCACCGCCTCGTCGGCAAGCACGATCCGCACCAGGCTGTACTTGATGACAAAGGACAGCAGATAGCCGCCCAGCACGATCGCCAGGCCCGCCAGAGCGACCTGCAGAAGAAAGGCCAGACGTATTTTTCGTGAAAGCCCGTGCGGCATTGCTGCATCCAGGGGAGAGCGCCGGATTATAGGCAACGCTTCCGTAAGCCCGTCGTGCAGCCAGACGGCAGCACGCGGAAGCGACAGGCGCGTGGGCGCCTACAGGAGGTGACCGACCGCCAGAACGGCGGCCGGCAGGTGACATCAGGCCATCGGCTGAGCGATGTCGGCAATGCGGTAGCCGGCGCTCTGCACGGTATGCAGCAGCGGGCGATCGAACGGCTTGTCGATGATCTTGCGCAGGTTGTACAGATGGCTGCGCAAGGTGTCCGAATCCGGCAACCCGTTGCCCCAGATCTCGCGCTCGATTTCCTGGCGGGTGACCACGCGCGGCGACTCGCGCATCAGGATGGTGAGCAGCCGCAGGCCGATCGGGGAAAGCTGCAGCTCGGTGCCGGCGCGGGTGGCACGCATGCTGACCGGATCGAGCACCAGGTCGGCGACCTTGAGCACTTCCGAGCCCACCTGGCGACGCTCGCGACGGATCAGGGCACGCAGACGCGCTTCCAGTTCCTGGATCGCAAACGGCTTGGTCAGGTAGTCATCCGCACCGAAACCCAAGCCGGTAAGCTTGTCGTCGAGCGTGTCGCGGGCGGTCAACATCAGCACCGGGGTGGACTTGCGTGCATCGTTACGCAGGCGACGACACACTTCGATGCCGTCCAGACGTGGCAGCATGAGATCCAGCACGACCACGTCGTAGCTGTTCTCGGCGGCCAGACGATAGCCGTCGAGTCCGTCCTGTGCATAGTCGACCTCGAAGCCACGGCCTTCTAGGTACTCGCCGATCATTTCAGAAATATTGCGGTTGTCTTCGACGACCAGCACGAGGCCGGACGTTTCCTTGGTCTGACGCATGGACTTTCCTCGGTCTTCAGCTTTGTGAAACATGCCGGATCGGCAGTGGAAAGGGCGTGAAGATCAAATAACGCTTTGTAACGGCATGCGGGCCCTGCCGGCCGTCAACGCCCGAGCAAGGGGCGTAGCGCCGGCCACATCGTTTCCAGCACCTTGGGCTGGGCTGCGGCAGTGGGATGCAGGCCGTCGGCCTGCATCAGGCCTGGCTGCAGTGCGACCTTTTCGAGGAAGAACGGCACCAGCGCCGTCTTGTACTGCCCGGACAGATCGGCGTAGGCCGCCTTCAGGCGCTCGCGGTAGGCGGGGCCGTAATTCGGCGGCACGTCGATGCCGAGCAACAGCACCTTCGCGCCGGCCTGCTGGCTGAGCCGGATCATCTTTTCCAGATTACCCTTGAGCTGGGCCGGGGTCAGGCCGCGCAGCGCATCGTTGCCGCCGAGTTCGATCACTATCACACCGGGGCGATGCTTCTGCAGCAGGCCGGGCAGCCGCGTCAACGCACCGGATGTGGTTTCGCCGCTGATGCTGGCATTGACGACCGCCGGTGGCGTCGCCATGTCACGCTTGAGACGTTGGTCCAGCAAGTTGACCCAACCGGACTGCACCGGGATGTTGTGTGCAGCGCTCAGGCTGTCGCCGACCACCAGGATCGGTGCAGTCGCCACCGGACTTTTGGCAGAGGCAATTCCTGGCGCAAGCAGGGACAGTGTCAGCAGCCACAGGACTAGCGCGCCATATCGCAGTGTTCTTTCACGCATTCGGAGATTCCTCATCGACAGTCTGGCCCCCCGCTCCAGCACCCGCACCGCCATCGACGTCCGCGAGGTCGGTAAATCCGTCAATGGACCGGAGGGAACGCTCCACATCCTCGACAACGTCAGCTTGACGGTCGGTGAAGGCGACAGTATCGCCATCGTTGGCGCGTCCGGTTCGGGCAAGACCACCCTGCTCGGACTGCTTGCCGGCCTGGACCTGCCCAGCCGCGGCAGCATCGCGTTGTCCGGGCAGGATCTGGGCCAGCTGGACGAGGAAGCCCGCGCCGCCTTGCGCGCGCGCGAGGTGGGCTTCGTGTTCCAGAGCTTCCATCTGCTGCCGGCGCTCACCGCCGAAGAAAACATCGCGCTGCCGCTGGAACTGGCCGGACGCGAGGATGCGGCGCGGGTGCGCGAGGTGCTGGAAGCGGTCGGCCTGAGCGCGCGCGCGCGCCACTACCCGCGCCAGCTGTCCGGCGGCGAGCAGCAACGTGTGGCGCTGGCACGCGCGTTCGTGGCCAAACCGCGCATCCTGTTTGCGGACGAGCCCACCGGCAGCCTGGACCAGACCACCGGTGCGCAGATCAGCGACCTGCTGTTCGCGCTCAATGCCACCAGCGACACCACGCTGGTGCTGGTGACTCACGACATGACGCTGGCGCAACGCTGCAATCACGTCTACCGCATCGACAGCGGCCGACTGCACGCCCAGCCCGGTTCGGCCGCATGAACGTACTGCGTCAAGCCGCGCGCGCCGTGCGCCGCGAATTCCTGGCCGGCGACCTGCTGACCGTGTTCGCCGCGCTGGTGCTGGGCGTGGCGGTGATGACGGCGGTCGGCACGCTGGTTGATCGGGTGACCCTGGCGCTGACCTCCAGCGCGGCCGAAGTGCTCGGTGGCGATCTGGGCGTGACCGGCCGCCAGGAGATCCCGGCCGACTTCGCCGAAGAAGCGCAGCGGCGTGGCTTGCGGAGCACGCGCATGGTCAGCTTCCCCAGCGTCCTGTTTCATGGCGACGCCAGCCAGATGGCCAATATCCGCGGTGTCGGCGCGGGCTACCCGTTGCGTGGGCAATTGCTGGTGTCCACGGACAGTGCCGGCATGCAGGGCAAGCCTGCGGGCGCACCACCGCCGGGCCAGGCCTATGCCGACCCTCGTCTGCTGGAGGCCCTGGGCCTGCGCGTGGGCGAACAGCTGGAATTCGGCGCTGGCCATCTCACCATCACCGGCGTGCTGCGTGCCGAGCCGGATGCGTCCGGTGAGCTGATGCAGTTGTCGCCGCCGCTGCTGGTCAATCGCGCCGATATCGATGGTGCCGGCCTGCTTGGCCCCGGCAGTCGCGCCTCGTACCGGCTGATGTTTTCCGGTGCGCCCGATGCCATTGCCGATTTGCGCGCCTGGCTGAAACCGCGCGCCAGCGAATACCGCCTGGTCGGCATCGAGGACACCCAGCGCGGCATGCGCGCGGCGTTCGATCGCGCGGGGCGCTTTTTGGCCTTGTCGGCGTTGCTGGCGGTGCTGTTGTCCGGTGTGGCCACTGCGTTGGCGGCGAACCGCTTTGCGATGCGCCGGATCGACACGGTGGCGGTGTTGCGCTGCCTGGGCGCACGCCAGCGCGACATCCTGGCGATGCTGTCGCTGCAACTGCTGCTGACCGCGATTCCGGCCTGCCTGGTCGGGATCGGGCTGGGCATGCTGGCCCAGGAAGGCCTGGTGCAGGCGCTGGGTAGCCTGATCCCGAACCGGCTGCCGTTGCCGCAGGCCACCCCTGCGCTGGCCGGTGCAGGCATCGGCCTGGTGCTGTTGCTGGGCTTCGGCCTACCGCCGTTGCTGCGGCTGCGCAACGTGCCGCCGATGCGCGTGCTCAACCGCAGCTTTGCCGCGGTGCCGCCGAGTTCCTTGCTGGTTTACGCCGCGGCGCTGGCGGCCACGCTGGCGCTGACCGTGTACGCGACCGGCAACCTGGTGCTGGCCGGCTGGGTGCTGGGCGGCCTGGCCGCACTGGCGCTGGTGGCGATGGCGCTGGGACTGGGCCTGCTGGCCTTGCTGCGGCCGATTCAGCACCGCCTGCGCGGCGCCTGGAAGCTGGGCCTGGCCTCGCTCACGCGGCGACGCGGGCTGAGCGTGGTGCAGTTGGTCGGGCTGTCGCTGTCGTTGTGCGCGCTGCTGCTGCTGGCGGTGGTCGGCCCCGGCCTGCTCGGGCAGTGGCGCGATCGGCTGCCGGCGGACACGCCCAACTATTTCCTGATGAACATCCAGCCCGAGCAGACCGAACCGGTGCTGCAGACGCTGCGCGGCCTGGGCGTGGAGGATGCGGCCGTGGAGCCGTTTTCGACCGGGCGCCTGGTGGCGATCAACGACAGGCCGCCACTACGCGGCGACCGCGATCCGGCCGACGATGGCGATGGCGACAACCGCCCGGTCAATTTCTCCTGGCGGCATGCATTTCCGCCGGCAAACACCTTGCTGGAAGGCAGATTCTGGGCGGCCGACAGCACTGCGCCGGAGGCCTCGGTGGAAGAAGGCTGGGCGCAGCGATACCAGCTCAAACTGGGCGACCGCATCACCCTGCTGCTGGGCGAGCAGCAGCGCAGCTTCACCGTCACCAGCATCCGCAAGGCCGACTGGGATTCGTTCCGGGTCAATTTCTTCCTGCTGCTCAATCAGGGCTCGGTCGGCGATGCGCCGTACAACCTGATTTCCAGCTTCCATCTGCCGCCCGGCAACGCGCCCAGGCTGGCGTCGCTGAGCCGCGACTACCCCAACATTTCGGTGCTGGACATCGATGCGATCCTCGGCCGCGTGCGCGAGGTGATCGACCAGGTGGCGCAGGCGGTGCAACTGGTGATGGGTTTCAGCCTGCTGGCCGGCGTGCTGGTGCTGCTGGCGGCCTTGCAGGCCACCGCAGGCGAGCGTCGCTATGACAGCGCGGTGCTGCGCACGTTGGGCGCGCGTCGCGGGCAGTTGCGTGGCGCGGTGCTGGTGGAATTCGGCGCGCTCGGCCTGTTGGCGGCAACGCTGGCGGTGACCGCCGCCGCGGTGATCGGAGCGGTGGTCGGGCAAAAAGCCTTCGAGATCGCGTTGACGCCGGATTGGCCGCGCCTGCTGATCGGTGGCACGTTTGGCCTGGTGTTGAGTCTGCTGGCCGGCTGGTCGGGCACGCGACGCATCCTGTCCACGCCGCCGGCGTTGGCGCTTCGGACCGAGTAAGGCCCGATCCCGATCGGTTCAACCCGCGAACGGGCGGCGCGCAGGCGTCGCCCGTTCGCGTTCCGTCGCGCTGCCGCATATACCGGCAGCGCATAAGCACCTTGCCAATCGTACGTTCGCAGCCGCGACCGGACTGCCTACAGTGATATGTCCGGCTGCCGGCCAAGGCGGCCATTCGTTGCCGTCGAGGTGCCACCGTCATGGCCAGCGTCACTTCCGCTGCGCGTGCGCAACCGCCGCGCGATGCGATTTCCACAGAGCACCCTTCCGGTGTCCGGATCGTGCCGTTCGATGCCCCGCTGGGCGCCGAAGTGATCGGTCTGGATCTGTCGCAGCCTCTGGATGCGGATACCTTTGCGCGCATCCATCAGGCGCATCTGGACCACCACGTGCTCGTGTTCCGCGAGCAACGCATCACGCCGGCGCAGCAGGTCGCTTTCAGCCGTCGCTTCGGCCCGCTGCAGATCCATGTGCTGCGTAACTTCCAGCTGCGCGGACATCCGGAAGTGCTGGTGGTGTCCAACATCAAGGAGCACGGCGAGCCGATCGGTCTGGGCGATGCCGGGCACTACTGGCATTCGGACCTGTCGTACAAGGACACGCCCAGCCTGGGATCGTTGCTGCATGCGCAGGAACTGCCCAGCGAGGGCGGCGACACCTTGTTCGCCAATCAGCACCTGGCCTGGCAGACCCTGCCCGACGCGCTCAAGCACACGGTGCAGGATCTACGTGCCGAGCACAGCTATCTGGCCAAGTACGAAGAACTGCGTGCGCGCAATCCGTGGCGCCCGGCGCTGACGCCTGAACAGATCGCCGAAGTGAAACCCGTGCAGCATCCGATCGTGCGCACGCACCCGGAAAACGGGCAGAAAGCGTTGTTCGTCAGCGAGCATTTCACCACCCGTATCGTCGGCTTGCCCGACGACGAAAGTGATGCACTGCTGCAGGCCCTGTTCGCACACAGCACCGGCAGTGCCCTGGTGTATCGGCACCGCTGGCAGCCGCACGACATGGTGTTCTGGGACAACCGCTCGGTCATGCATCTGGCCGCCGGCACGCCCGATCACCTGCGCCGTCGGCTCAACCGCACCACCATCGAAGGCGATGCGCCGTTCTAGCCAAGGTGCTGCCTTGCGCGCGTCTGGCAGCACGTAGTGCGCTGGGAAACGCGCCCTCTTCCTCCCCCCTCGACTGGAGCGCCGCATGCGTTTGACCGTCACCTCTCACGCACGTCCGCGCGGACGTTTTTCCCGACGTGTCGCGCTGCTGCTCCTGGCCGCATTGCCGTTGCTGCACAGCGCGCATGCGCAGGCCGAAGGAAAGCTGCGCGTCGCCAAGCAGTTCGGCATCGTCTATCTGTTGCTGGACGTGGCACAGGATCAGAAGCTGATCGAGCAGCAGGGCAAGGCGGCCGGTGTGGACATCGACGTGCAGTTTCTGCAGTTGTCCGGTGGCGCGGCAGTCAACGATGCCCTGCTGACCGGTTCGATCGATATCGCCGGCGCCGGTGTCGGGCCGTTGTTCACCATCTGGGACCGTACGCATGGCCGCCAGAATGTGCGCGGCGTGGCGTCGCTGGGCAACTTCCCGTACTACCTGATCAGCAACAATCCGCGCATCAAGAGCATCGGCGATTTCACTCCGCAGGACCGCATTGCGGTGCCGGCCACCGGCGTGTCGGTGCAGTCGCGTTTCCTGCAGCATGCTTCGCAACAACGCTGGGGCGACAAGGGCACCCATCAACTGGATCCACTGCAGGTCGCGTTACCGCACCCGGACGCGGCCGCCGCAATCATCCGTGGCCGCACCGAGATCACCGCGCATTTCGCCAGCCCGCCATTCCAGGAGCAGGAACTGGCGCGCAATCCGGCCGCACACATCGTGACCAGCTCCTACGAGATCGAAGGCGGCCCCTCGTCGGCCACCGTGCTGTATGCCACCGAGACATTCCGCCGCGACAATCCCAAGACCTATCGCGCCTTCGTCGCGGCGCTGGATCAGGCCGCACGCTTCGTCACCGCGCATCCGGAACAGGCGGCGGATATCTTTCTGCGTCGCAATGGCTCGAGCATCGATCGCGCACTGGTGTTGCAGATCCTCAAGGACCCGAAAGTGCAGTTCACCGTGGTACCGCAGAACACGCTGGGGCTGGGCAAGTTCATGCAGCACAGCGGCGCGATCAAGCAGACCCCGAGCAAGCTGAGCGACTACTTCTTCGACGATCCGCTGATTGCCGGTGGGAGCTGAGCGATGAGTCCGTCCACACCATTGCTGCAGGTCGATCACGTCAGCCTGGAATATGCCTCCGCGCAACGCGTGGTGCGCGCCACCCACCGCGTGCGCTTCGATGTGCACGAAGCCGATCGCTTCGTGCTGCTGGGGCCGTCGGGTTGCGGCAAATCCACCCTGCTCAAGGCGGTGGCCGGCTTCGTCACCCCGCGCGAGGGGCAGATCCGTCTGGATGGCAACGCGGTCACCGGGCCGGGGCCGGACCGGGTGGTCGTCTTCCAGGAATTCGACCAGCTGGCGCCGTGGAAGACCGTGCGCGAGAACGTGGTGTTCGGCCTGCGCGCAGCCCGCAAGCTGTCGCGTGCCGAGGCGCACGAACGTGCCGACGATAGCCTGGCCCAGGTCGGGCTGAGCGCGTTCGCCGGGGCTTACCCGCACACCTTGTCCGGCGGCATGAAACAACGCGTGGCGATTGCGCGTGCATTGGCGATGCGCCCACGCGTGTTGTTGATGGACGAACCGTTCGCCGCACTCGATGCATTGACGCGTTCGCGCATGCAGGAGCAGGTGCTGGAGTTGTGGGAGCAATTGCGCTTCACCTTGTTGTTCGTCACTCATTCGATCGAGGAGGCGCTGGTGGTCGGTAATCGCGTGCTGCTGTTGTCGCCGCATCCGGGCCAGGTGCGCGCCGAACTCAACGCGCATGCGTTCGGCCCGCACAGCGCCGGCAGCGTGGCGTTCCAGCAGACCGCGCAGCGGATTCATCGGCTGCTGTTCGACCTGCCCGACGACGCCCTGGATGACGCCAAGGTGGCGCCATTGCGTCGCCCGGCCGAGCGCCAGCGCGAGGCGCTGCCATGAGCCGCGCCAACGCCCCCGCGCTGCCGCCACTGCCACCAGTGCGGGCCGAGTACGAAGTCGCCCTGCAGCCGCTCGATCCCGCGTTGATTGCAGCCGCCGTACCGCTGCGCTGGCGAGCACCGCCATGGCTGCGCAAGGCGCTGGTGCTGGTGGTGCTGGTCGCGGTGTGGGAGATCGCCGCACGCGTGGTTGGCGACGACCTGATGCTACCCAGCGCGCTGCAGACCGCACGCGCGTTCTACGATGGGCTGCTGTCGGGCGAATTGCTGCGCCGCGTGGGCGCTTCGCTGCGTGTGCTGGCGCAGGGTTACGCGCTCGGCGTGGTGCTGGCCTTCGTACTGACCGCGTTGGCCGCCTCCACGCGCTGGGGCCGAGACGTGCTCGGCACGCTGACGGCCATGTTCAATCCGCTGCCGGCGATCGCGCTGCTGCCGCTGGCCTTGCTGTGGTTCGGCCTGGGCACCGGCAGCCTGGTGTTCGTGCTGGTGCATTCGGTGCTGTGGCCGCTGGCGCTGACCACCTATGCCGGCTTCCAGGCGGTGCCGGAGACCCTGCGCATGGCCGGGCGCAATTACGGGCTGCGTGGGCCGCGCTACGTGGCGCAACTGCTGATTCCCGCCGCGCTGCCGGCGATCCTGTCCGGGCTGAAGATCGGCTGGGCCTTCGCCTGGCGCACCTTGATCGCCGCCGAGCTGGTATTCGGCGCCACCTCCGGCCAGGGCGGTCTGGGCTGGTACATCTTCCAGAACCGCAACGAGCTCTATACCGACCGCGTGTTCGCCGGCCTGGCGATGGTGATCGTGCTGGGCC
Organism: Xanthomonas sp. CFBP 8152; assembly: GCF_014199025.1. Lineage (NCBI taxonomy): Bacteria > Pseudomonadati > Pseudomonadota > Gammaproteobacteria > Lysobacterales > Lysobacteraceae > Xanthomonas > Xanthomonas sp. CFBP 8152. Next base: position 366,155 of record NZ_JACHNO010000002.1, read on the forward strand.
TGCTGGTGGAGGGCGTGGTGTTCCAGGCCATCGAGCGGCTGACCGTGCGCCGCTGGGGCATGCAGCGCTAGCGGGGTGACCGCAGGCGCGGCACACGGCCGGGCGTTCTGCCTGGCCGTACTGCAGGCGGCCTTTCGCACCGGCCTCCAGCGGCCTGAGCTGCGTGCCGGACTCATCGGCACGGTCGCGTGCGCTTAACGGGACTGGCTTATGCTGCCGGCCCCTAGCTGCCACTGCCGTCATGCCTACCGCGTCCTTCACTGCCTATCTGTATCCGGTGCTGCTGCTGCTCGCCAGCAACGTGTTCATGACCTTCGCCTGGTACGGGCATCTGAAGTACAAGAGCACGCCGCTGATGATCGCGATCCTGGTCAGCTGGGGCATCGCGTTCTTCGAATACTGCCTGCAGGTACCGGGCAACCGCCTGGGCAGCGCGGTGTACTCGGCGCCGCAGCTCAAGGGCATGCAGGAAGTGATCACACTGCTGGTGTTCGCTGGCTTCTCCACGTTTTACCTGGGCCAGTCGTTGAAGTGGAATCACTGGGCCGCGTTCGGCTTGATTCTGGTGGCGGCGTTCCTGATGTTCAAGGAGTAACGGCTTTTGAACGACCAACCGCCGTCTCGCTCGTAGGAGCGCACCCGGGCGCGACCTCGCAAGAGCGCACCGCGGCGCGATGGGCGTTCTCGGGAATGCCCGATCGCGCCCGGGTGCGCTCCTACGGCATCCGGATGACTAGTTCGCCGGTTCGACCCACTGCGCGAACACCGCGTCGATCTGCGCGTCCTTGACCCGTTTGCCGTTCTGCACCATCTCTGCCTGCTCGAACATCGGCATGATCATCGCCATGCCGTCCGGCTTGGTCTTCAGATGCAGGCCCGGCGGGGTATCGAGCAACCTGGCCCAGCGCGTGCGCACCTTGGCCCAGTAGTCTTGGGTACCTTTCCAGTAGGCATAGGCCGGGGCGAAGTCGACCTCGGTGGTCTTGCGGTAATCGTTGAAGCCAAATTCGCGCGCGATCGCTTCCTGGCTGCCGTCGGGCTTGCGCAATACCTTGGTATTGAACTGCTCGTGGGTCCAGCCGTTGGGCGTAAGCGTGTGGCGATTGATCACCGCGAGCGCGTTGTAGTCGCTGCGCCTGGTGTACTCGCGGCGCGGCAACGGGCGCCAGCTCAGATCGCTGGTCCAGGTGGGATGGCCATCGGCGTAGTCCCAGCGACCGGTGCCGCAATAGCGCGGCGCGTCGCTGACCTCGTAGACGCACTGGGTCCAGGCGCCGGTGGTGACTGCCGGCGGCAGCGCATGCACCGTCCAGGTCTGATCGGCGCTGAATTCGAAACGCTGCGGCGCCTCGTAGATCCAGTCCTGCCGCCAATGCTTGGTCACGTGCTTGCTCTTTTCGTCGACCAGCAAATGCTGCAGCACCAGCTTGCGCGGCGAGTCCTCCACCACGATCACCACTTCGCTGGCGCCGCTGCGCATGGCCGAGGCACGCTCGTAACCGGGTTTGAGCAACACGGTCTCGTCGAAGGCAAAGTCCACGGCGTACTCGCCCTGCATCGCCAGGATGCTCTGGCGATCGCGCTGGGCATCGGCAGCGGCGATCAACGGCAACAGGCTCAATGTCAGTGCGATACAACGGGAAAACGTTCGACTCATCGGAACTCTCGGGAGTGGTTGGAGACGTCAGCGGCGCAGGCGCACCAGCGACGTCGTCATATCGGACGGGGTGATGTTGCTGGACGTGATGGAGCTGGTACGCAAGGCGGCAGCGCGCGCGCAGCAGCAATCGTCCACCGCCACACGTCCGTCGATGCCCTCCTCGCGCGCAAGACGTGCGGCAACTTCTGCACCCAGCGCCGACACGGTCGCCAGGCTGGCGACCAACGGCTGCTCGCGAGTTGCAGCAGTCTGCAGGCGCAGCGCGCTCAATCGCCACGCTTCGCCGCGCATGCGCCCGGCCAGACGACGCCACAACCGCTCGCCGACGCCCAGCTCATGGCTTTCCATCGGCAGTGGCGGCAGACGCGAAACCAGGCGATCCCAGATCAGAAAGTCGCTGTCGGGCAATAGACAGATCCGCCAGCAGCACTGCCCCTCGGCATCGAAGAACCAGATGCTCTCACGCACGCCATCGCTGTCGACCTGCCGGCACGCCGCCGCATCCACCGCGTGTTGCCAGCCATCCAGTTCGTTGCCCAATGCGGGCCGATACAGGCACAGCACCGTGCCCAGCGCCGCCAACTGCTGCGGCCGCGGCAACGTAGCGCGGGTGGCACGTGCATGCGACAACGACGGCAGCGGGCGGGCGATGGGCATGGCAGCTACCAGCTCAGGGCGCTGGCCGGCCCGCGCACCACTTCGACGCGCTTGAGCGTTTCCAGATCGACGAAGTTGCGGTTGGCGTTGAGGTAGCTGCCGAAGCTGAAGGTGTCCGACACCGGCACGTTGTCGACCAGGGTCGCCATGCGGTTGCCGTCCAGCCCGCGGATGCGGATGCCGCTGGCGCCGGTGAAACGGCCGCTGGTGCTGGTCACCGACACGCCCGGCGTGTAGCGGAACAGATCCTTGAGCTCGCGCACCAGTTGGTTGTCCAGTTGTTCGCGATCAATCACATCCACCATGCTCGGCACATCGGCCAGGGCGCGCTGGGTACGCGTGGCGGTGACCTGCAGCCGGTCGAAGTCGTGGGCCTCACGCGCGGCATCACCACTGGCGGCGAGGTCGGCAGCGTGAGCACTCAACGGAAGAGCAGGCAGCGCCAGCGACAGCGCGACCACCAGCGGATGCAGGCGCATCATCGGGAACCTTTGGACGGAAGTTCCCGGCAGCGTGTGCTGCAGCCTAGGCCGCGACCGGCCGCCGGGAGAGAACGTGGGGGTGCGCGGACGGCGGCGGCAACGCCCGCGACAAACGACCCGATCCCCTGCGCCAATGCGCGGAATCGGAGGGTAGGCCTTACTTGGTCAGGATGAGCTTGTCGTTGCTGGTATGGCGCAGGCGATAGACGCGGTCGCCATGCTGGATCAGCACTTCGCGACGGCCTTTGAGCAGCGCCTCGCTGCTGATGAGGTCTTCTGCGGGGACGGCACGCGGGGCAGCGCGGTCGCGCAGGTTGACCGGTTCGGAGCGGAGCAGCACGGGATGAGCGGTCATGATCTGGATCTCCAGTCGGTTGGCCAGACAAATAATAACCATTCTCATTTAATGATCAAGAGCCATTCTCATCTTATCGGCATGACCTTTACATGGATTGGGCCATTCCGATTCACCAGTCCTATTGAAAACATCCGGCCACGTTTTCCGCCGGTGTTTTTTAGTTGGGAGATCGTTGTCTTGCTGATGAGGACTGCATTGGGCAAGCGAGAGGACTGACTGAACGGCGGAACATTGCGATGAGAGATTTGGCCGGCGTGCAGGACCGGCCAGATGCGGCCTCTCGTTTGCGTTGAAGAGCCCGACGAACCAACACCGCGCAGTCGACCGTCCGCACTCACGCCCACCGCACGGCTGTCCTCAGCGCGTCGCCGCCTCTACCCGTGCCCAACCGTCGGCTTCGACCTGGGTCAAGGTCTCCAGCGCGCCGAGATTTTCTTCCAGCTGCGCCACCCGACTGGCACCCAGGATCACCGTGGACACGTGCGGGTTGCGCAGGCACCAGGCGATGGCCAGGCGCGCGGGCGACTGGCCCAGCGCGGCGGCCAAGGCGCAGAACGCGCGGGCGCGTTCCAGGCGGCGCGCTTCCGGCGCGCCTAGCACTTCGTCCTGCAACCATTGATTGCCCGGCTGGCCGAGGCGGCTGTCGGCGTCCACCCCGGCGTTGTACTTACCGGTCAGCAGGCCCGAGGCCAGCGGCGACCAGATCGTGATGCCCAGCCCGCTCTCGCACAGCGGCGCGTATTCGCGCTCCAGCCGGTCGCGGTGCAGCAGGTTGTACTGCGGTTGCTCCATCGCCGGAGCGTGCAGGTGCTCCTGCTCGGCGATGCGGATGGCCTCGCGCAACTGCTCGGCGCTCCACTCGGAGGTGCCCCAGTACAGCACCTTGCCCTGGCGGATCAGGGCATCCATGCTGCGCACGGTTTCGCGGATCGGCGTGTCCGGGTCGGGCCGGTGACAGAAGTACAGGTCCAGATAGTCCACGCGCAGGCGCTTGAGCGCGGCATGGCAGGCGTCGGTGACATGCTTGCGCGAGAGTCCGCGCTGGGTCGGCCGCGGGCTGTCCACCGCGCCGAAGAACACCTTGCTCGACACGCAGTAACCATCGCGCGGCAGGCGCAGATCGGCGATCACATCGCCCATCACCTCTTCGGCGCGGCCGCGTGCGTAGACCTCGGCATTGTCGAAGAAATTGATGCCGTTGTCCCAGGCGGCGGCAATCAGGTTGCGCGCTTCGCTGCGCCCGATCTGCTTGCCGAAAGTGACCCAGGCCCCGAACGACAAGGCCGACAGCTGCAGCCCGGTGGCCCCCAGACGACGGTATTGCATTGGCAGACTCCAACAACCTCCGCGGCGCCCTGCCCCGGATCGGCGTGCGCAGTGTAGGACGTGGTGCTGCCAGGGCGACAGGGTGGGGCGCCTTGGCACCGCACAGATCGGTCCCGCATGCACGTCTGCTGGTGTGGCGCATTGCGTTCAACGATGACGTGGCAATGCAGGAGTTGCTTGCCGATCAGCAGTAGCACTCTTGGGAGCGTGGTGTCGCGTCCGGGGGCGGGACCGTGTGGCGGCATGGATGCCGCCACCGAGCCTCCACGAACGGATTCACGGCGTGTCCCGCCACTGGATGCGGCGCCGCGCTGCCGACCAACTCCGCACACCGATCCATCTGTGCACGACATCTATCTTTTCAATGCGAATGCTTCGGTCTGCCGAGGGCGCTTGCACGCGTACCGGTGTGGGACACGCCGCAAGTACGTCCGTGTAGGCTCTGGCGCGGCATCCATGCCGCTCAAGGTCCCACGCCGGCACCCGCGCAAGCACCACCGGTTGTTGTCGGTTGCGGAAAGAAATGCGGAGGGCCTGGTGATCTGCAGGTCTTTCGGAGCGTTACCGTCGCTGGCGACATGACAGCAGATGGATGCCTTACCGATTTGCATTGGCCACAGACTGCATAGGCATCCGCACGTGCTTTGAAAGCATTGCTTGCCGATCAGCTGTAGCACTTTGGGAGCGTGGTGCTGCGTCCGGGGGCGGGACCGTGTGGCGGCATGGATGCCGCCACCGAGCCTCCACGGACGGATTCACGGCGTGTCCCGACACCGGATGCGGCGCCGCGCTGCCGACCAACTCCGCACACCGATCCATCTGTGCACGACATCTATCTTTTCAATGCGAACGCTTCGGTCTGCCGAGGGCGCTTGCACGCGTACCGGTGTGGGACACGCCGCAAGTACGTCCCTGTAGGCTCTGGCGCGGCATCCATGCCGCTCAAGGTCCCACGCCGGCACGCGCGCAAGCACCACCGGTTGTTGTCGACGGCTGAAGGGAAAAGCGGCATCCGGTCGGGTGATCGTGCTTCGGGGCGCGGTCTGTGGGGGCGACGCACGGGCAGCGAATCGACGCCCCCGCCCCATCACCTTGCGCAAGCGTGGCTCGTCTGCCCCCGCGCAGGGAACTGCCCGCGCCCGACCTGGCTCGCCTGCGGGCCAACGGGCGGGCCCTGAATGCTGCTCGCCTTGCCCACGGTCACCCCCTGCTCTAGGCTTCTCGTTTTGCCGTCAGCAGCCCCGGGGATTGGAATGGTCGAAGGTTTGGGAAGGATCGGTTTCGGCCTGTTCGGTCTGGCGGTGCTCATCGGCATCACCTGGCTGTTTTCGAGCAACCGCCGCGCGATCGACTGGAAGCTGGTCGCCACCGGTCTGGCGCTGCAGATTTCGTTCGCCGCACTGGTGCTGCTGGTGCCGGGCGGACGCGATGTGTTCGATTCGCTGGGCAAGGGCTTCGTCAAGGTGCTGAGCTTCGTCAATGAGGGGTCGACCTTCATTTTCGGCAACCTGATGAACATCGACAGCTACGGCTTCATCTTCGCGTTTCAGGTGCTGCCCACCATCATCTTCTTCTCGGCGCTGATGGGCGTGCTCTACCATCTGGGCGTGATGCAGGTCGTTGTACGTGCGATGGCGTGGGCGATCACCAAGGTGATGCGCGTCTCCGGTGCGGAAACCACCAGCGTATGCGCCAGCGTGTTCATCGGCCAGACCGAGGCGCCGCTGACGGTGCGCCCGTACATCCCCAAGATGACCCAGTCCGAGCTGCTGACGATGATGATCGGCGGCATGGCGCATATCGCCGGCGGCGTGCTTGCCGCCTACGTCGGCATGCTCGGCGGCAGCGATCCCGCGCAGCAGGCGTTCTACGCCAAGCATCTGCTCGCCGCCAGCATCATGGCCGCACCCGCCACGCTGGTGGTCGCCAAACTGCTGGTGCCGGAAACCGGCACCCCGCTGACCCGCGGCACGGTCAAGATGGAAGTGGAAAAGACCACCAGCAACATCATCGATGCGGCAGCGGCCGGCGCCGGCGATGGCCTGCGGTTGGCGCTCAACATCGGCGCGATGCTACTGGCCTTCATTGCGCTGATTGCCCTGATCAATGCACCACTGACCTGGCTGGGCGAAATCACCGGCGCCGCCGCGCTGCTGGGCCGCCCGACCAACCTGTCGACGATCTTCGGCTACGTGCTGGCGCCGATTGCCTGGGTGATCGGCACCCCGTGGGTGGACGCGACCACGGTCGGTTCGCTGATCGGGCAGAAGGTGGTGATCAACGAGTTTGTCGCCTACAGCGAGCTGTCGCGTATCGTGAAGGGCGAAGTGCCGGGCGTGGGCCTGAGCGCGGAAGGTCGGCTGATTGCCACGTATGCGCTGTGCGGCTTTGCCAATTTCAGCTCGATTGCGATCCAGATCGGTGGCATCGGCGGGCTGGCACCGGAACGCCGTCACGATCTGGCCAAATTCGGCCTGCGCGCAGTGCTGGGCGGTTCGATCGCCACGTTCATGACCGCTACCATTGCCGGTGTGCTCTCGCATTTCGGTTGAGGCGGCGCGGGTTCATCGGTATGACGGTCTAATCGCCGCACGCCACGTTTCATTCAGTCATTCAAGTCAAGGGTATTTATGAGTTCGGTCGTCGTTGTCGGGTCCTTCAATGTCGATCACGTGTGGCGCTGTGATGTCCTGCCTGCGCCGGGCGCCACCATTGCCGGTCGCTACAGCACCGGCCCGGGTGGAAAGGGCTTCAACCAGGCGGTCGCGGCCGCACGTGCCGGTGCCAGGACGCACTTTCTGTGCGCATTGGGCGACGACGCCGGCGGCGCGTTGGCGCGCTCGCTGGCTGCGCATGACGGGTTCGCGCTGATCGCCGAGCCCAGCAATGAGCCGACCGGCACCGGCGGTATCTATGTCGACGCGCACGGCCGCAATACCATCGTGATCGGGGCCGGTGCCAACTCGGTACTCAGTGCAGCGTTCGTGGACAACCAGCGCGCGCTGGTGGCCTCGTCCGGCGTGCTGCTGGCGCAGTTGGAATCGCCGGCGGAAACCATCGAGTCGGCGCTGGCGCTGGCACGCGAATGCGGCGTACTGACCGTACTCAACGCCGCTCCGGCCAATGCGCCGACCTCGATCGGCCTGCTCAAGCTGTCGGATGTGCTGACGCCCAACGAAACCGAATTTGCCGCCCTGCTCGGCCGCCACGTCGGTGAACGCATCAATGCAGACGATGTGGCGGCGCTGGACGGCAACACGCTGCATTCGCTGTGCCGCAAGTTGCTACCGGGCGGTACGGTGGTGGTGACGCTGGGATCGGTGGGCGCCTTCATCTCGCACGCGGAAGAACAGCTGCGCGGCGACACGGCTGCGCATTACCGTGTGGGCGCGGAGAGCGCGCAGACGGTGGACACCACCGGCGCCGGCGATGCCTTCAACGGCGCACTGGTCGCCTCGCTGGCGCAGGCGCCCACTGCCAGCTTCATCACCCACGTGCGCTTTGCCACCCGCTACGCCGCGCGCTCCACCGAAGTGGAAGGCGCTGCCACCTCGATGCCGCGCATGGTGCCCGAACCGGCCGTGTGATCCGCGCGCACTTCAAACAGACCACGAAGGCGACCGCAGCAATGCGGTCGCCTTCTGCGTTCAGGGCGTCGGCATACCCATGAGACTGCGTCGCTCCGCAAACGACATGTCGAGGCCTGCGCGTCGACGGACGCTACGAACCCGGCTGCGCCGGAACTTCGATCTTCTTTATCGGATAACAATCTGGGCGGCGGTACCTGGCGTGATGCCGCGTCGGGCACCCGTACCCTCATCCGGCGCTGACGCGCCACCACCTCCCGACGGGAGAAGTAAAAAAAGCCCCTCTCCCGTCGGGAGAGGGGTTGGGGTGAGGGTACGGTCAGCCAGCAATCTCGCCGCTGCCCTCGCTCTACTGGTCACCTGACCCACACAGCAACCGCACAAGACCGAAGGCCGGAACTGCTCTCCCGATTCCCAATTCCCTACCCAGCTACAATGCCGCCATGCAGATCGGCCCCTACTCCATCGACCCGAAGGTGATCCTCGCCCCGATGGCCGGCGTCACCGACAAGCCGTTCCGGCTGTTGTGCAAGCGGCTGGGCGCCGGGCTGGCGGTGTCGGAGATGACCATCTCCGATCCGCGCTTCTGGGGCACGCGCAAATCGCTGCACCGCATGGATCATGCCGGCGAGCCGGATCCGGTCAGCGTGCAGATCGCCGGCACCGAACCGCAGCAACTGGCCGAGGCGGCGCGCTACAACGTCGACCACGGTGCGCAGCTGATCGACATCAACATGGGTTGCCCGGCCAAGAAGGTCTGCAACGCCTGGGCCGGCTCGGCGCTGATGCGCGACGAGGGCCTGGTGGCACGCATCCTCAGCGCGGTGGTGCAGGCGGTGGATGTGCCGGTGACCCTGAAGATCCGCACCGGGTGGGACTGCGATCACCGCAACGGCCCGGCCATCGCGCGCATCGCGCAGGACTGCGGGATCGCCGCGCTGGCCGTGCACGGGCGCACCCGCGATCAGCATTACAGCGGCACCGCCGAGTACGCCACGATTGCGCAGATCAAGGCGGCGCTGCAGATTCCGGTGATCGCCAATGGCGATATCGACTCGCCGCAGAAGGCGGCGCAGGTGCTGCGCGAGACCGGTGTGGATGCGGTGATGATCGGGCGCGCCGCGCAGGGACGCCCATGGATCTTCGGCGAGGTGGCGCACTATCTGTCCAGCGGCGAGCTGTTGCCGCCGCCGACGCTGGCGTTCGTGCGCGACACGCTGCTCGGCCATCTGGAAGCGCTGCACGCCTTCTACGGCCAGCCGCAGGGCGTGCGCATCGCGCGCAAGCATCTGGGCTGGTACGCCAAGGACCACCCGCAGAGCGCCGACTTCCGTGCGGTGGTCAATCGCGCCGAAACGCCGGAAGCGCAGCTGGAACTGACCCGCGCGTATTTCGATGCCTTGATCGCCGGCGTGCCGCCAGCGCTGGCGGCGGCTGCCTGAGTTTTCCTGCTTTGCTGGAGCTGCAGCGATGAACGCACCAAACGACACCCCGACCTATCTGCATGGGTTTTCGTCCACCGAACAGGCACGCCTGCTCAAGCAGGCGCGCCTGCTGGAAGCCACGCTGTTCAACCAGATCGACTACAGCGGCACACGCCGGCTGCTGGAAGTGGGCAGCGGCGTGGGTGCGCAGACCGAAGTCCTGCTGCGCCGTTTTCCCGACCTGCATGTCACCGGCGTGGATCTGAGCGAGGCGCAGTTGGGCGCGGCACGCGCCAATCTGGAACGGCTGGCATGGTGCCGCGAGCGCTACACGCTGCAGCAGGCCGATGCGAGCGATCTTCCGTTCGAGGCGCGTCAGTTCGATGCGGCGTTCCTGTGCTGGGTGCTCGAGCATGTGCCCTCGCCTGCGCGCGTGCTCAACGAGGTGCGGCGCGTGCTGCTGCCGGGCTCGCCGGTGTATGTCACCGAGGTGATGAACGCCTCGTTCCTGCTGCATCCGTATTCGCCCAACCTGTGGCGCTACTGGATGGCCTTCAACGATTTCCAGCACGACCAGGGCGGCGACCCGTTCGTCGGCGCCAAGCTAGGCAACCTGCTGCTGGCCGGCGGCTTTCGCGATGTGCACACCGAGATCAAGACGCTGCATCTGGACAACCGCGAGCCGGGCCGGCGCAAGACCATGATCGGGTTCTGGGAAGAAGTGCTGCTGTCGGCGGCCGACCAGTTGCGCGAGGCCGGCGCGGTCAACGCAGACACCGTGGATGGCATGCGCCGCGAACTGGCGCAGGTGCACAGCGACCCGAATGCGGTGTTCTTCTACTCGTTCGTGCAAGCGCGCGCGACGGTGTATTGAGTCGGCGGGCTGCTCGGGCTTACTACGTACGCATTGCCGTGCGCCCCCGCCAAGCGGGCCTACCGAGCTGCCGGCGCAGGCGTGGTGGCATGTTCCAGGTCGCCGGTCAGCACCGTGCCGGTCGGCTCGTGCCAGATGCGTCGCCACATCTGCGCCAGCACCTCGCCGATCTGATCGCGCGCCACCGGCGCGCGGTAGGCCGCCTGGATCTGTCGTGGCGTGATCGGTTGCCACTGCCCGTCTTGGCGATGGGCCACCACGAAGTTGAAGTTGTAGTCCGGTTCCAGGCCCATGCGCAGATCGCTGAGCATCAGCTCGTCGTCGACCAGGCGTGCGCGCATGAAACCGCGATTGAACCAGGTCAACCGGCGCACCGCATCGAAACTGGTCACTTCGCCCAGCGCCTGGGTGTTGCTGGAATAACCGCGAAACTGCATCGGGCCCTTGTCGGCCACCAGCGAGCGCTCGCCGATCACATAGCCGTTGGGCGTCATCGCCACCACGCGCCACAGCAAGGTGTTGAGCGGCATCGGCACCGAGAAGCGCGGCGCATCCTTCAAGCCGAGCGCGGCCAGCGCACGGTCCGCTTCCTGGTCGACCAGGTGCTTGGCCAGCAACGACCAGCCCAGATAGGCGGAGCTGAGCGCCAGCCCGATCACCAGCGCGTGCTGCGCGATCGGGCGTGCGCGCGCAAACCACCCTACCGCGCAGGCAAGCAGTAACCACAGCGTGTAGGCCGGGTCGATGATGAAGACGCTCGACCACATCGCCGGATGCGGCTGCAGCGGCCACCACAGCTGGGTACCGTAGACGGTGAAGGCATCCAGCAGCGGATGCGTGATCAAGGCCAGCTGGATCGCCCAGAACCAGCGCTTGGGCGCAGCGGCCACGCGCCCATTGCCGTAACGGCGAAACAGCCACCAGATCAACCCGCCCAGCAACGGCAGCACGAACAACGAATGGCTGGCGCTGCGATGCACCGTCATCAGCGTGACCGGATCGTCGGTCAGCGGCAGCAACACCAGCGCATCGAGATCGGGCAAGGTGCCCAGCGCGGCGCCGGCCAACAGGGCTGCACGGCGCTGTCCTGCCGGTGCGATGGCGGCAGCGATGGCGCCGCCAAGAACGATCTGGGTCAATGAATCCATCGGCCGATGCTAGCAGGCCGGACACCGTCCAATGCCATCGCGTGCGTTCTGGCCGGCGGGCAGTCAGCCAGCAGGCACGTTGCTCGCATCGCGCCGTGGTTGCGGGCCAAAAAACGACGCCGCGGCCTACGTCCGCATTTCCTGTCCCCGGACGGCGAACGCTGCACGCCGCGCACGTCCGATGGCAGCACCCGGCAGCTGCGGGCTGCCGGCATCTGCCGCGCATGGCAAGCGGATAGGAACAAGGCGCGGACAGGAGGATGCAACGTGGACAAGTGCATGCGGACGTCTCCAGGACAAAAACTCGGCGCCGTGGTCGGGCGTTGCGCTGGCAGGTTGCGTGTGCCGCCCGCAGGCGTCGGCAGCGCGCTCGCGCAAATGCGCCCACTGCAAGGCGCGGCGGAGCGCTGCGATCGGACAAGCGCAGGTCGTGGTCGCCAGAGCAGCCATGCGCCTTGGCCCCGGCACGCTGGCCAACGACATCGCTTACTCCCCTCCAGCGGGGTGGCTGCACGCAGCCATGCCGCCAGGCACGCGCGCATGCTGGCCGGTCAATACGACCACCGCATGGCAAGCTGACGGCGCCCGGATGACCGTGCAAAGCCGCGCCAGGACACGGGTTTAACGCCACACCGGGCTGTTCAGGCGCACAATGCACGGGCTTGTCGGACGGTGTATCATCCGCACCCATCTTTTCATCCGAATTAAGGGATATAAGCCTGATGTCCAGCTACCTGTTCACCTCCGAATCGGTCTCCGAAGGCCATCCGGACAAGATCGCCGACCAGATCTCCGACGCAGTGCTGGATGCCATCCTGGCCCAGGACAAGCGCGCCCGCGTGGCATGCGAGACGATGGTCAAGACGGGCGTGGCGATCGTTGCCGGCGAAGTGACCACCAGTGCCTGGATCGACCTGGAAGCGCTGACCCGCAAGGTCATTCTGGACATCGGTTACAACAGCTCCGACGTCGGTTTCGACGGCGAGACCTGTGGCGTGCTCAACCTGATCGGCAAGCAGTCGCCGGACATCAACCAGGGCGTGGATCGCAAGAACCCGGAACAGCAGGGCGCCGGCGACCAGGGCCTGATGTTCGGCTATGCGACCAACGAGACCGACAGCCACATGCCGGCCGCGATCCATCTGGCGCACCGCCTGGTCGAGCAGCAGGCCAAGATCCGCAAGAAGAAGAACTCGGCGCTGTCCTGGCTGCGTCCGGACGCCAAGTCGCAGGTCACCCTGCGTTATGAAGACGGCGTGGCGACTGCGATCGACGCGGTGGTGCTGTCGACCCAGCACGATCCGGGCATCAAGCAGAAGGATCTGGTCGAAGCCGTGCGCGAGGAAATCCTCAAGCCGGTGCTGCCGGCCAAGTGGCTGCACAAGGGCACCAAGTTCCACATCAACCCGACCGGCAAGTTCGTGATCGGCGGGCCGGTGGGCGATTGTGGCCTGACCGGCCGCAAGATCATCGTCGACACCTACGGCGGTTGGGCGCGTCACGGTGGCGGTGCGTTCTCCGGCAAGGATCCGTCCAAGGTCGATCGCTCGGCAGCCTATGCCGCGCGCTATGTGGCCAAGAACGTGGTGGCTGCAGGCCTTGCCGACCGTTGCGAAGTGCAGGTCTCCTACGCCATCGGCGTGGCCGAGCCGACCTCGATTTCGGTCACCACCTTCGGCACCGGCAAGATCGCCGACGAGCAGATCGAAAAGCTGATCCGCAAGCACTTCGACCTGCGTCCGTTCGGCATCATCCAGATGCTGGACCTGATCCACCCGATGTATCAGCAGACCGCGTCCTACGGTCACTTCGGCCGCAAGCCGAAGGAGTTCTCCTACACCGACGCGACCGGCGCGCAGCACAACGCCACCGCGTTCTCGTGGGAGAAGACCGACCGCGCCGATGCCCTGCGCGCCGACGCCAAGCTGAAGTAAGCCAGTCGCTCCTGCGGGAGCGGCGCTGGCGCGAAGTGCGAATGGGCCGCGTCTGCGGCCCATTTGCGTTCTGGCCGAACGCCTGTCCGAAGGCAGCGGGCAGGGCTGGACACACCGGCCGTCAGTACGCACTGCACAAGGCCGCGGCGCGATGACATGCAGAAGACCGGCCGGCATCATCCACCGACACACCTGGCCGAACCACGTGCTTGGTACGTCACCTGTCAGGGATCGTGTTGGTCCTGCGTCTGCATGCGAGCAATGCCGCGCAGATCGGCCCGCGCTCAGGTGCGCAGAAAGATTTCCACGCGCCGATTGAGTTGTCGCCCGCCGGGGTTGTCCTGTCCATCCAGCGTGTCGGGTGCCACCGGTTGCGATTCGCCATAGCCTTTCGCGCCGGCCGATCGTGCGGTACCGCGTGTACGTAATGCGGCCAGCACCGCATCGGCGCGGCGCTCGGACAGCGCCTGGTTGTAGGCGTCGCTGCCCTTGGCATCGGTGTGCCCGCGCACTTCCATCTCCCTGGCGCTGACCTTGGCGAGCGCGGCCGCCAGCACGTCGATCACGCGCGCAGCATCGGGGCGGATCTCGGCCTTGTCGAAGTCGAACAGGATGCGCTCGTTCAAGGTGATCAGATAGCCGCACGGCGCGCCGGGGGGCGCGAACTTCTGCAGCAGCGGAAAACGACCGGCCGGTGGCACCTTCGGCAGGGGTGGCATGCGCGCTTCGCGCGGCGGCGTGCCGACCGTACCGGTGCCGTTGCCGCGGTTCTGCACCAGCCCGTCCGGGCCGTTCCAGATTCCCGAGCCATCGGCGTTGATGGTGATCAGACCGCGCGGGCCGTTCCAGGTGCCGCTGCCATCGCCGTGGTTGTCGACCAACCCGCTCTTGCGGCTGTTCCAGGTACCTGCCCCCTTGCCATCCAGACTGATCAGACCGGCCGGGCCATTGTAGGTACCGGCGCCGCTGGCCTGGACCTGGATGATCGCGTCGTCGCCACCGGCGCCACTGGCATTGATGGTGCCGCTGCCGTCGGCATTGACGCGGATCAGGCCGCCGTCGAAGTTGGCGGTGCCGCTGCCATCGGCCTTGAGGTCGAACAGCCCGCCGTCGCCGTTGCGCAGCAGATTGCCATGGGCATCGACACTGGTGATGCCGGCGTCGTTGATCAGGGTGCCGCCGTCGCCACAGCGTGCCGGCGTCACGCTGACGCCTTCGATCGGGTCGAGAATGTCCTGCAGCGAGGCTTCCAGCGCGCGCTGCGCCGGGGTGACACCGGCAATCTCCGGCACCACGATCGACGGGATGGCCGGGAACTCGGGTACCGCTTCATCGGCGACCGGTGGCGCTGCGGATGCACGCGCTGCGGGCTGCACTGCCGGCGGCGTCGCGCCCGCAGGGTCGGCTGCCTCGCGTTGACCTTCACCGCGGCTGCAACCGGCCAGCAGCAAGGGCACCCAGATCACTGCCGACAGCGTCTTGCGCATTGCGTCTTCCCTGGTTCGAGCGTGTTCGAGAACCGCCTGATAGCACGGGCCAGGTAAACAACGCGCTAAAAGCGGCCAACATAACTACTTCGCGCCGTCAGGCAGGGCGGTCGGTGCTCGGTATCGGCATGGCTCGTGCACTCCCGCTCCTGCGCGTCGTCCGCACCCACCGGATGACCGCGCGTTGCCTAGGTTGGCCGGTCTAGGCGTGAGCGATCGCAACGCCGGGACCCGTACCGGACAATGGTGCGCATTGGCAACGGGGAAATTCCACACCCCGCGGTGCGTGACTAGCAGCCACGCTTTCCACCGATGGTGCAGCGCACTCAGAACGTCGCAGGCGCCGCAGCCGGGGGCGCGGCCTGCGCCTGGTTTGTATTTGCCGCTTCCGCTTGCAGTTGCTCGTGCAGGATGCGGCGGATCTCCAGAATCGCCTGCGGGGTTTCCTGCACGCTGTGCCAGGAGGTCACCACCAGTTCGGACGCGGCGCCGTCCAGATGCGCGCTGCGATACGGCACCAGGCCATCGCCGGAATCGGCCAGCGGCACCTGCGGTTTTTCGCGCCCGACGATGGTGTGGTAGCGCACCTGCGGGGAGATCGGCAGGTCCATGCTGGCGCGCACGAACGGGTCGCTATCGCGCAGGTTGTCGATGCTGGTCGGCGGCAGCAGGCGCCCGTTGCGTCGCAGGTCGCCGCCCTGCCCGCCACGCGCGCTGCTGGCCAGCTCCTGAAACACATCGCCGAAGCGATCCAGCAAGGCGATCGGCAAACGCACCAGGCGGCCGACAAAACGCCCGAGCCCACCCTCGGCCAAGGGCGTACCGCGATGCGGCGCGGCGATGAAGATGGCGCGATCGATCTGCGACATTGGCGAAAAATGCAGCAACGGCGACAACTTCGCACGCACGCGTGCGCCGCGCTCGCCGTCCAGCCGGTAATTTTCCAGCAAGGAATTCCATAAGCGATCGCCCGACGAAGACACCAGCAGACGCCCGATCACTCCGCCCATGCTGTGGCCGATCAACACCATGTCGTGCGACGCGACCGCCGTGCCGGACGGATCGAAATGCTGCAGGCTGCGCTCCACCAGGGCCTGGATTTCCGCGCGGTTGACCGCCACCGGCGCATTGGTGGGGTAATACACCTGCCAGATCTGGTAGCGCTGGCGCAGTGCTTCATCGCCCATGACTTCGTTGGCAACATTGACCCAGGCTTCCGGGCTGCTGGCCAGCC
Source organism: Xanthomonas sp. CFBP 8152 (assembly GCF_014199025.1). Lineage (NCBI taxonomy): Bacteria > Pseudomonadati > Pseudomonadota > Gammaproteobacteria > Lysobacterales > Lysobacteraceae > Xanthomonas > Xanthomonas sp. CFBP 8152. The sequence continues at coordinate 382,326 of NZ_JACHNO010000002.1, forward strand.
CGTGCAGCATCAGCAGCACGCGTCGGTCCGGGTCGTAGGGCTGCATCAGATACAGATGCGGGCGGTCGATGCCGCGCGCGCTGCCCAGCATCGACCGCAGCGACTGCGCGGCAAAACCGGATCTGGCCAGCCACAGGCCATACGCGGCGGTGAAGTTGGCCGCCAGCGGCACGCGCTGGCCATGCAGCACCACCTCGTTCTGCCGATACGGGTCGTATGGCACCACGGTGGCGGCATGACCGCGCAGCACCGCGTCCAGCGTATCGCCATCGAAGCGCAGCAGCAGCGTTGCCGGCGCGTACGGCATCTCGCTGAAGGTAGGCAGCGGACGCTGCGGTGGCGCGACGGCGGCGGCAGATTGTTGCAAGGCCAGTCCGGCAGGGTCGCCGACCACCTGCGGGTCCACCTCGGCCACCAGCTCCGCACCGAAGCCGTCGCGTCGGTACGTGCTGCGCAGTCCATCGAAGCGCAATGCCGAGGCGGCGAAGATCGCGCGCGGCGTGTTGCCGCCGCCCGGCAACCGATACGCAGACATGTCGATACCGACCTGCCAGCGGCCTATGGCGGTCGGCTCGCGCTCGGTCTGGCCGGTCTGCTGCGCGCGTGCGAACAAGCGTTCGATCACCTGCTGCACCGCGTAGTTGTAGTAGTCGCGCACCTGGGTCTGGCGATTTTCGAACGCACGCGCACTGGGCGCCCGATCGGTGAAGAACAGGTACGCGTACGCATGCCGCGCGGCCTCCAGCCAGGCATCGACTGCGGCGTCGCTCATCGTTGTCGGGTCGCGCCCGCCCAGCGCGATCGCATACGCGGTCCACAGCTCGGCCTGCGTTGCCAGCCGGCGCTCATCGCCGATGCCAGCGACGCTGGCAAGTTGCTGCAGGCAGGGCAGCGGGTCGCTGCGGCAGGCCTTGGATTGCAGACCGGCCACCTGCACCGTCTCGCCGCTGGCCTGGCTCAACGCGCCGGTACTGAGCACATCGCCACGCGTGCGCGCGATGTAGTCGCCGCTGCTGCGCGATTGCACCGTGACCATCGCGCAGCCGCTCAGCCACAGGCTCGCCAGCACGCCCGCCAGCACTGCAGCGGTGCGGCATCCACGCCGGCGCGGCATCACCGGGCCACGCTCGCGGCGACGGCAGGCGCCGGTGCTTGCGGCATGCCGGCACGGATGCGCTCGGAAAAGTCCGCCGCCCTGTCGGCGGCGATCGCACGTGCGGTGAAATGCCCGCGCTGCTTCAGTGTCGCGAAGTCGTAGCCGGGCAGCAGCCCATCGTGATCGTAGGCGTATTCGTCGGCGTAGCCGGACAACAGCAGGCGATGATCCATCGGCAATGTGGGCTGCAACTGCCGCGCCAACGCGAACACGATCGTGGTGCAGTTGCTGGTGAGCGTGTTGTAGAACGCCGGCGCGCGATTCAGCTTGTTGGCCAGCCCCACGTAGCCCATGAACATGCGGCGTAGCCCGACCTTGGAAATCGCCAACCGATACAGATACATGTCTTCGCCGCGCACATTGGTGCGCACGCGCAGGATGTCGCGCTCGTCCGCGGCCACCAGGGTCTCTTCGAAACTGCGGAAAAATCCGCCCAATGCCGAGAACGACTCGTCGCGCTCCTTGCGGATTTCCAGCGAGAACACCACGTGCGAGCCGTCGTCGAAACCGAACGACACCAGGGTGTGTGCGATCGCCGGGCCCATCCAGTACGACAGCGCCAGATCGGCGCTGACCAGACGGTCCAGATCGTACTGGCGGGTTTCCCAGCGCGGCTGGTAGTCGGTTTCGCTATGCCAGTCGAAATTGCGCACGTTGTGCAGCGTGACGATGTTGCCGTGCACCTCGGGCTGCAGCCGTTGGGCGACATCGTCGGCCCAATCGCGGTCCTGGCTGGGCTGCATCATCCACCACGATGCCGCCAGCACCGCAAACGCCGCACTGAAGATGCCTACCAGGGCCCAGTTCTCGCGGCCACGGCGCAAGCCCCACAACGCCGCGATTGCCATCGCGCACCACGAGCCCACCCACGCCGCGCGTACGAACGCATTGCCGCTCAGCGCGAAGTAGATCGCCAGCCCGCCCCAGAGCGCGGCCAGCACCAGCGCCGCGCGCAGTGACCAGCGCCCGATGCGCGAACGCGTGGCCGGTTTCATCGGGTGCCGCCTTCCGGCACCTGCATGCCCAATGCGTGCATCAACAGATCGGCCGAACGATGGGCAAGCCGTTTGCGTTCGGATTCGTCATTGCCGCGCAGGCAACTGCCCAGCATGTCGATCACCAGCAGCAGCTGCTCGTCGTCGACATCGGCGCGGCACAGGCCGGCGTCGCGGGCGCGATGCACGAACGGCAGAAAGATGCTCACCACACGCCGGTCGGCGGTTTCCACCGCCGGGTGCGCGCGTTCGATGGACCGCCAGAAATCCACCAGCGGCGCGGACTGGGCGATGTGCTCGGCCACGTCGTGCAACAGCACGGCCAGTCCGTCCGGGCGCTCGGCCAGATCGGCGGCCAGCCGCTCCAGGCCGTCCAGGCCGCGGGTCATCAGCGCGGTCATCAGCGCGAGCCGGTCGGGGAAATTGCGGTACAGCGTGGCGCGGCCAAGGCCGGCACGCTCGACCACCAGTTCCAGCGGGGCATTGACGCCGTGTTCGCTGAACACTTCGTCGGCGGCATCGAGTATCTGCCGGCGGCGCAGCGCGGCATCAGGGCGGGAAGTCGTCATCGCGGCATTATCGGACAGATTTGTCCGGTTACACCAGAGTCCGCTTGCCGATTCCACGCCCTCTCCGACCAACGGTCGGATCAGGTGGTCGGATTCAACCGTCTGATGCGACGGTCGCAGCGACGAAGCGGATCAACCGGTGTTCTGCACGCCTTGCGAAACGCCATTCACGCAGGCGACCAGCGCGCGCAGCAGCTCGTCGTCTTCGCCATCGGTGGCACGCCAGCGTTGCAGCAGATCCACCTGCAGCACGCTGATCGGATCGATGTAGGGATTGCGCAGGCGGATCGACAAGGCCAGCCGTGGGTCGTGCTGCAGCAGCGACTGCTGGCCGGTCAACGCCTTCACCCAGCCCTTGGTCAGCGCAAGTTCGGCGCCGATGCCCGGGAAGAACCGCTCGTGCAGTTCGCCCGACAACCGCGAAAACAGTTCGGCAATGGTGAGATCGCCCTTGGACAGCACCATCGCCACGTCGTCGAGAAAGGTGCGGAAGAACGGCCAGTCCTGCGCCATCTCGCGCAAGGTGGCTTCGTGCCCGGCATCCACCGCCGCCTGCAGGCCGCTGCCCACGCCGTACCAGCCCGGGATCACCGCACGCGCCTGGCTCCAGGCGAACACCCACGGAATCGCGCGCAGGTTGGACAAGGCCGCGTCCTGGCCAAGCCTGCGCGACGGGCGCGAGCCCAGCGTCATGCGTTCGATCACATCGATCGGCGTCGCACGACGGAAGTACTGCATGAAATCCGGCGCACCGACGAAGGCGCGATACGCCACGGTGCTGCGTTCGGCGACCAGATCCATCACCGGCCGCCAGCGATCCTCGCGCGGTTCGGGCGCACGCGGGCGCAGGCTGGACAACAGCACCGCGCCGGTCATCTGTTCCAGCGAGCGCAGCGCCAGGGCACGGATGCCGTACTTGCGGTGGATCACCTCGCCCTGCTCGGTCACGCGCAGCCGGCCATCGACACTGCCGCGCGGTGCGGCGTCCAGCGCGCGGCTGGTCTTGCCGCCGCCACGTGCGATCGAGCCGCCGCGGCCGTGGAAGAAGGTCAGCCGCACACCCAGCTCGGCGGCGGCCTCGAGCAACTCCACCTGCGCGCGCTGCAGCCCCCAGCGCGAGGCGGTGATGCCGCCGTCCTTGCCGCTGTCCGAATACCCCAGCATCACCATCTGCGTATCGCCGCGCGCGGCCAGATGCTGGCGGTAGACCGGGTCGGCCAGCAGATCCTGCACGGTGCCGGTACCGCCGCGCAGATCGTCCACGGTTTCGAACAGCGGCACGATATCCAGCGGCACCGCGCCGGCGGCGTCGACCAGGCCGCCGCGGCGCGCCAGCGCCAGTACGGTGAGCACGTCGGCGCGGTTGTGCGCCATCGAGATGATGTAGCTGCCCAGCGCATCGGCGCCGTGGCGGCTGCGCGCATCGGCAAGCGCGGCGAACACCGCATCCAGCCGCGCATTGCCTTCGTCATCCACGCGCGGCAACGCCTGCTCGCCGGACGCATACGGACCGAGCAATGCAGCGCGTTGCTTGGGTTCGTGTTCGTCCCAATCCGCCTGGCCGAGTGCATCGGCTACCGCACGCGCATGCACGCTCGATTCCTGGCGCACATCCAGGCGCGCCAGATGGAAGCCGAAGGTGCGCACGCGCCACAACAGGCGGCGCACCGCGAACCAACCGGCGTGCAGGCCCTTGTTGGCCTGCAGGCTGTCCAGGATCAATTGCAGGTCGTGTTCCAGCTCGGACGGGGTGGTGTAGGCACCCTCGGTATCGTCCAGCGTGGCCTGCAGGCGCGCACGCATCAGATCGTTGAGCAGCCGGTACGGCATGTCGCCGTGGCGCGGACGCGAGCGTGCGGCGTCTTCCGGCAACAACGCGCGGTAGCGCTGCAGTTGCTCGCTCAGTGCCGTGCTTACCGCCACGAGCGTGGTCGACTGGCTGAGCAGGCTGGCCAGTTGCCAGAGTTCCTTCTGATACCGGTCCAGCACCGCACGCCGTTGCGCATCCAGCGTGCCGGCGATGGTGACGGCATCCACGTTGGGATTGCCGTCCATGTCGCCGCCGACCCAGGTGCCGAAGCGCAGCAGCCGCGGCAGGGTCGGCACGCTGCCGTAGGTTTCTTCGATGGCGTGTTCGAGGGTTTCGTACATCACCGGGACCACGCGATAGAGCACCTGGGTGAGGTAGAAGCCCACGTGCTCGCGCTCGTCCTCCACGGTGGGGCGCACCGGCGAGGAGTCGGCGGTCTGCCAGGACGCGGTCAAGGCCATACGGAAACGCGCCGCGTCGGTGGTGCGCTCGTTGGGCGTGCGCATGCCATCCAGGTTGTCGACCAGGCTGGCGACCATCAGCTGCTCTTTTTCCAGCAGCGCGCGGCGCACCGCTTCGGTGGGATGCGCGGTGAACACCGGCTCCACGTCGATACGCGGCAACCACTCGCTGAGTTCGTCCAGCGTCACGCCCTGCGCCTTGAGCCGGCGCAGGGCATCGTGCAACCCGTCCGGCTGCGGCGTGTCGGTGCCGCTGCGCTGGTATTCGCGGCGGCGGCGGATGCGGTGCACGCGCTCGGCGATGTTGACCACCTGGAAATAGGTGCTGAAGGCACGCACCAGCGACTCGGCCTCGCGCGGCTCGCGCCCGGCCAGTTGTTCGCTCAGCGTAGACGGTGGTGCATCGCTCTCGCGCCGCGCAATCGCCGTGGTGCGGACACGTTCGATTTCATCGAGGAATTCCGCAGAGACCTGCTCGGCGAGCAGGTCACCGACCAGTGCACCGAGCCGACGTACATCGTCGCGCAAGGCAAGATCGGGGGTGGCGAACACAAGACTGCTGCGGTACTCGTTCATCGGAAACGCACACCCTCTTCAAGCGCAAAGTCGTCGAAGACTAACCCAAAAGGATTAGATGATCGCGGCCGGCACGACGGTTTCAACACTAACCATCATGTGCTGGCGCGTTCTACCGATGGCGCTCGTAGGAGCGCGATGGGCTTTCACGGTGATGCCCCATCGCGGGCAGGCCGCTCCTACGCGATGTGGCTGTCCTGGTCATGCCCTATCGCGCCCGGGTGCGCTCCTACCGCTGATCGCGGCAATCGTGTGGACGGCGCAGCGAATCTTTCCGGGACGCGAGGCGGACGCACTCACCGTAGGAGCGCACCTGGGCGCGACGAAGCTTCGTCGATAACGCCGCATCGCGCGCAAGCGCGCTCCTACCGGTGCCAGCGCACCATCGCTCAATGCGTGCGCGTAGCGCCGGTCTCGGTCACCGGCTCGCCGAGATTGGTCTTCAACCACTGCTCGCTCTCGGCCAGCATCTGCAGGATCGACTGCCGCGCACGATACGCATGCGATTCATTGGGCAGCAGTACCAGCCGCGCGGTGCCGCCCAGGCCCTTGATCGCGGCGAACATGCGCTCGCTCTGGATCGGGAAGGTGCCGGTGTTGTTGTCGTCCTGGCCGTGGATCAACAGCAGCGGATCCTTGATCTTGTCGGCGTAGTTGAACGGCGACATCGCCTGATACACCGATTGCGCCTGCCAGTAGTTGCGCTCCTCGGCCTGGAAGCCGAACGGAGTGAGCGTGCGGTTGTAGGCGCCGCTACGCGCGATGCCGGCCTTGAACAGCCGCGTATGCGCGAGCAGGTTGGCGGTCATGAAGGCGCCATAGGAATGCCCGCCGATGGCGATGTGTTCGCGGTCGGTGACTCCGCGCCGCACCACTTCGTCCACCGCAGCCTGCGCATCGGCGACCAGCTGCGGCACGTAGGTGTCGTTGGGCTCGGCATCGCCCTCGCCGACGATCGGCATGGTCGGGTTGTTGAGCACCACATAGCCGATCGCCAGAAACGCCTGCGGTCCCCAATAGCTGATCGCATTGAAGCGATAGGGCGAGTCGGTGACCTGGCTGGCGGTGTCGACACTCTTGAACTCGCCCGGATAGGCCCACATCAGCAGCGGCCGCGGGCCGTCGCGCCTGGGATCGTAACCGGGCGGCAGCAGCAGCGTGGCGGTGAGGTCCACGCCATCGGCGCGCTTGTAGCGGATCTGCTCCTTCTGCACGCCGCGCAACTGCGGCAGCGGATGGGCGAAATGCGTCAACGCCCGCGGCGCAGGCGCTGCATCGCCCAGCGCCTGCACGACATAGTTGGCCGGCTCCTCGGGCGATTCGCGGCTGAGCAGCAATTGCGTGCCCTGCGCATCCAGTAATGCCAGCGGCGCGGAATAGGTCGGCGCCTGCGAATGGAACAAACGCGTGGCGCGCTTGCTCTGCAGATCGAAGCGATCCACGAACGGGCGGTCGCCTTCCGGCGAGGCGCCCTTGCCGAGCAGGAACAAGCTGTTGCCATCGGCACCGGTCTGCAGCAGCGCGCGGCCCTTGCCGTCGGCCACGGTCGCCGGCATGCCGGGATCGTTGTAGCGGTCCTGCGAGGAGCGCTCCCAGAGCAATTCGGGCGCGCGTTGCGGTTGATCCGGTGCGATGCGCCACTGTTTTATGCGGCGGGTCTTCCACCAACTCTCGCTGAGGATGGCCAGATCGCCACGGCCCCACTGGATGCCTTCGAACCGGCTACTCAACTGCGCCAGCGTGACCGGCGCGCGCGCGAACGGCGCGGCCTGCATCAGCACCGCATCGCGGATTTTGCTCTCGCGTGCCGGGTCGCCGCCGTCCTGCGCCTCGGCCCAGACCAATGTGGCAGGTGCATCATCCCGCCAGGCGATGTCGCGCACGCCGGTGGGCACGGCGTCGTTGCCGGTCGGCAGGCCTTCCACCAGCGGCAGCCTGGCGATCTGCCGCACCAGCTTGCCCTGCAGGTCTAGCACCTCGATGCGACGCGCGAAATTGTCTACCGGCACCACGTACGAAAACGGCCGCTCGCTGCGTTCGCTCAGGATGTAACGGCCATCCGGCGACACCGACAGGTTGAGATAGATGCCGGGCGCGGCGATCGGGCGCACCTGGCCGCTCACGCTGACGATGATCGGCTGGCCGGTGGCGTAGTACTCGAACACGCGCGCATCGGCCTCGTTGCGCAGCAGGTCCTGATAGGTCGGCAGCGAACGCACGCCGGCAGCGGCGCTGGTCTGCTGAATCGCCGGGCCGCCCGGGGTCGCGTCGCGCACCGGTGGCGCGCCCTGCCCGGCCACTTGCTGCTGCACCAGCAGCCCGCTGCCATCGGGCAACCAGCGCAGATCGTCGTTGACGCTGGTGTTCAAACCCGTGAGCAAGCGCTTGGCCTGCCCGGCCGCCACGTCCACCAGCCACAGTTCGTTGGCGCCGCTGGCCGCATCCTCGCGGCGGAACGCCAGGTAGCGCTGATCCGGCGACCAGCTCAACGTGGCCAGCGACAGTGGTGACGGCAGCCCGGCGATCTGCCGCTCGCTGCCGTCGGCCACCGACAGCAGCCACAGCTTGTCGGCAAAGGAAAACCGGCTGCCGGCAAACGTCTTGGGATGGATGCGCAGGCCGGCCAGCTTGAGCTCGGGCTGGGCCACCTCGGCGATATCCGGCAGCGTCGGCAACTGCAGCATCGCGGCCAGGTCGCGTTTGGGCGACAGCTGCAGCAGCGGCGCACGTGGGGCATCCACCACCGCCTGCAACGCCTTGGAGGGCAGTTGGTAGCCAGTGCGCGCCGCAGTGGCCGGCGGGCCAGCCGGTGCGACGGCTGCCGCCGCAGCCAGTGGTGCGCTCAGCGCCAGTACCCCTGCCAGGGCCCATCGCCGCTGCCGCCTGCGGTGCCGTGCATCGGGTGTCGCCTGCATTGTCCGTCCCCAGTGTCGATCGACTCCGGACCATAGCAGCCATGCGTTCCGCCGCTCCCCTGCCGTTGGTTGGGGGTCGTGCCGATTCAAGCCGGCCAATTCATGCCGGAGGGGGGTGCTGCCGATATAATCGATGCTCTCGTCGAGGGGCGCTGCGACCGGTATGGCGGACTGATCCGCCAACTGCACGAAAAGTGCAGGAAATACGGCCAGGCTCGACAAGCATTCATCGTTCAACGGCGCCCCGAATTGCAGACATTGATCTGCTTACCGGAGCTATTGCATGAACGCTGTCACGAAAATCGCCCCACATACCGATTACAAGATCGCCGACCTCACGCTGGCCGATTGGGGCCGTAAGGAGCTGGACATCGCCGAGCACGAGATGCCGGGCCTGATGTCGATCCGCCGCAAGCATGCGCAGACCAAGCCGCTGAAGGACGTGCGCATCACCGGCTCGCTGCACATGACCATCCAGACCGCAGTGCTGATCGAAACGCTCAAGGACATTGGCGCCAATGTGCGTTGGGCCTCGTGCAACATCTTCTCCACCCAGGACCACGCGGCCGCCGCCATCGCCGCCTCCGGCACGCCGGTGTTCGCCTGGAAGGGCGAGACACTGGAAGAGTACTGGGATTGCACCCTGGACGCGCTGACCTTCACCCTGCCCGACGGCACCCAGACCGGCCCGGAGCTGGTGGTGGACGACGGCGGCGACGTCACCCTGCTGATCCACAAGGGCTATGAGCTCGAAAACGGCGGCACCTGGGTCGACGAGCCGGCCTCCTCGCACGAGGAAGGCGTGATCAAGGCGCTGCTCAAGCGCGTGGCCGTCGAGCGTCCGGGTTACTGGACCCGCGTGGTCAAGGACTGGAAGGGCGTCTCCGAAGAGACCACCACCGGCGTGCACCGCCTGTACCAGATCGCCGAAGCCGGCAAGCTGCTGATCCCGGCGATCAACGTCAACGACTCGGTCACCAAGAGCAAGTTCGACAACCTCTACGGCTGCCGCGAGTCGCTGGCCGACGGCCTCAAGCGCGCGATGGACGTGATGCTGGCCGGCAAGGTCGCGGTGGTCTGCGGCTACGGCGACGTCGGCAAGGGCAGCGCCGCCTCGCTGCGTGCCTACGGTGCCCGCGTGATCGTCACCGAGATCGACCCGATCTGCGCGCTGCAGGCGTCGATGGAAGGCTTCGAGGTCAACACCATCGAATCCACCCTGGGCCGCGGCGACATCTACGTCACCACCACCGGCAACAAGGACATCATCACCGTCGAGCACCTGCAGGCGATGAAGGATCAGGCCATCGTCTGCAACATCGGGCACTTCGACAACGAGATCCAGGTCGACGCACTGAACGCGCTGAAGGGCGTGGAAAAGATCAACATCAAGCCGCAGGTCGACAAGTACGTGTTCGGCAACGGCAATGCGATCTTCCTGCTGGCCGACGGCCGCCTGGTCAACCTGGGCTGCGCCACCGGCCACCCGAGCTTCGTGATGTCCAACTCGTTCGCCAACCAGACCCTGGCGCAGATCGACCTGTGGGAAAAGCGCGACAGCTACGAGAAGAAGGTCTACATCCTGCCCAAGCACCTGGACGAAGAAGTCGCGCGTCTGCATCTGGAAAAGATCGGCGTCAAGCTGACCACCCTGACCAAGGATCAGGCCGAGTACCTCGGCGTTGACGTGGCCGGCCCGTACAAGCCGGATCATTACCGTTACTGAGTGATCGGGCGAGTGTCGCCCGTGCAATGACGTGTGAAAAACGGGCGCCGCAAGGCGCCCGTTTTCCTTGCAGGATGCCGGATGACCACGCGTGCAAGCGGACCCGCATGGCGATCAATCTGTGTTCGCGGCATGCGGCATCGACATCGACATGCATCGCGTGGATGCAACGCCTCGAGCAATACACCATGGAATCCAGCATGCCGGACAGCTTTGTCGTGGGCGTGTCAGCTGTTGCCGTGTGCGATACTCGCTCAAGGCTTGCGGCATACCCTGCGTGCCGGCAAGCAACCAAAGGATGCGCCCGCGGCGGCGAAGCGACACCGCGCCGCCTGAGCTCAAGAGCAGCGCTGCTTTCCCTGCGAAAGAATTGCACGACACGTCGCGGCTATCTGCCCGCTACGGCCGCCAGTTCGCATTGCGTTCCCAAAACGCAACGCTGCGCCGGTAGGCATCGCGGTCCAGTGCCACGCCGGAGCCGCCCTCTTCCACGCCCAGTGCATTGCGCAGCATGGTGATGGGCGCCATCGGAATTTCTTCCGGCTCGCTGGTGTAGAGGCAACCGACCACACCCCAGTCGGCGTCGATCGGCGCGCCCTCCTTGGCCAGCTGATCGCGGCTATAGAGGATCGGCAGCAGATACGTCGCTACCGGTGGCTCCGCACCTTCGAACCAGCGCACCAGCACCGGCAACTCCTGCGTGCTGCGTGCCTCGTAGCCGGAGCGCAGCTGGTGGCGGTTGTCGTCGGTGATCGGCGCAGTGAGGCAGCGCGTCGAGGTCCAGTTGCGGTGCACATGCAGCTGGCAGAACGGCGCATAGCCTTCGATCACGCGCACCGGCGTCTGTTCATTGAGCCGCTGGATGAACTGTTCGGGCGTGCAATCGCGGATGGCGTTGCGACGACCATCGCGGGGAAACAGACGGGTGCGGGCGAACGGTGTTAGGACGATGGACATGACGGTGGCGGGTGACAAAGAACGCCAGGGTAGCCTGCAGCCCTGCGGTGCGAACACTTACCAGATCAGATCGTCCGGCACCTTGAACTGGCTGTAATAGTCGTCGTCGCTGTCCGGCGCCGATGGCGTGCTGCTACGGCCGTGATCCAGCACCACGCTGTCCGCATCGCGGCTGTAGACCTTGTCGGCGGCGGCGCGCGGAATCAGCTCAAAGCCATCGCCATGCCGCACGATCACCAGCGCCCCGCTGGCCAGCTGACTGCGCAGCGCGGGGTTGACCAGCACGCTGCGGATGACGCTGCCGTCGTTGAAGCGGTAGTCGATCTCGCCATCGCGCTTGACCTTGTTGGTTTCCACGATCTGCCGGACCTGGGCCAGCACTTCCTGTCGCCGCAGCTGCAGCTTGCGTTCTTCGGCCAGCGCGCGATCGCGCTCGGCGCGCTCGGCCTGTAGCCGCGCCGCGTCCACCTTGTCGACGTCGGCCGGTGCCACGGCCGCGCCCTTGGCATGACGCTGCTTGTTCTGCTCGCGCGCGACCTTGTCCACCTGGGCCTTCTTGACCAGGCCGGCCTTGAGCAGTTGTTCTTGCAGCGGATTGCGCATGGGAAGGGAACCGGTGAATGTGCGCCCAGTTTACCGCGCCCCGCGCCACCCAGCCTGACTGCCCGAGCCTGCCACCGGCAGCAGCGGCCGATTCTGCCGGGCCCTTCTTCGCATGCGCGAACTCCCAAGTTCTGCGACGACGCACTACGCAAAGCGCGACCTGCACCGGGGTTTTCGCACCCCCCTGCATTGAATACGTATGCACAACAGCGATGTTGCGCCGCGATGCACGCTTAGCATCACCGCGCGCTGCACGCCGTGCGCGCGCCTTCCGGAACAGGGGCCGGAGGCCTCGATGCGGGCATCGTGCAGCATGCGTGTGCTCGCGCCTACCGACTGGAGATCCATCCGATGCGCGACGCATACGCTCCACCCCCGCCCTCGCGGCTTCAACGCAGCTCGCGGCTGCTGCTTGCCGCGCTGGTGCTGCTGCTGACCACAGCCAATGTGCAGGCCGATGTGATCCTGCATGCCTTCAATTGGCCGTATGCCACCGTAGAGGCACGCGCCAGGCAGATTGCCGACGCCGGTTATCGCAAGGTATTGGTCGCTCCCGCCTATCGCTCGCAAGGCAGCGCATGGTGGGCGCGCTACCAACCGCAGGATCTGCGCGTGATCGATGGCCCGCTGGGCGACACCGCTGCGTTCTCGCGCATGGTGCGGGCATTGGCCGACAATGGTGTGGAGACCTATGCCGATGTGGTGCTCAACCACATGGCCAACGAGGCGGCGACACGTTCGGATCTCAATTACCCCGGCAGCGCCGTGCTCGCGCAATACGCTGCAAATCCGGGCCGTTACGAGACGTTACGTCTGTTCGGCACCTTGCAGTCGAACTTTCTGAGCGCCAGCGATTTCGGTCCGGCACAGTGCATCACCAATTACGACGACGCCTACCAGGTGCGCACCTATCGCATCTGCGGTGGCGGCAGCGATCCGGGCCTGCCGGACCTGCTAGGCAACGATTGGGTGGTGCAGCAGCAGCGCGCCTATCTGCAAGCGCTGAAGGGCCTGGGTGTGACCGGCTTCCGTGTCGATGCAGCCAAGCATATGAGCTTCGATCATCTCAATCGGGTCTTCGATGCAGGCATTCGTTCCGGCGTCTATGTGTTCGGCGAAGTGATCACTGGCGGCGGTACCGGCAATGGCGATTACGACCAGTTCCTGGCGCCGTACCTGCAGTCCACGCCGCATGCGGCCTACGACTTCCCGTTGTTCAACGCGGTGCGCAATGCATTCGCTGTCGGCGCCAGCCTGCAGCAGTTGGTCGATCCCGCGTCCACCGGCCAGGCCTTGCCAGGCAATCGCGCGGTGACCTTCGCCGTCACCCACGACATCCCCAACAATGCCGGCTTCCGCTACGCCATCCTCGACCCTGTCGACGAGACCCTGGCATACGCATATCTGATCGGCCGCAACGGCGGCATGCCGATGGTCTACACCGACAACAACGAAAGCGGCGACAACCGCTGGGTCAACGCCTATCTGCGCGACGACCTGCGCCGCATGATCGGCTTCCACAACGGCGTGCAAGGCAGCGACATGCAGATACTGTCGTCCAGTTCCTGCCATGTACTGTTCCGGCGCGGCAGCCTGGGCATCGTCGGCATCAACAAGTGCGGCAATCCGGTCACCACCACCGTGGCGATGAATGGCAGCGTGCTGTATTGGAACGCGGATTATGTGGATGCACTGGGCTCGGGCAGCGTGGTGCGTATCTCCAGCGGCTCCTACACCTTCACGCTGCCGGCGCGCGGTGCGCGCATGTGGCGCCGCTGAGCTGTCGGGCGAGCACGCGGCGTCCGCTGCGTGGTTGGAGCCCGATCGCAAAGACACGCGGCCTCTGACACAGGAAAACACCGGCTTATCGCCGGTGTTGTGGATGTTGCAACACGTTGGATGGTGCGACCGGCTACCAGGCGAACGGCGCGGTGACCTTGCGCGCGCCGAGCATGAACGCATCGGCCACATGCACGAACGGGGTGACATCCACCTCCGATTCGCCGGCGCGCACCAGCTGCACGAAACGCCGGTACAAGCCGTCGTACTCGCTGGCCGCCTCCACCGGTTGCGGCTGGCCATCGATGCTCAACCTGGCACCGCCCTCGCTGAGCACGAGCAGGCCAGCGGTGGTGTCCACTTCGATATCCCAGCGCTGCTGGCCGGTCTGCAGAAAATCCAGTTCCGCCGTCACCGGCACGCCTGCAGTATCGACAAAACCGAGCCTGGCATACAGCGGTGCCTGGCGGTTTTCCGGCGTGTGCAACTCCGCTTCGCGCAGCGCGAAGGGGCGCGGCAACAGATGCGTGACGATGGACAGCGCATTGATGCCGGGGTCGAACACGCCCATGCCGCCCGGCTCCAGGATCCAGTCCTGGCCTGGGTGCCAATGACGAATGTCTTCCTTCCAGGTGATGTGCGCGCGCAGGATCTGCTTGTCGGCCAGCCACGCCCGCGCAGGCTCCACGGCAGCGGCACAGCGCGAATGCCAGCTGGTGAACAGGCTGCGTTGCGCACGCTGCGCCAACGCGCGCAGATCGTCGATCTCGGCCAGGGTGGCGGCTGGGGGTTTTTCCAGGAACACATGGCGCCCGGCGGCCAGCGCGGCCTGTGCCTGCGCATGCCGCCCCACCGGTGGCGTGCACAGCGCCACCGCTTCGATTTGCGGATGCGCCGCGAAGGCCTCTTCCAGGCTGTGATAGGCCGGCACTCCATCGACCGTGCCGTGCCGGCTCACGGTGACCACCAGCTGCACATCGGCGCGCGCGCCGATGGTGGGCACGTGCTGGTCGCGGGCGATCTTGCCGATGCCGACAAGGGCAATGCGCAATGCGTCTGGATGCTTCATCGAAACCTTCGGGCTGAGGGTGAAGTGGCGGGACCCGCGCGATCGCCCGTTTCAGGCGCATGCACGGAGCCTGCGGCAACGGCGCGCTGCACCAGCGCACGCAACGGCGCAGTGTAAGGTCAGGCTGCGGTTCGCTGCGAGACATCGCTCCTGCTTGTTTTGCTATACCTGCGCCGCCCGGTGGCCGTGCAGGAGCCGCCATGCTGCATCGGTGCAGCTGCACGGCACGCCTTGCCGTTCGTGGCCTTCCACCTGGTCGCACTGGAGCACGGCGGCAACTGCGGTGGGGCACCCTGCCTGCGGCCGATGTATGGCCGGGCCTGCGACACCGGCTGCAGACAGAGCTACCTGCATGCGCCTTGCGATGCACTCACATCTCCAGCACGACCTTGCCCAGGTGGCTGCCCTGCTCCAGATAGCGATGCGCTGCAGCGGCGTCGCCAAGCGGGAAGCGCTTGTCGAGCAGCACGCGCAGCTTGCCCTGCTCGATCCACGGCCACACCACGCGCTCTACTTCCGCGGCCAGGCGTGCCTTCTCGTCGGCACTGCGCGGGCGCAACGTCGAGCCGGTGAGGATCGCCTGCTTGCGCATCAGCAGCGGGATCGGCACCTCGATGGTCGAGCCGGCCTGCGAGGCGATGTAGACGATGCGCCCGCGCGGATTGAGCGCTTCCAGGGTGTCGGCGAACACCGCAGCGCCCACCATGTCCAACGACACATCCACCCCGCCGTGCGCCTTGGCCGCGTCGACAAACGATTCGGTGGTGGAATCGATCGCCACATCGGCGCCCAGTTCGCGTGCCTGCGCCGCCTTGCCCGCCGAACGCGCGGTCGCCAGCACATGCGCACCGGCGGCCTTGGCCATCTGGATCGCAGTCACGCCGATCCCGGACGTGGCGCCGTGCAGCAGCAGCCATTCCCCGGCCGCCAGCCGGCCGTGCTCGAACAGGTTGGTGTACGCGGTAAAGATGGTTTCCGGCAGCGCGGCGGCATGCGCCAGATCCATGCCCGGCGGAATCGGCAGCACATGCCGCGCATCGACCGCTGCGTACTGTGCGTAACCGCCGCCGCCCAGCAGCGCACACACCCGATCGCCGACCTTCCAGCGACCGGCCGGCTCCACGATCTCGCCGGCGATTTCCAGCCCGAGCGTCTGCGGCGCGCCCGGCGGCGGCGGATAGTGGCCGGCGCGCTGCAGCAGATCGGGACGATTGATGCCGGCCGCATGCACGCGGATCAGCACCTGTCCCGGCGCGGGGCGCGGGCGCGGCTGCTCGCTGGCGTACAGCGCATCCGCATCGCCCTTGCCATCGCGGATGGCGATTGCGGTCATCGTGGTATCGCTCATGCGCAGCACTCCGTAGAAAGGGCGCCCAGTGTAGAGCTGCCTGCGTCAACGCCTGGCGCAAGCCCGGTCGCGACACGTCACGCACGCGCAGCGTAACCACCTCGCTACCGCTTCAGGGCAAGCAACTGCACGATGGCCGGCATCACGCGTTGCGCAGTGCGGCAACAGGAGCGATTTACCGGATTGATGCGAGGCGCGGTCGCCGCCACGCGGCGATCGCCTGCAGGCCCGCAGATCCGGCCGTCTCTCCGCTGCCAGCGCACTGCAAGACCACAGCACCTGACCACGCGCGCCTGCATGGCAGACGCAGGTGGCAACCAGTCACTCCGCGCTTGGAGCGGCATCCTGGTCGATGTACTGGCGGATCGCCTCGAACACCTTGGAGGTCCCGTCATCCTGATCCGAAGGCAGGCGTGCGGCAAAGTCCCTCAGCAACTTGTCGCCGTCCACGCCGGGTTGCTCGGCCAGAGCAAGCGCCAGGTCGCCGACGCTGCGCGCCAATGCAACCCAGATGCGGCCCAGCGATTCGGCGATTACATCCATTTCCTGTTCCTGCATGTCGCGCTCCGATCAGATGGCGTGGGGTAGCCGTGAGCTTACCGCGTACGCGGCATACCAAGACTGGCGCCCCAAGCAGCCCCAACCATGTGTGCGTGGCGCGGACCCGTACGATCTTTCGGCGATGCAGCCGAATGCAGGACATCCGCAACCAAATATGCATTCATCGCGATGAAGCGATATTATGCCAGCACGATCCGCCGGACCCGCCGCGATGACGCATCTCAGTTTCGAGTTCTACCCGCCCAAGACCGACGACCAGCGCGCACAGCTGGACCGCACGGCGGCCAGGTTGAAGGGCTACGCGCCGGAATACGTGTCGTGCACCTTCGGTGCCGGCGGCTCCACGCTCAGCTACACCTCCGAGACGGTGCGCCACCTCAAGCAGAAGCACGGTTTCGAAGCCGCCCCGCATCTGTCCTGCGTCGGCGGCAGCCGCCAGGAAATCCGCGAGCTGCTCAAGCTGTATCGCGCGATCGGCTGTACCCGCATCGTCGCGCTGCGCGGCGACCTGCCCTCGGGCATGGGCCACCCGGGTGACCTGCGCTATGCCTCGGACCTGATCGCCTTCATCCGCGCCGAGCACGGCGATGCGTTCCGGATCGAGGTCGGTGCGTATCCGGAGACCCATCCGCAGGCGACCGACGCGTTGAGCGATCTGCGTTACTTCAAGGCCAAGGTGGATGCCGGCGCCGATGCCGCGATCACCCAGTACTTCTACAACGCCGATGCATACTTTCATTTCCGCGACGCCGTGCAGCGCATGGGCGTGGAGATCCCGATCATCCCCGGCATCATGCCGATCTCCAATTTCTCGCAGTTGCGGCGTTTCTCCGAGCAGTGCGGTGCAGAAATTCCGCGCTGGATCGGCAAGAAGATGCAGTCCTATGGCGACGATGCCGATGCAGTGCGCGCCTTCGGTGCGGAAGTGGTGGCCACCGTGTGCGAGCGCCTGATCGCCGGTGGCGCGCCTGCCCTGCACTTCTACACGCTCAACCTGGCCAAGCCGACCACGCAGGTGCTGCAGCTGCTAGGCCGCTGAGCCGCCCGGCCGACGCCATGCCGCTCGGCAGGCGCGTCTGTGCGGGCACCTCATTCGCAAGCGCGCGCATGATACGCAAACGTCGTACAACTTCCCCCGGTCCCTGCGCGTTGTTCGCCGGCTCACGCACCGCCCGTTACGCTGCGCCGATGCCTCGTCTGCTGCTGCCGTTACTGCTGTCGTTCTGCCTTTGCCCGGCCACACGCGTGCAGGCGCAGGAGATCCGTCGCTGCGTGACAGCGGATGGGCAGACCATGTTCACCGACCGCCGCTGCGAAGATGTCGGCGCCGCGTCGCGCCCGCCGCCGGCTACGCGCACGCAGGGCAACACCGGCCTGTATCGCTACGGCTGCCCGCGCCGGCTGAGCGAGCTGGTGTCGTTGCTGCAACTGGCCGTGGACAGCCGCGACGTCAATCGGCTCTCCAGCCTTTACCTGTGGAGCGGCCAGTCCGACACCGCTGCCAACCAGCTGCTGAGCCGGCTGGAAGCGATCGTGCAACGCCCGTTGCTGGACATCGTCCCGATGTACCCGCAACGCGATCCGCCGACCTGGGAAGCCGATGCCGGCACGGCAGTGGCTCCATCCCTGGACGGCAGCGCCATCGACGCCCCACTCCCGGCACCGCCAAGCCGCCCGCGCCCCTGGGGCCTGCGCCTGGAACAGAACCTCGCCAGCGGTGCGCCCGCAAGCAGCGTGTTGCGGCTGCGCCGGCAGTACAACTGCTTCTGGGTGACGTTTTAGCGCAGCGCCCGGCGTGAGCGGATTGCAGCGGCAAGTACATGCGACGGCGCATTGCCCCGGCAATCGGTGATGGTGACGATGGTGGTGTGGGCTGCGAGGCAGTGAGCGTATCGGCTCAGAGACCCCGAACCTCATGCCTCATAGGTAACGCTTGCAGGCTATGCGACAAGCCGGCCCATGATCTGCGTCACCGCCTGCTGCGGACTCAGCACCGCGCTGTCGATCACCCAATGCGGCTCGGTCCACGCCGCGTAGTCATGCGCGAGCACGCAAGACCACTCCGGCACGCGCAATCCGACGATGTCGCTTTGCCGCGATTCCACGCGCTGCCGGTGCACATTGCGATCGCTGCACACCACTTCGATCTCCAGCAAGCGGCTGCGTGTGCGACGAGCGACAGCACGCCACGCTTCACGGGTGACCGGCAGTGGGTTCACGCAATCGGCGACCACCACGTGACCCAGTTGCAGATTGGCCTCGGCAAGCGCATAGGCGGTCATATAGCCGGCTGCTCCGACGTCGTTGGCGAGTGCACCACTTGCGCGTAGTGCCTGCTCGATCGTATCGATACGCAAGTAAAACCCAGTGCAGTGCGTCAGTAGCGCCTTGGCAATGGAACTCTTGCCGACGCCCGGCAATCCGCCGAACACCACCAGGATCGCTGACTGCAAGGTCACTGCGGCCACAGTGCGCGAATCGCGGCGATGCCTTGCGCGCCATGCGAACGTGCTTGGCGCAGGTCGTCGACCTGCATGCCACCGAGTGCGTAGATCGGCAAGGAGACCTGCTCGCGCAGACGTTCGAATCCTTCCCATCCCAGGGGTGTCGCACCCGGATGCGACACAGTCGCCTGCACCGGGCCCAGCACCGCAAAATCGCAGCCCAGACGCTGGGCGTGGCGCAGGTCTTCCAGCCCGTGACACGAGGCGGCGACCGGCTGCTCGGCCGGTAACGGGCGCTCCTGCAGGCCGGCCAATTGCTCCGCGCCCAGGTGCACGCCGATGCCGAGTTCGCCGGCCAATGCGATGTCGCGGTTGAGCAGCAGTTGCGCGCGCGCACGGCCGCGCAGGCGCATCACCTGCTGCAGCAAGGCATGCCAGCGCGCCGGTTCGGCCTGCCGCGCACGCAACTGGATGCGCGTGATGCCGTCCTGCAGCGCACGCTCCAGGCCTTCCAGCCACAGCGCGTCATCGTCCGGTTCGGGCGTGATCAGATAGCGGTCGGGCTGGCGCAGCACACCGACCACCGGCACATCGGCCGGCGGCATCGAATAACGGGGCAGCTTGTCCGCGGCGACCCAGGTCATCGCCTGGCCTTCGCGGCCGCGCGGGCTGCCTTTCCATGTGGTGATGTGGCGCACTTCCAGGCGCAGCCGCTTGTCCGGGTACAGCTGCGGCACGTCCATCAGCCACTCGCCGACCTGCGCCTCGATACCGAGTTCTTCGTTGAGCTCGCGCACCAGTGCCTGTTCGGAGGTTTCGCCAGGTTCGCGTTTGCCGCCGGGAAACTCCCACAGGCCGGGCATGTCGCGGGTCTCGGTACGGCGGGTCAGCAGGATGCGGCCGCGGGCGTCGGTGATCACGCCGGCAACGACGTGGATGGATCTTAGAGAATCGGGCATGGCGCAAGAGTGCCGCGAGTGAGCCGTTCAGCGCAATCGCTTGGCGGCGGGGAATGGAGATTTGGGAATCGGGAATCGGTTGAAGCACGCGCCATCCCCGCCTTTGCAATTCCCCACTCCCGATTCCCGATTCACGTCTACAGTGGATGCCCGATGCGCCAGAGCACACCGCTGGGATCGTGCAAGGTGAAATCGCGTGCGCCCCATGGCCGGTCTTCCGGTGCGCTGCAGCTCACTCCGAACTGCGTGCCCAGGCCGGTGTCGTGCACGTGTTGCCACCAGCTGTCGGCATCGTCCACCCACAGGTGCAGCATCAGATTCTCGGCCAGTTCGCGCAGATAGAAATCCTGCAGCAGAAACGCGCAATGCGTGCCATGCCGGAAGCAGGTCACATTGCCTACCTCGTCTTCCTGCACGAAGCCCAGCGCGCGATAGAACCGCTGCGACACCGCGTAGTCGCGCGCAGGCACGAACACCTTCAATTGCTGGCTGGACAGCAGCGCCATGACCGCACTCCACGCAGGATGTGGATCGAGCATACGCCCAGCAACGGCACCGGCGCAGACGCCTGCATGCGGCAGGCGCAGTTGGCGCCGCAAGAAATGGACAGCGTGTGGCGGACCTGCCGTGCCGAGGCCCACCGCAAGACAGCTCGCAGGACGCTTCCAGCGTCTATGCCGTGGTTTCCGACCTTGCCTGGCAGCGATGCAAGCCATGACTTCGCAGGGAGTTGGCCAAAGGCGGCGAAACCTGAGCGTGGCCTCGCACTCGGTCTGCGATATCCCCCTTCCTGCTTCAAGACCCCCTCAGGATCCCATCCGTAAGCAGAGCCCCCTTGGTAAGGGGGCGCGCCAAGGGCGCGGGGATCGGAAGCAAGGACCGTGCACCAGGCGTCCGCTACGCGGATGCCTGGTGCGCAGCCCCGCCAAGCGGGCTGCGCCACGGTCAACTCAGCTCAGCTGAGTTGACCGTGGCAGTGCTTGTACTTCTTGCCGCTGCCGCAGGGGCACGGATCGTTACGGCCCACCTTGGGCTCGTCGCGGGTCACCTGCGACACCGGCACCGGGGCGTTGCCGCCCTGCATCTGTTCTACTTCCTCGTCGGCACCGTAACCGCCGGCGTCCTGATGCTGGAACTGCGAGGCCATCAGGCGCGCCTGCGCCTGCAGACGCTCCTGCTCTTCCAGCTCGGCCACTTCCTCTTCGCTGCGGATGCGCACGCGCGCCAGCAGGTTGATCACTTCGCGCTTGACGTTCTCCAGCATCTCGGAGAACAACTCGAAGGCTTCCTTCTTGTATTCCTGCTTGGGCTGCTTCTGCGCATATCCGCGCAGATAGATGCCTTGGCGCAAGTAATCCATCTTGGCCAGATGCTCCTTCCAGCCCTGGTCGAGCACGGTCAGCATCACGTGCTTCTCCAATGCGCGCATGGTGTCGTTGCCCACCGCCGCTTCCTTCTCGGCAAAATGCGCATCCACCGCTGCCTGCACCTTGGCCGCAATCTGCTCGGCGTCCAGTTCTTCCTGCGTGCGTGCCATCTCGCTCAGCGCCAGCGGCATGCCCAGTTCCGATTCCAGCGTGGCTTCCAGACCCTTCAGGTCCCACTGCTCGTCGACCGAATTGGGCGGCACGAAGCGTGCGACCAGGTCGTAGATCACGTCGCCACGGATGCCGTCCACATTGTCCTTGACCGATTCGGCATCCAGCAGTTCGTCGCGCTGGGCGTAGATCACCTTGCGCTGGTCGTTGTTGACGTCGTCGAAGTCCAGCAGGTTCTTGCGGATGTCGAAGTTGTGCGCTTCCACCTTGCGCTGCGCCTTTTCGATCTGCCGGCTGACCAGGCGATCTTCGATGACGTCGTCTTCCTTCATGCCCATCATGCGCATCGCCTTCTGGACCCAGTCCGAGGCGAAGATCCGCATCAGGTTGTCTTCCAGCGACAGATAGAAGCGCGACGAACCGGGGTCGCCCTGACGACCGGCGCGGCCGCGCAGCTGGTTGTCGATACGCCGCGACTCGTGCCGCTCGGTACCGATGATGTGCAGGCCACCGGCGGCCTTGACCGCGTCGTGACGACGCTGCCATTCGGTCTTGGCCGCCAAGCGCTGCTCGTCGCTGATGTCTTCGCCCAGGCCATGCAGCTCGGTTTCCAGCGACCCGCCCAGCACGATGTCGGTACCGCGACCGGCCATGTTGGTGGCGATGGTCACCGCGCCCGGCTGGCCGGCGTTGGCTACGATGGTGGCTTCGCGCTCGTGCTGCTTGGCGTTGAGCACTTCGTGCTTGACCCCGGCCTTGCGCAGATGCTCGGAGAGCATCTCCGAGGTCTCGATCGAGGTGGTGCCCACCAGTACCGGCTGACCGCGCTTGGCGCAGTCTTCGATGTCGGCCAGCACCGCGTTGAACTTGCCCTTGCGGTTGAGGAACACCTGGTCCGGATGGTCCTTGCGCACGGTCGGGCGGTTGGTCGGGATCACCACCACTTCCAGGCCGTAGATGCTCTGGAACTCGTAGGCTTCGGTGTCGGCCGTACCGGTCATGCCGGACAGCTTCTTGTACATGCGGAACAGGTTCTGGAAGGTGATGCTGGCCAGCGTCTGGTTTTCGCGCTGTACCGGCACGCCTTCCTTGGCCTCGACCGCCTGATGCAGGCCATCGGACCAGCGGCGCCCGCTCAGCGTGCGGCCGGTGAATTCGTCGACGATCACCACCTCGCCATCGCGCACGATGTAGTCCACGTCGCGCTGATAGATCGCATGCGCGCGCAGCGCGGCATTGAGGTGATGCACCACGCTCAGGTTCTGTGCGGCATACAGGCCGTCTTCGGCATTCTCGAGAATGCCGGCCTGCATCAGCAGCTCTTCGGCGTGGCCCATGCCCGCCTCGGACAGATGCACCTGCTTGCCCTTCTCGTCGATCCAGAAGTCGCCTTCGCCCTCTTCGCTTTCCTGCTTGGTCAGCTGCGGCACGATGCGGTTGACGCGGATGTACAGCTCCGGCGACTCGTCGGCCGGGCCGGAGATGATCAGCGGGGTACGCGCCTCGTCGATCAGGATCGAGTCGACTTCATCGACGATCGCGTAATGCAGGTTGCGCTGGTAGCGGTCGGCCTTGGACAGCGCCATGTTGTCGCGCAGGTAGTCAAAACCGAACTCGTTGTTGGTGCCGTAGGTGATGTCGCTGCCGTAGGCCTCGCGCTTGTCGCTGTGCGGCATCCCCGGATACACCACGCCCACGCTCAGGCCCAGCCAGTTGTACAGCTTGCCCATCTGCGCGGCGTCGCGGCGCGCCAGGTAGTCGTTGACCGTGACCACATGCACGCCCTCGCCCTGTAGCGCGTTGAGGTACACCGGCAGCGTGGCGACCAGGGTCTTGCCTTCACCGGTACGCATCTCGGCGATCTTGCCCAGGTGCAGCACCATGCCGCCGATCAGCTGCACGTCGTAATGGCGCATGCCGAGCACGCGGCGGCTGGCCTCGCGGCACACCGCAAAGGCTTCGGGAAGAATCTTGTCCAGGGACTCGCCGGCGGCAAGTCGCTGCTTGAACTCCGGGGTCTTGGCTTGCAGCTCGGCGTCGGAGAGCTTCTCGATCGTCGGCTCCAGCGCATTGATCTGAGTGACGAGGCGGTTGAGCTGGCGCAGCTGGCGTTCGTTACGACTGCCAAAGACACGGGTAAGCAGACTGTTGATCATTGAAGAAACCGGTTGAAAAGGAACGGTTTGACCGACGCCGGTCCCCAAGACCCGGCCGCCGTAAACGAAACAGGGCGCACTGCGCCCTGTCGATGGCAACACCCTATTGTAGCTTGGGGCGGGCCTTCACGAATCAAGCACCACCCGCGCCGTCGTCAACCGCGCCCGCGGCGGCCCACCGGGGTATTCGTATCGCCCAGAAACTTGCGTGGATTGACCACCCGCCCGTCCGCCCACACTTCGAAATGCACGTGCGCACCAGTCGAGCGGCCGCTGGATCCGGCCCTGGCCACCTGCTGGCCGGCACGCACCAGATCGCCCACCTTCACCACCAGGCGCGAATTGTGCGCATAGCGGGTCACATAGCCGTTGCCGTGATCCACTTCGACCACGTTGCCATAGCCGCCGCGCACGCCGGCATAGCTGACCACGCCATCGGCGACCGACGTCACCGGGTCGCCCACATTGGCGTGGAAGTCCACTCCCTTGTGGAAGGCCGAACCACCGTCGAACGGGTCGGCGCGGCCGCCGAAGCCGGAGGTGATGTAGGTGTTGCGGATCGGCATCCGCGAGGGCACCGAATTCTGTTCGAGCTGATGATCGAACATCAGCGCCGCCAGCACGTTCAGTTGTTGGCCGGAGGCGGAGAATTGCTGTTCGACTTGCCCTAGCGTCTGCTTGAGCGACTCGACCGGCATGTCGCTGACCGGCTCATCGCCGCCGCCGACGCCGACCGGCGCGTCGAAGTCGAATTCGCCGTCCTTCAGCTTGCCCATTTCGGTCAGCCGCTCGCCCAATGCATTGAGACGGGTGGCCTGCGCCTGCAGCTCGCCCATGCGTGCGGCCAGTGCATTGACCTGCGCCTGCGAGGCGCGCTGCACCTGGGCCAGCTCGGCCTGCTGCCGGGCAACCTTGGCCTGCAACGCGGAATTGGTCACCATGCCAGTGGCGGTGCTGGCACCGATGCCGATCAACATGCCCAGCCCAAGCACGGCGCCAAGGACTACCATCGGTCGATCCGCGGCAAAGCCCTGGAACTGGCGGGCCAACCGCTGCGCCCGGGTTTCGCGAGATTTGATTACGACTTTCTTCAACGCCATATGAGTGTCATGTCCAAGCCCAAGTCCAACGCACGCAACCCTTCCGTCCCACAACCGGCCATCGAGGCCGCATTGGGTGAAAATGCTGGCGACCCCTTGCGCCGAGCGTTGTGGCTCGATGCGCTGGACCGGCAGTTGCGCCCCCTGTTACCGCCTCATCTGGTCACCCGTTGCCGGCTGGCCAATGTCAGAGACGAACAGCTCGTTTTTCTGGTTGATTCACCTGTCTGGCATGCCAGGTTGCGGCTTGCCGAGACCCAATTACTGGATGCCGCCCGATCCATCGGGCTGAAGGCCACCGCAGTGACCATCAAGACCACCACCACCGCGCTGCATTCCCCAACGCAGCAGAATCGCGAGCGTCCGCGCCCCGTCTCGGAGGCCACGCACAGAGGTCTGCGCGATGCGCTGGCCTCCCTGCAGGACGTTCCACCCACCAAACGGTGAGCGCCGCGCAGCCGGTGCGAAGTGGCCGCCGCAGCGTGAAAGAATTGCGAAGACCGCGCACGACCCGACGCATCCTAGCGGGCCTCAGCCACGCAGGAGTTAGAGAAGTCTTAAATAAACGTTAAGAACGGGCCGGTAATCCGACGCAGTTCACACTTCGAACGCCAACTACGGCATTCACCGACATCAGGCGTAGACGGGGCTGGCGTAGGTGACCGGCGGTTGCACGGTGCCTTCGGGGAAGCTGACCCATTCCCAGGCGGCCTGATCCGCCAGCAGCGCACGCACCAGTTTGTTGTTGAGCGCGTGGCCGGACTTGAAGCCTTCGTAGGCGCCCAGAATGGCGCCGCCGGCCAGATACAGGTCGCCGATGGCGTCCAGGATCTTGTGCCGCACGAATTCGTTGGTGTAACGCAGGCCGTCCTCGTTGAGCACGCGGAACTCGTCCAGCACGATGGCGTTGTCCATCGAACCGCCCAGGCCCAGATTGCGCTCGCGCATGTATTCAAGGTCGCGCATGAAACCGAAGGTCCGGGCGCGCGAGATTTCCTTGACGTAGGCCGAGGTGGAGAACTCGATTTCCTGGCGCGACTGCTTGGCCGGGATCATCGGGTGATTGAATTCGATGGTGAAGCCGAGCTTGTAGCCGTCGTACGGCTCGAAGCGCGCGACCTTGTCGCCCTCGCGCACTTCCACCGTCTGCTTGATGCGGATGAAGCGCTTGGCCTTGTTCTGCTCGACGATGCCTGCCGACTGCAGCAGGAACACGAACGGGCCGGACGACCCGTCCATGATCGGCAGCTCGGCCGAGGACAGTTCGACAATGACATTGTCCACACCCAGGCCGGCCAGTGCCGACATCAGGTGCTCGACGGTCTGGATCTTGGCGCCATTGCAGGTCAGACCGGTGCACAGCGTGGTCTCGGTGACCAGCTCGGCATCGGCGGGGACTTCGACGATCGGCTCCAGGTCCACACGCCGGAACACCACGCCATGATCGACCGGAGCCGGCCGTAGCGTCATGTACACCTTGTCGCCGGTATGCAGGCCGACGCCGGTGGCGCGAATGGTGTTCTTGAGTGTGCGTTGCTGGGTCATATGCGAAGTCTGGATGAACAATGCAGACAGACGCTGAACCGGCTGTCTAATCCGTTGAGATTATCCGAATTTTAACAAGTCGCGCGTGACGGGAACTGTAATTCCCAGGTTACGCAACTGCAAAAGCTGCCGGACCGTGGCCGATCCGGCAGAAAGGACATGGCACTGCACCCCCGGGGCGAACCCGGGGGCGGGACGGACCGCGTCGCCGTAGCGACGCAGCCGACGATCCTCAGTCGGCCTGTCGGCGCAGGAACGCCGGGATATCCAGGTAATCGTTGGGCAGGTCTGCGGCCGGCGCAGCCGAACCGCCGCCGTTGTTGCTGCCGCTGCCGACCGAGTCGCTGCTCGGACGACGCAGGCCCAGGCCCATGCTGCCGCCGACGGCCTTGGACACCGCATCGCCGCCGCTGGTGTCGAAATCGCCGAACTCCGGCTGGCCGGTGGTGGCATTGCGCACCAGCTTGATCGGCGCACGCTGGTCCGGGCGCTGGGTCTGACGGGCAACCGCACGGTTCAGACCAGTGGCCACCACGGTGACGCGCACTTCGTCCTGCATGTCCGGGTCGAGCACGGTGCCGACCACCACGGTCGCATCTTCCGAGGCGAACGCCTCGATGGTGCGGCCGATCTCGTCGAACTCGGACATGGTGAAGTCCGGGCCGGCGGTGATGTTGACCAGGATGCCGTTAGCACCGGCCAGGTTGACGTCGTCCAGCAGCGGGTTCTGGATGGCGGCTTCGGCAGCGGCCTGCGCGCGATCGTCGCCGCGTGCCGAACCGGTGCCCATCATCGCCAGGCCCATTTCCGACATCACGGTGCGCACGTCGGCGAAGTCGACGTTGATCAGACCCGGACGCACGATCAGATCGGCGATGCCCTGCACGGCGCCCTGCAGCACGTCGTTGGCAGCGCGGAACGCCTGGATCATGGTGGCGTTGCGGCCGAGCACGGTGATCAGCTTTTCATTGGGGATGGTGATCAGCGAGTCGCAATGCTGGCTCAGTTCCTCAATGCCCTTCAGCGCAACCTGCATGCGGCGACGGCCTTCGAACGGGAACGGCTTGGTGACCACGGCCACGGTCAGGATGCCCATTTCCTTGGCCAGCTGCGCCACCACCGGCGCGGCGCCGGTGCCGGTGCCGCCGCCCATGCCGGCGGTGATGAACACCATGTCCGCACCCTGCAGCGCGTCCATGATGCGCTCGCGGTCTTCCAGCGCGGCCTGACGGCCGACTTCCGGATTGGCGCCCGCGCCCAGGCCCTTGGTGACGTTGGTGCCGAGCTGCAGCTGCAGCTTGGCGCCGCAGTTCTTGATCGCCTGCGAGTCGGTGTTGGCGGTGATGAATTCCACGCCATCGACATTGGTGTTGACCATGTGCGCAACCGCGTTGCCGCCGCCACCGCCCACGCCAACGACCTTGATTACCGCGTTGGGAGCCATCTTTTCGATCAGTTCAAAATGTGCCATGTCAGTGTCCTCTTTGGATGCCGTGAATGGGGAATCGGGAATGGGGAATCGGATCGCTCCGTTCGCCAGCCCAACACCCGCATGTCGGCGAATGTTGTTGTTTGAATGCCGGGAATGGGGAGTCGGGAATGGGGAATCGCAACAGCGAATCACCTCCACGCCAACTACCACTTTCCTCGGCGGAAACACAAAAAATTACGCCCTGCCCGCTCTCACCGCTCTCCACTCAAACCTGCCGCAACCGCTTCGCCTTTGCTTCAACCAATTCTCGAATCCCGATTCCCGATTCGTCAGAACTCGCCGCGATACCAATTCTTCAATTTCTTGAACAAGCTCCCGGCGCGTCCGGTCGGGATCGACGGGCGGCGCGGGTGTTCGATCTGGCTGCCCATCAGCAGCAGGCCCACGCCGGAGGCGTGCACCGGGTTGCCGACGACTTCGCCCAGACCGGTGACGTGCTGGGGAATGCCCACGCGCACCGGCATCTGCAACATTTCTTCGGCCAGTTCGACCACGCCTTCCATCTTCGACGCGCCACCGGTGAGCACCATGCCGGCGCGCACCATTTCCTCGAAACCGGAGCGGCGCAGTTCGGCCTGCACCATTTCGAAGATTTCCTCGTAACGGCCCTGCACTGCCTGCGCAAGCGCATGCCGCGGCATGCGACGCGGCGGGCGATCGCCGACCGACGGCACCTGGATGCTTTCTTCGGCGGTGGCCAGCTGCGCCAGCGCACAGGCGTAGCGCACCTTGATCTGCTCGGCTTCCGGGGTCGGCGTGCGCAACATGTGCGCGATGTCGTTGGTGACGTGGTCGCCGGCGATCGGCAGCGAGGCGGTGTGGCAGATCGCGCCCTGCACGTAGACCGCAAGGTCGGTGGTGCCGGCGCCGATATCCACCAGCACCACGCCCAGTTCGCGCTCGTCGGCGGTCAACACCGCCACGCTGGAAGCCAGCGACGACAGCACCAGATCGTCCACCTGCAGGCCGCACTTCTGTACGCACTTGGTGATGTTGGCCGCCGCCGACTGCGCGCACACCACCAGATGCGCATGCACCTCCAGGCGCACGCCGGTCATGCCGACCGGATTGCGGATGCCTTCCTGCGAGTCGTCCAGCACGTACTCGCGCGGGATCGCATGCAGGATGCGCTGGTCGGCGGGAATGGCCACGGCCTTGGCCGCATCCAGCACGCGCTCCAGATCGCTCCAGGTCACTTCGCCGTCGCGGATCGGCACGATGCCGGGCGAGTTCTTGCACTGCACGTGGTTGCCGGAAATCGACGCGTACACCGAGCGGATCTCGCAGCCGGCCATCAACTCGGCCTCTTCCACCGCGCGCTGGATCGACTGCACGGTGGATTCGATGTCCACCACCACGCCGCGCTTGAGACCGCGCGATTCATGCGAACCGATGCCGATCACTTCGATCGGATTGCCGGGCGAGTACTCGCCGACCAGCGCGACGACCTTGGAGGTGCCGATGTCCAGTCCAACGATGAGGGATTTGTCGCCTTTGCGGTTCATGTCTTAAAGCCGGGAATAGGGAATAGCGAATGGGGAATGGTCAACAGCGGTGCACGAATGCGAGGAGAATTGAGGACAAGTGTGTGAGGCGCAGCGGGCGGCGTCGGCTTGGATTTTTTATCCATTCCCGATTCCCCATTCTCCATTCGCCGTTCGACCGTAAAGCCATTGGTGTAGCGCAGGTCGGCGCGGGCGATCGGGCGTTGCGGGTCGGCCAGTTGCGGCAGCACGCGGGCGAAGCGTTGCAGGCGGGCGCGGGCGTCGTCGCGGCCGATCACGATCTGCACGCCGTTGCTCAGGCCCAGCGACCAGCTGCCACGCGCGTCCATTTCCAGACGCTCCACATCCAGCCCGGTCGGCGCGAACAGAGCGCGCGATTCGTTGTAGAGCGCCACCACGTCCTGGGTCTTGCTGTCCGGGCCGCCGAGTTGCGGCAACTTGAAATCCTTCAACAACGGCGGGGTGCGGAACAACCGGCCCTGTTCGGACAACATGCGGTCGGTGCCCCAGCGCGCGAACGGCTTGTGCTCGGTGACGTGCACTTCCAGCACGTCCGGCCAGCGCTTGCGCACCTGCGCACTTTCCACCCACGGCAAGCGCGCGATGGCGTCCTGCGCGTTCTGCAACTTCACCGCGAAAAAGCCCGAGCGCGCATACGGCAGTACCACCGCACGCAACTCTTCGGCCGGCACCCGCTTGAAGTCGCCCGACACCCGCAAGCGCGCCAACGGCCAACGCTCGGCACCGACCCAGCCATTGAGCACGGCCACCACCGGCAACGCGACCAGCGCCACCGCGAGCAACCACGCCAGGATGCGCAGGGTGGCGTTCATGCGCGCGCTCCGCGCGCGGGAATGGGGAATCGGGAATAGGGAATCGTCAACAGCGGCGCACTGCCTGCTGTCGCTTTTGCGATTCCCGATTCCCGAATCCCCATTCCCGGCGTCATAGCGTCTGCTCCAGCACGCGCCAGACCAGTTCTTCGAAATCGATGCCGAGCTGGCGTGCGGCCTTGGGCACCAGCGAGTGGCTGGTCATGCCGGGGGCGGTGTTGACTTCGAGCAGATACAGCTGGCCGCTGGCGTGATCGCGCATCACGTCGACGCGGCCCCAGCCGCGGGCGCCGGCGGCGCGGAAAGCGTCGAGGGCGAGCTGGCGCAGTTGCGTCTCGGCATCGCCGTCCAGGCCCGGGCACAGGTACTGGGTGTCGTCGGCCAGGTACTTGGCGTTGTAGTCGTACCACTGGCCCTTGGGCACGATGCGGATCGACGGCAGCGCGACCTCGCCGAGCACGGCCACGGTGAGTTCGTCGCCTTCGATCAGTTGCTCCATCAGCAGCGCACCGTCGTAGCGCGCCGCCAGCACCACGGCTTGTTCGAGCTGGGCCTGGTCAAACACGCGGCTGATGCCGACGCTGGAGCCTTCGTTGGCCGGCTTGACGATCACCGGCAAGCCG
Organism: Xanthomonas sp. CFBP 8152; assembly: GCF_014199025.1. Classification (NCBI taxonomy): domain Bacteria; kingdom Pseudomonadati; phylum Pseudomonadota; class Gammaproteobacteria; order Lysobacterales; family Lysobacteraceae; genus Xanthomonas; species Xanthomonas sp. CFBP 8152. Next base: position 413,046 of record NZ_JACHNO010000002.1, read on the forward strand.
ATCTGCCGCGCGGCGGCATGGATGTCGTCGGCGCTGGCACCGGCGGCCAGGCGCGCATAGCGCGGCGTGGACAGGCCCAGTGACAGCCACACCTGCTTGGTGCGGATCTTGTCCATGCTCAACGCCGAACCCAGCACGTTGGAGCCGGTATACGGCACCTTGAAGGCTTCCATCAGGCCTTGCACGATGCCGTCTTCGCCGCCGCCGTTATGGCCGTGCAGCACGTTGAAGACGCGATCGAAGCGTTTTTCGACCAGCGCCTGCGCCAGGGCCGGAATGCCGTCGACCGGCTGCGCGTCGACACCGCGCGCGCGCAGTGCATCGAGCACGTTGCTGCCGGAGTTCAACGACACTTCGCGCTCGGACGAGGTACCGCCGAGCAGCACGGCGACGCGGCCGAACGCGGCCGGATCACTGGTACGTGCGTTGGGAATCACCGCGCTCATGCGCTCGCTCCGGTGAAACCGTTGTTGATGATGTGCTGCGCGACATAGCCGATATCGCCGGCGCCCATCATCAGCAGCAGGTCGCCATCCTGCAGCACGTCCGGCAGCACTTCGGCCAGGCCGGAGATCTGGCCGACCACGACCGGTTCGCTGCGCCCGCGCGCACGGATCGCACGCGCCAGTGCACGCGCATCGGCGCCCGGAATCGGCGCTTCGCCGGCCGGATACACCTCGCTCAGCACCAGCGCATCGACGGTGCTCAGCACCGCGGCAAAGGCGTCGAACTGATCCCGGGTACGGCTGTAGCGATGCGGCTGGAACGCCACCACCAGGCGCTTGTCCGGCCAGCCGCCACGGGCGGCGGCGAACACCGCTTCCAGCTCGCGCGGATGGTGGCCGTAATCGTCGACCACGCGTACCCGCGCACCGGTGCTGGTGGTGACTTCGCCCAGGTCGTTGAAGCGGCGGCCGATGCCGGCGAAGTTTTCCAGCGCACGCGCGATGGTTTCCGGCGCAACGCCCAGCTGCCAGCCGATCGCGGCGGCCGCCAGTGCGTTGAGCACGTTGTGGCGGCCCGGCAAGGCCAGCGTCACCGGCGTGGTGGTGCCTTCGGGCAGACGCAGCGTGAAGCGCATGCGCGGGCCGTCCTGCACCACGTCCTCGGCGCGCACGTCGGCGTTTTCGCTCATGCCGTAGCTCATCACGTGGCGCGGCGTCTTGCCGGCCAGCGCAGCCACTTCCGGATCGTCGATGCACAGCAACGCCAGACCATAGAACGGCAGGCGCTGCAGGAACTCGGCGAATGCCGCCTGGATGCGCGAAAAATCGTTGCCGTAGTTTTCCAGGTGATCCGAATCGATGTTGGTGATCACCGCCATCAGCGGATTCAGACGCAGGAAGCTGCCATCGCTCTCGTCGGCCTCGGCCACCAGCCACTGGCCGCCGCCGAGCTTGGCGTTGGCACCGGCAGCCAGCAATTGCCCGCCGATGACGAAGGTCGGATCCAGCCCGCCCTCGCTCAGCACCGCTGCCGCCAGGCTGGTGGTGGTGGTCTTGCCATGCGTGCCGGCCACCGCAATGCCGCGACGGAAACGCATCAGCTCGGCCAGCATCGCCGCACGCGGCATGATCGGAATACGCTGGCTGCGCGCTTCCATCAGCTCGGGGTTGTCTTCGCGGATCGCGCTGGAGACCACCACGCAATCGGTGCCGAGCACGTTGGCCGCCGAATGCCCGCGCATCACTCGCGCACCCAGCTTGGCCAGCCGACGTGTCGCCACGTTATCGGAGTTGTCCGAGCCGGAGACTTCGTAGCCCAGCGTCAGCATCACCTCGGCAATGCCGCTCATGCCGGTGCCGCCGATACCGACGAAATGCACGCGCGGAAACGCCCGCACCAGATCGCCGCTGTCCTGCAGACGGCGGATCATGCGGCACCTCCGGTGGAGGTGCGAGTCGGGAATCGGGACTCGGGAATCGTGTGGAGCGGAGCGCCAGCAGCGACGGATACTTGGTCGGTGCGCTTGTCTGCGTGCATCAATGTGTGTTCCTGCAATTGTTCTGAGCTCTGCCCATTCCCCATTCCCGATTTACCACTCCCGGCTTCCTGCAGAATGATGTCGGCGATGCGTTCGGCGGCGTCCGGCTTGGCCAAGGTGCGCGCGGCTTGCGCCATCGACAGGCGGCGGGCGGGATCGGCGAGCAGGCCCTGCAAGACCTGCTGCAGCCGCACGGCCAGGGTGTCGTCCTGCTTGAGCAGCACGGCGGCGTCGGCGCCGACCAGGTATTCGGCATTGCGGGTCTGGTGGTCGTCCACTGCTGCGGCGAAGGGCACCAGCACGCTGCCGATGCCGGCGGCGCATAGTTCGGCCAGCGTGGAGGCACCGGCGCGGCATACGACCAGATCGGCCCAGGCGTAGGCGGCGGCCATGTCGGCGATGAACGGTTCGACGCTGGCGTTGACGCTCGCCTGCGCGTACGCGGCCTCGGCTTCGTCACGTAGCTTTTCACCGCACTGGTGGCGCACATCGACATCCGGGTGGCCGAGCGCCGCCAGTGCCGCCGGTACGGCCTGGTTCAATGCACGTGCGCCCTGGCTGCCACCGAGCACCAGCACACGTACGACACTGCCACGGCCGACAAGACGCGTGGCCGGTGCGGGAAGCGCTGCGATTTCCGCACGTACCGGATTGCCCACCGCCTCTTCGCCGGCGAAGCTGCCCGGGAAACCGGTCAATACACGGCGCGCAAAACGCGACAACACCTTGTTGGTCATGCCGGGTGCGCGATTCTGTTCGTGCACCAGCAACGGCACGCCGAGCAGCCGCGCAGCCAGGCCACCCGGGCCTGCCGCAAAGCCGCCGAAACTGATCACCGCACGCGGCTGGCGCTGGCGCAGCACGAAGCCGGCGGCGCGCACTGCGCGCATCACCCGCACCGGCGCGCCCAGCAATTTCACCAGGCCCTTGCCGCGCAGACCGCTGATGGACAGCGTGTCCAGTGGAATGTCGTGCTGCGGCACCAGCCGGGTTTCCATCGCCCCGTCGGCGCCCAGCCAGGTCACCGGCACGCCACGCGCGCGCAGCACCTTGGCCACGGCCAGACCCGGGAAGATGTGCCCGCCGGTACCGCCAGCAAGAATCATCACCGGTCCAATTCCCGCACATGCATGTGCGGGCTTTTGCGAGGGATTCGCACGAGTGCTCATGCGATCCTTCCGAAGGTCGGTTCCACGCGCGGCTGCATGCGGCTGGTGCCGCGCAGGAACTCGGACGCATGCGCAGACGTCGCCGAGGCTGCAGCGACCGGTGCCGGGGCGGATGCTGCGGCAACTGGCTCGCGCTGCGGTTTGCGCGCGGGCGCATAGGCCGGCGCGGCCGACTCGACCACCGGTTCGACCGGCTCGGCCGACGGCGCGCCCGCACCCTGCGGCGACAACTTGCTGCGCAGGCGCTCGGCACGATCCATTTCGTAGGACACGCGCAGCAGCAGGCCCATCGCCACGCAGGTCATCAGCACCGACGAACCGCCGGAGGAGATCAGCGGCAGGGTCAGGCCCTTGGTCGGCAGGATGCCCAGGTTTACGCCCACCGAGACGAAGCTCTGCAGGCTGATCCACAAGCCGATGCCGAAGGCGATGTAGCCGGAGAAGTGACGCTTCATTTCCACGCAGCGCATGCCCAGCCAGAACGCGCGGCCGACCAGCAGTGCGTACAGCGAGATCACCCCGCACACGCCGACAAAGCCGAGCTCCTCGGCAATGACCGAGAAGATGAAGTCGGTATGCGCTTCGGGCAGGTAGTTGAGCTTCTGCACCGAGGCGCCCAGGCCCACGCCGGTCCACTGGCCACGGCCGACTGCCATCAAGGCGTTGGACAGCTGATAGCCGGAGCCGAGCTGGTCGGCCCACGGGTCCAGGAACGAGGTGATGCGACGCAGCCGGTACGGCTCAAGGATCGCGATGAAGGCGAACACCGGCAGGCCGAACACGATCGGCATCGACATGCGCGGCAGGTTCACCCCGCCCAGCACCAGCATGCCGGCGGTGATCGCCAGCAGCAGCGTGGACGAGCCGAAGTCCGGCTGCATCAGCAGCAGGCCGACCAACGCGATCGCTACGCCCAGCGGCTTGAGCATCGCCGGCCAGGTCGCGTTGACCTCGTCGCGAAAGCGCACCAGATAGCTGGACAGCCACACGATGTAGAGCACCTTGACCGCTTCGACGGTCTGGAATTTCGACACGCCCAGATTGATCCAGCGCTTGGCGCCATTGACGCTGCTGCCCAGGCCGGGCACGAACACCACCATCAGCAGGCCGAAGCAGGCCAGCAGCAACACCTGGTTGTACTGCTCGATGGTCTTGAGCTCGGTGCGCATCGCCCAGAATGCCAGGCCCACGCCGATGCCCAGGAACAGCAGATGGCGGGTCAGGTAATAGAACGGGTTGTCGGACAACTCGATCGAGCTGGACGCCACCATCACCACGCCCAGCGAGGCGAGCGTGGCCGCGGCCCCGAGCAGCCACGGGTCGTAGCGGCCGCCGATGGCATCCAGTCGCGTGGCCTGGCGGGACATGTCGTTCATCAGCGCACCTTCAACGTGGCAAGGCCGATCAGCACCAGCACCACCGAAATGATCCAGAAGCGCACGATCACGCGCGGCTCCGGCCAGCCCTTGAGTTCGAAGTGGTGATGGATCGGCGCCATGCGGAACACGCGCTTGCCGGTCAGTTTGAAGCTGGCGACCTGGATCATCACCGACAGCGTTTCGATCACGAACACCCCTCCCATGATCACCAGCACCAGCTCCTGGCGCACGATCACCGCGATGGTGCCGAGCACCGCGCCCAGCGACAGCGCGCCGATATCGCCCATGAACACCATGGCCGGATAGGTGTTGAACCACAGAAAGCCCAGGCCTGCGCCGGCGATCGCCGAGCAGATGATGATCAGCTCGCCGGCCCCGGGAATCAGCGGGATCTTCAGGTATTCGGCAAACACCACGTTGCCCGAGGCGTAGGCGAACACGCCCAGCGCACAGGCCACCAGCACGGTCGGCATGATCGCCAGACCATCCAGGCCGTCGGTCAGGTTCACCGCATTGGAGAAGCCGACGATCCAGAAATAGGCGATCACCACGAAGCTCACGCCGGCCAGCGGCAGCGCGATCGACTTGAACATCGGGATGTAGAAGGTGATCGCGGCCGGCACGTCGGCGGTGTAGTACAGGAACAGGCCTGCGGCCAGGCCGAAGATCGACTGCAGCAGATACTTCCAGCGCGACTTCAGGCCATTGGGATCGCGGCGCACGATCTTGATCCAGTCGTCGTACCAGCCGATCGCGCCGAAACAGATCATCACCGCCAGCACCAACCACACGTAACGGTTGCGCAAATCGCCCCACAGCAGCACCGACAAGGTCACCGTCAGCAGGATCAGCGAACCGCCCATGGTCGGGGTGCCGGCCTTGGAGAAATGCGTCTGCGGGCCGTCCTGGCGGATCGGCTGGCCGCCCTTGAACTGGGCCAGCTTGCGGATCACCGCCGGGCCCATCCACAACGACAGGAACAGCGCGGTCAGCGCGGCCAGGATGCCGCGGAAGGTCAGATAGTTGAACAGCCCGAACAGGCTCTCCAGTTGCTGCAGCCAACGCGCCAGCTCAAGCAGCATGGGATGCGTCCTCCGCCGGGGCGAGCAGCGCGGCGACGATGCGGTCCATGGCGCTGCCACGGGAGCCTTTCACCAGCAGCGTGGGCGGGGTTTGCGCCGTGGGGGCGGCAGTGGGCGCCGCCGCACCGGTGTGTTCGTACATCGAAGAAGATTCCTGCGTTTGGGTCGACGAAACGGCGAGCTGTGCCAGATCCGCCTGCAAGGCCGCGATCAACGCGGCATGGGTGGCGAACACGCGGCCGCCCTCGCCGAACGCCTGCGCGGCGGCAGCACTGAGCTCGCCCAGCGCATACAGGCGCTGCAGCTTGGCCGCGCGCGCGCGACGTCCGGCGGCGGCATGCAGGGCCGCGCCTTCCGGGCCGAGTTCGCGCATGTCGCCGAGCACCAGCCAGCCTTCGCCAGGCGCAGCAGCCAGGGTGTCGATGGCGGCATCCAGCGAGCCGGGGTTGGCGTTGTAGCTGTCGTCGATCAGCACCGCGCCGCCAGGCAGGGCGTGGGTGATCTGACGACCGGCCACCGGGCGCACCTGCGCCAGACCGGCGGCGATGATCGGTAAAGCGATGCCCGCACCCAAGGCCAGGCCGGCCGCCGCCAGCGCATTGAGCACGTTGTGGCGGCCCGGCAACGGCAGCGCGATCTGCGCCTGGCCGTGCGGGGTCACCAGGGTGAATTGCACACCACTGGCCTGCAGCCGCAAGCCTTGCGCGGTGATGTCGGCACTGGCCTGCAGGCCGTAGCGCAACACGCGGCGGCCCTGCACCGGCTGCGCATGCAGCTGCTGCTCGAACCAGGCACCGAAGGCATCGTCGGCATTGATCACCGCCACGCCATCGGCCGGCAATGCGGCGTAGATGGCGCCCTTGGTGCGGGCGACGCCGAGCAGGCTGCCCAGGCGTTCCAGATGGGCAGGCGCAATGTTGTTGACCAGGGCCACGTGCGGCTGCGCGATCTCGGTGAGATAGGCGATATCGCCCGGCTTGCCGGCGCCCATTTCGTAGATCGCCAGGTCCGCATCGTCCGGCGCAGCAATCACCGCCAGCGGCAGGCCGATCTCGTTGTTGCGGTTGCCCGGCGTGGCGTACACGGTGGTGCCGTCGACACGCCCGGCCTCGGTCAGGATGGCCAGCAGCAGCGCCTTGACGCTGGTCTTGCCGTTGGAGCCGGTCAAGGCGATCACCCGCGTGGCGCGGTCGCGCTGCATGCCGGCGGCGATACGCGCCAGCGCCAGTTCGGTATTCTCCACCAGCACCTGCGGCACGCTCAGCGCCGGCAGCAGGCGGCTCACCAGCACACCGCTGGCGCCGTGCGCCACCGCGTCTGCGGCAAAGTCGTGTCCGTCGAAACGCTCGCCGCGCAGCGCCACGTACAGGCTGCCGTTGGCCAGCGTGCGGGTGTCGTTGCCGACGGTGTCGATCATGGCGTCGTCGCCATGCAGCTCGCCACCGGCCCAGTGGGCGATCAACGACAGCGGAGTGAGCTTCATGCGCGCACTCCCAGTAAGGTGCGCGGCAACAGGGCCTGCGCCGCCACGATAGCGTCGTCGAAGGCATGCCGCACGCCGGCGACTTCCTGGTACGGCTCGTGGCCCTTGCCGGCGATCAGCACGATGTCGGAGGGGCTGGCCATGCTGATGGCCTGATGGATCGCCGCGGCGCGGTCGCGCTGCACGATGGCCGCATCCGGGCGCGCGAAGCCGCGCAGGATATCGGCCACGATCACATCGCCATCTTCGCCACGCGGATTGTCGTCGGTGACGATCGCCACGTCGGCATTGACCTCGGCAATGGCCGCCATCTGCGGGCGCTTGCCGGTATCGCGCTCGCCGCCGCAGCCGAACACGCAGATCAGCCGGTCCTGTGCATGCGAGCGCAGGCTGGCCAATGCCTGTTCCAGCGCGTCGGGCGTGTGTGCGTAGTCGACGACCACCAGCGGTGCGCCATGCGCGCCACCCAGGCGATTCATGCGGCCGTGGATCGGCTGCAGCCGACCGAGCACTTCGGCGATCTGCGCCGGCGCGATCTCCAGCGCAGACAACGCACCGGCCACGGCCAGCAGGTTGTCCACGTTGAAGCGGCCCAGCAGCGGCGAGTGCACCGGATGCACCTGGCCGTCGAGATGCAGCGCGAAATTGATGCCGTTGTGATCCAGCTGCAGTGCCTGCGCACGCACGCTTGCCTGGGCCTGCGCGCGCGAGCTCACGCCGATCGCGCGCAGCGCGGGGTCGAGCGAGGCCAGCAGCGTGCGGCCGAAGTCATCGTCCAGGTTCACCACCGCGGCCTTCAATCCGGCGCGCGTGAACAGCCTGGCCTTGGCCGCGCCGTACTGCGCCATGTCGCCGTGGTAATCGAGATGGTCGCGGGTGAGATTGGTGAACACCGCCACGTCGAAATGCACCGCATCCACGCGGCCCTGGTCCAGCGCATGCGAGCTGACTTCCATCGCCACCGCCTGCGCGCCCGCGTCGCGCAACTGCGCCAGCAAGGCATGCGTTTGCAGCACCAGCGGCGTGGTGAAACCGGTCGGCACGGCGCTGCCGTACAGGCCGACACCCAGGGTGCCGAGCGTGCCGGCAGGGGTGCCGAGCAGCGTCAGGGCCTGCGCCAGCAATTGCACGGTGGAGGTCTTGCCGTTGGTGCCGGTGACGCCGACCATGCGCATCGCCCGCGAGGGCTGGCCATGGAACTGATCGGCCATCGCGCCCAGGCGCGCACGCAGGCCCGGCACCGCGATCGCATCGGCCGGTGCCGGTAGGTCGGCCGGCGCCGGCGGTTCGAACAACACCGCCGCCGCGCCATTGGCGCGCGCCTGGTCGACAAAGCCCAGGCCATGCGCACCAAACCCGGCGATCGCCACGAAGGCATCGCCCGCACGCACCGCACGGCTGTCCATCACCAGGCCCGACACCTGCACCTCGTGCGCAAGCGGCACGTCCGGCAACAACTGCGACAGCGGCATGCTGCGGCTCACTGGCGGCTCTCCTGCAGCGGTGCAGGCTGGGCGGGTGCGGGCAGTGCAGCCGGTGCGAGTGCGGTGGGAATACCCGCAGACACTTCATCCACCGGGTCCGGCACCAACGCCGGATCCAGATCGGCGGGCTGCGGCTTGACGACCGGCTGCCCGGTCTTGCCGGCGGCCTGCGCGGCCAGCCACGACTGGATGTCGTCCGGCGGCACGTCCATCAGCCGCAGCGCGCCTTCCATCACCCTGTGGAACACCGGCGCCGACACCAGGCCGCCGTAATACACCTTGCCCTGCGGATCGTTGATCACGATGACGGTGGCAAAGCGCGGACGCGTGGCCGGCACCAGGCCGGCGAACAGCGCGTTGTAATGCCCGCGCTCGTACCCGTTGGCGCCGTTCTTGCGCGCGGTACCGGTCTTGCCGGCCACGTGATAGCCCAGGATCGCCGCGCCCTTGGCGCCGCCCTGGGTGACCACGGTTTCCATCATGTCGATGACCTGGCGAGCCACTTCCGGAGTCACCACCTGGCGGGTTTCGTTGTGCTGGCCGCGCACGAAGGTCGGCGGGGTCAGCTTGCCGCCGTTGCCCAGCGTGGCGTACGCCTGCGCGATCTGCAGCGGCGTCACCGACAGGCCGTAGCCGTAGGACATGGTGGTCTTGGAGGGGCCGCTCCAGCGCGCCGGCTGCAGCACCACGCCGGCCGATTCGCCGGGAAAACCGCTGTGCGGGGCAGCGCCGTAGCCGAAGTTGCGGATCGACTGATAGAAGGTCTGGTCCGGCACCTTGGCGGCGATCTTGGCCGCGCCGATGTTGGAGCTGCGGGTGATCACGCCGGTGACGTTGAGCACGCCGTTGTTGCGCGGCACATCGCGGATGGTGAAACGCCCCACCGACATGTAGCCGGGGTTGGTGTCGATGACCGTGTCCTTGGTCACCACACCGGCAGTCAGCGCGGTGGCCACGGTCAGCGGCTTCATCGTCGAGCCCGGCTCGACCAGATCGGTGACCGCACGGTTGCGGCGTGCCGACGGGTTGATGCCGGTGACCGCGTTGGGGTTGTAGGTGGGCAGGTTGACCATCGCCAGCACTTCGCCGGTGGCCACATCCATCACCACCATCGACCCGCCGGCCGCATTGTTTTCGACCAGCGCGTTGCGCAGCTCCTTGTAGGCCAGGAACTGGATGCGGCGGTCGATGCTCAGCGTCAGGTCCTTGCCCGGCTGCGCCGGACGTACCAGATCCACGCTCTCCACGATCGCGCCGCGCGCATCGCGCACCACCTTCTTGGAGCCCGGCTTGCCGCGCAGCCATTCGTCGAAGGCCAGCTCCAAGCCTTCCTGGCCGCGGTCATCGATATTGGTGAAGCCCAGCACGTGGGCCATCGCCTCGCCTTGCGGATAGAAGCGGCGGAACTCGCGCTGCGAAAACACACCGGGAATCTTCAGATCGACAATCGCATGTGCCTTGTCCGGATTGATCCGGCGCTGCAGGTACATGAATTCCTTGCCGGCCTTCTGCGCCAGCTTGGCGTTCAACTCGTCCAGCGGCTGGCCGAGCGCCTTGGCCAGCTCGGGAATGCGGTCCGGGTTGCGCAACAGTTCCTGCGGATTGACCCAGATCGATTCCACCGGCGTGGAAACGGCCAGCGGCTCGCCGTTGCGGTCGGTGATCATGCCGCGCGAGGTGGCGATCGGCAGCTCACGCAGATAGCGCGCTTCGCCCTGGCGTTGGTAGAAATCGCGGTTGACCAGCTGCACGAACGCCGCCCGGCCGATCAGCGTCACCGAGCACAGGCCCAGCGCGATGCCGACCAGTGTCAGGCGGCCACGCAGATTGAAGTTGCTGCGCGCGCGGTTGCGGCCGGCTTTCATGGCGCACCTCCGTGTGCGCCACCCTGCGGGCGGCTTCGCCGTG